>JAFQIB010000034.1 GCA_017397765.1 Clostridia bacterium | reverse complement strand
TTCTCCCGGCCGTTCGTTCGTGTAAGGAAGCTTTTCCTAACGGAAAAGCGCGAAAATCGCCGCGCATGTCGCCGATTTTCGATCTAAAGTCGAAGGGCTTGCGAGCCCTCCGACGCCTCCCGGAGTTTGTTGATGGTCTGAGCCGCCGTTTCACCGGCGGCTGTTCTTATGCCTTCTTCCGGGCGTCATCAACGATCCGCTGCAGCAGGTTCCGGCAGCCCACGCACAGGGAATCCATCCCGGTGGTGAACAGACCGAAGAGGATGGGCTCCACGCCCAGAGTCGGCGCGCCTTCCCCGCCGGCCAGCTGAAGCAGTGCCGCGTTGATCCCGACATAGAGCGTATACACCAGGAACATCAGCACAAAGCCGTACAGCAGATTCATGAAGAAGCCTGCCGCGCCCCGGCGGGTCACCATCATCCACTTTTTGCTGCCGCCGGGCAGCTGCTCGGTGAAGCGGAGGAAATGATTAATCAGCAGATCCGTCACCATGCCCAGCAGCACCGCGCCGACAAAGAGCATATCCAGCCCATCCGCCAGATACATGCCCAGGCCCATAAAGCCGAAGAAGCACACCGCCCCATAGAACCAGAACTTGATCAGCACGACCTTGAGGCCCTGGGGGAACTTCCACTTTTTCCTGCCGGAGCGGTATTTGGTCAGCTCCTCCTCGGAATAGCGGGGGGTATTTTCCTTCGTCGCCGTGACAAGATCCTCCACAGCCTCCGTATGAAGGTTGTAGTAGGAAGCGTCCTTCTTTGCAGCCGCGGGCTGCTTCTTTTTACTCATCGGATCAGTTGTCCTCAGACAGCACGAGAGCTTCCATCTGACCGTTGTCCTCAATGGTCAGCGAGGTATTGATCTTCCGCAGGAGCTTGCGCAGCACAGGCACCAGCAGCGTCAGCACCGCGCCAACGGCGATGATGATCCGATGCACATTGAGCATGCGCATCGCATCCGCGATGTACTGGGTGTTGACGTCCACCACGATGGGATGATCCGGGCGGTTGAGCGCCTTGCTGATCTGGCCCATGTAGAAGGTATCGCAGACGATCAGAATGGCCAGCATCAGGAACATCAGCACCAGCATGGGGATGTTGGTCTTCTTGCGGTGGGGGTATGCATTGAGGAAGCACACAAAGCTCAGCAGAGAGAACAGCATCGTGCAGAAGCCGCTCAGGCCCATGCCGGCCAGCTGGATCTTGGCGGTGGTGTCAGAGACGTCCGTCAGATTCAGGGAATATACCAGGAAGCCGATCGCCAGCACCAGAAGCGGAATGGTCTGAGGCTTGCGCTTGAGGGTCACGATCTGTTTGCGGAAGAATTCCTTCAGGCCGCCGTTCTTCCTGCCTTTTTTCATCTCGGGCATGCTCAGCCCTCCTTTCACCTGATGGCGTTGGTCGTTTCCTTGTCGAAGAAGTGGCGCTTTTCAAAGAGCACATTGACCGTATCGCCGGCCTTGTAATCGCACCAGCCGCGCAGCTTGCAGGTGATGGCGGCATCCGCAGCATGCTCGCCGCAGAGCCGGCCGTGCACCAGCGTGCTCATGCCCAGATTCTCATTGGAGAAGACCTTGACCTGCACGTCACCGCCGGTAGCAATGTTCTCAGGACGGACGCCCAGCGTGACCTCCTTGCCCTCATAGGTGGCAAGCAGCTGCTTCTCCGCATCGGTCAGCGCCACGGTGAAGTACTTGTTCACCGCCTGACCGTTCCGGATGGTCACGTTGAAGAAGTTCATGGGGGGCAGACCGATGAAGCTGGCCACAAAGAGGTTGGCAGGGGTCTCATACAGCTCCAGGGGCGTGCCGACCTGCTGCACATGGCCCATGGACATGCAGACGATGCGGTCCGCCAGGGTCAGCGCCTCGGTCTGGTCATGGGTGACGTAGAGCATGGTGGCGTTCATGCGCTTGTGGAGCAGCAATATCTCACGGCGGGTCGCGCCGCGCAGCTTTGCGTCCAGGTTGGACAGCGGCTCGTCAAACAGGAACACCTTGGGGTTGCGCACGATGGCGCGGCCCATGGCAACGCGCTGGCGCTGACCGCCGGAGAGCTGCTTGGGCTTCTTGTTCAGCTGATCCGTCAATCCCAGGATCTCCGCCGCCGCCAGCACCTTGCGGTGGATGACGTTGGGGTCCTCCTTGCGCAGCGTCAGGGAGAAGGCCATGTTCTCATACACGGTCATATGGCCGTAGAGCGCATAGTTCTGGAACACCATGGCCATGTCGCGGTCCTTGGCGGGGGCGGCGGTGATGTCCTCCCCGTCCAGCAGCAGACGGCCGGCGGAAATATCCTCCAGACCGGCAATCATGCGGAGCGTCGTGGACTTGCCGCAGCCGGAGGGGCCGACCAGCACGATGAACTCGCCGTCCTTCACCTCCAGGTTAAAGTCAAAGACAGCCTGCACATTGTTGTCGTAGATCTTATCCAGATGCTGTAAGCTGATATTTGCCATAAAGCTGTTTCTCCTTTATGCGACTCGGACCCGTTAGGCGGCCTGCTCATCCAGCGTGGCCTGATAGGCAGCCAGGGTGCGGCTGCGGTAAACGCCGATGGCGCCCGCTGCAAAGCAGCACAGCGCAGACACAGCCAGGCAAACGACCACCCAGGTGAACTGGGGCTTTTCCATGATGGAAACGGTCACCTTCTGCTTGGTTGCAGGGTCCATGCGGGTGATGGTCTCGCTCAGCGCCCGCATCGGCAGATAGAAGATCCGGGCAATCTGGCCTGCACCCAGGGCCAGCAGCACGACGCTGTAGCTGAGCTTGTAATTCTTCACACCCTCGGAGGACAGGAAGGCGATCAGCATGAACAGGAGGTTATACACCACAGAGATGCCGATCACATGGTTATAGTACCAGTTGCCCACGTCCGACTCGTAGATGCTCACGAAATACAGCACGTCGAAGAGGATGGCCAGGTAGGTCAGCGAGGAGGACAGGGAGTTCTTGGTGTAGCGCATGCGATCCAGCCGGATCAGACGGTTTTCTTCCTTGCTCAGCGCGGTCATGCCAGCGCCTCCTTCCCTTGCTCGATCAGCCGCTTCTCTGCACGCATCAGATGAAGCTTCCAGAAGTAGTTGGCCACCAGCAGCACGCACACGATCAGGATCAGCGCGCATACCACATAGTGCACGTCAAACCAGAAGGTGGAATCAATGTAGGTCTGGCGGCGGCGTTCAGCCTGCTTGAGGTAGGTCTCAAAATCGATCTGCAGGAACTGCGCCTTGTAGCTTTCCACCTCCAGGTGCGTCCACACGCTCATCGCCGTGCCGGCGCCCGCAAAGAGGAAGGTGGACACCGCATTGCCGATGTAGTAGCGGCGGCGGCTGTGGGTGGAGGTGATGAACAGCAGGCAGGCTGCCAGCAGCAGCCCGATGGAGCTGTTCAGCAGGGCCTTATTGAAGTCCTGCATATAGTAATACACCTGGGAGCCGGGCACGCGGGTGCTGTCCAGCTTGGCGGCGTTGGGAATGGTCCAGTACAGGCCGTCGTACAGATCGGTCATCAGACCCAGGGAATACAGAAAAGCTACACCGCAGACGACGATCGCCGCGAAGCAGAGGATTTTCTGCAAGACCAACTGTGCTTTGTACATAATAACCTCCTGTGCGAAAACGCTTGCTTATCGTTTGAAAGCTCCCGTCAACCTCCCCGGCAGGGAGGCTGACGGGAACCCATGACGGGGGATTGCTCCCCCGTCATGGCAGTAGGATTACTTGGCCAGGTTCTCGTAGTAGACGATCAGGCGATCCCAGGCATCCTGCTTGTTCAGCAGGTAGGTGAAGCCGCCCATGGTGTCTTCGACGTACTTGGCAGACTCTTCAGCGCTCAGCATGCCTTCAACGGTGTAGCCGTTGGCGATCTGATCGACGAAGTAGTTCTGGCCGCCCTTGGCAGCGTTGTACTTCTGGGTCAGGTCGGTCAGGGCGTTGATCTCGTCGGTCTCCGCCTTGGTGTTGGGCAGCACGGTGGGCACGGAGGTGTACCAGGGATTCTCGGTCACAGCCAGCTCAGGGTGCTTGATGGTGCCCAGGCCGATGGCCACGGACAGCTTGCCGGCGCCTTCCTTGCCGACATTGTGGGTGCACTGGTACTCGAACGCCTGGCTCTTGGCGAAGGACAGGGTGGAGCCCAGGAACTGACGGGCGTAGTTGGTGTAGTTGCCGGAGGCCTTCTCCCACAGCTCAGCGTAGGTGGCGTCGGCGATCACGGGCATTTCCTTGCCGTTGAAGTTGAAGGTGACGTAGGAGCCGTCATCGTTCTTCTTGATGAAGGCGTCGGGGCCGTAGGACATCAGGATCTGGCCTTCCTCAGAGAAAGCGTAGTCGATCAGGGCCAGCGCCTTGTTCAGCTTGGCTTCGTCGCCGGCAATGCCCTTGACGGAGATGCCCCAGCCGTCGGTCTTCACAGAACGCCAGGACTCGGTGAAGCGCATGTAGGTGCCTTCCTCGGTGTCGTACCACTTGGCAACGGGCACCATCACGGCCATGTACTTCTCGCCGTCCTGCAGGGCGGTCTCGTTGTACACGGTCTGGGTCTGGTTGTAGTCATAGTGCATGAAGCCCAGGTCGTTCTCCAGCATGGTCTTGGTGGATTCCTTGGAGGTATCCAGGAAGGACTTGGAGATCAGGCCCTCCTGCGCCATGGCGTTCATGCGCTCCATGGCCTCGTAGGCGGCAACTTCCTGACGGGCGTCATGCAGCATGCCGTCGGTGTCGACGTAGAGGAAGTCCTGACGGGATTCCAGGCCGCGCACGCCGAAGAGCACGCCGGCAAAGCGGAACATATCCACACGACGCTGGTTGTTGTCGTCCTCACGGGAGAACAGGCCCTGCACAGAGTCGGTGCCGTTCAGCGTCTGGGGGTTGGCGACGACGCAGCGCAGCAGGGCGACCAGCTCGTCCACGTCCCAGGCAGCGTTCTGACCCACGAACAGGTTGGAGCGCTGGGTGCCGTAGTAACCATTGTAAGCCTTGTCGATGTACTCACGCAGCATGTTGACCGCAGCCACGCCGTCCAGCTCGGCAGCGTTCATCTTGGCAACGATGTTGCCGGCAGCGTCATAGTCCTTGGCGATCTTCTCAACAGCGGTGCCCTCCAGGTTCACCACGTCGATCTCGACCTTGCCCGCGGTGGGCATGTAGGGCTGGTACACAGCAGCAGCCACCTTGTTGGAGGCGTCGGCAGCGAAAGCGCCCTCGCCGTCCAGCAGCTTCTGCACCCAGTCAACGCGCATCAGGGGCATACGCTCGATATCGTTCACGCCGTCAAAGTAGGGGGAGAAGTAGATGGCGCCGGTATCGGTGTTGCCAGTGATGGACAGGCGGACGATGGGGCTCTGCTCCAGGTAGGCCTTGAAGTTGGGCATCTTGTCCAGGTGCTCGGCCAGGTTCACGATGTCGCCGGCTTCGCCGTTCTCAGACAGCTTGGCAGCGGTACCGGAAATCATGTCGACCTCTTCCAGACGCTCCTTCCAGAAGTCGAATTCCTTGGTGGCGCTGTTGCCCTGGTACTTGTCTTCGAACTTCACATTCAGAAGCTCCTCAACAACCACCCAGGTGGGCTTCAGGTCGCCGGTGTGATAGGTCTTGCCGTCGGCCAGGGTGATGCCCTCGCCGGCAACGTCAGCGCTGAAGAACATGCCGGTCTTGGCGCTGTTGTAGCCAGTGGCCATGCGCAGCACAACGGGTTCTTCCGCAACAGCGGTGCTGACGAACAGGGTGGCCATCATGGCCAGCGCCATCAGCAGGGAAACGATACGCTTCATAGTTGGTTCCTCCTTGTAATTTATTTCACCGGAAATGATCCGGGAAAGTACGAAACTTGATCCATTTGCCGGAGCACCCGAGCCTGCAGCCGCAGTCCCCACGCGCCCCGAAGCCCGGCCGATGAGCGGCCATCTGCACCGCCTGGCCAAACCCCAGGCCGCACGCGCATACCGCCGGCCCCAAACCGCCCAGTCAATCGCGCGCCGCCCGAGGGGGCAGCCCCGCTTATTCCTTGACGCCGCCCATGTTGACGCCCTTGGCGAAGTATTTCTGGATGAAGGGGTAGATGATCAGGATCGGCACGATGGAGCAGACGATCAGGGCGTAGATGACCGAGTCGGAAGAGTAGATCTCGTTCCAGCCGGCCATGGCCTCGGGATCGGTGAACTCCTCCAGGCGCAGGCGGATGAAGACCTGCAGGGGATGCTCGTTGGAGTTTGAGATCATCTGGCGGGCCCAGAAGTAGCCGTTCCAGCGGGAGATGGCGAAGAACAGGGCCACCGTCGCGATGGTGGACTTGCTCATGGGGATGTACACCTTGGAAAGCACCTGGAATTCCGTGGCGCCGTCCACAATGGCGGCCTCTTCAATCTCGCTGGGCACGCCCTCAAAGGCGTTTCGCAGCAGGATGATGTTCATCGCCGCCATGCCCATGGCGATAACAACCAGCCATTTGTCATCGGTGATGCCGATGGCGTTGAAGACCTTCTGCGTGTCCAGATAGTTCAGGTACTGGGGCACAAGGCCGGCAGAGAACAGCATGGTGAATACGAGGAAGAAGTTGAAGACGCGGCGGAACAGCAGCCGCTTCTTGGACAGGGCGTAAGCGCCCAGGATGGCCACAAACAGCGCCCAGATGGTGCCGTAGAAGGTCAGGAACAGGGTGTTGGAGTAGGAGTTCCAGAACATGTTGTCATTGAACATGCGGGCGAAGGCCTCAAACTGGATATCCTTGGGGAAAAGTACCACCTCGCCGTAATCCACCGCGTGGCCGCCGCTGATGGAAGCAGAGATGGCGTACACGAAGGGATAGAGGCAGGCCAGAGAGAAGATGCACAGCAGCGTGTAGCTGATTACCTTGAAGATCAGCTCGGAGGTTTCAAGTTTTCTTTTCATCAGACTCTTCCCTCCTTAATACAGCGACGTGTCAGAGGCCTTGCGGGCGATGGTGTTGGCGCTGATGACCAGCAGCATGCTGATGACGTTGTTCATCATTTCCGCCGCAGAGGCCAGGCCCTTCTGGGTGCCCTCCAGGCCGTAGCGCTGGGCGAAGGTGGAGACCACGTCCGCCGTGACGTAGGTATTGGTGTTGTACAGCAGCAGCACCTTCTCATAGCCGATGTTGAGCAGGGCGCCGATACGGGTAATCAGCATGATCACGATGGTGGACAGGATGCCGGGCAGCACGACATAGCGCATCTGGGACATCTTGCCCGCGCCGTCGATCTGCGCCGCTTCATAGCTGGTGGGCGAGATGGCGATGATGGCGGCGAAGTAGACGATGCTGTCATAGCCCGCGCCCTCCCAGATACCGGAGATCTGGTATATGGCACGGAAGAAATCCGGGTTGTTCAGCAAACCTGCGTTGGCCATGTCATAGGAGATCAACCCCAGGGACGCCAGCGCCTGGCTGACAATGCCCATGCCGGTGGTCAGGGAGCCCTGCTTGACCAGCATCGTGACCAGCGAGGTCATCACGACCGTGGACATGAACTTGGGCAGGTAGGTCAGCACCTGACAGGTGGAGCGGACGATGTTGGAGCGGATCTCATTGAAGAACAGCGCCAGGATGATCGGCATCGGGAAGCCGAAGCACAGTCCGTAGAAGCTCAGCAGGAAGGTGTTGCGCAGCGCGCGCCAGAACTCCATGGACAGGCTGTCGCCCCCCACCAGCAGACGCTTGAAGTAGGAGAAGCCCGAGAAGAGCTGATCCGACACGGGCAGCACCGCATCCGGCACCTTGAAGCAGCCCAGCAGCTCGTACATGGGCAGATAGCGCCAGAACAGGAACACCAGCAGCATCGGCACCAGCATCAGGTACAGACGCCAGTCCTTCATGATGGTCAATCCGATATGACGCCAGCTGTGCTTCTCCACATCATCGCGTACAGCCTGCTCCGGGTTTTCGCGGTATACACCGGCCGCCTCGTCAAACACGAGGAAGTCCGCCGCTTTCGCTGCCATGAAAACCAACCCCCTTAACGATCGTTTCGTAAATATGCTTGCGTACTTTTCGCACAGGATCGTGCGCTCACTGCCACAGGTCGTTGCCCCGGGCAGCCGCTCTTTCCTTTTCCATTTCCTCTGCGACCCGCCTGAGATAGTGCTTCTGCTCCTCCAGCATGCCGTCCAGCCTACGGGCGATCCATACGAGCAGCACCGCAAACAGCGTGGAGAGCACATCGGTGGTGATGAACCCGGCGCACAGGGCCGGCGCCGTCCCCAGGAGCAGGGCGATCAGCACTCTGCCCAGCTGCATCAGCAGCGCAGCCAGAAGCCCGAAAAGCATCGCCCGAAGCACGCTTTTTTGTAAGCACTTCCATCCAAAGTAAGAAAGAAACTGTGTCAGCGCAAGCGCAGCCAGATTGCCAACACAGTAAATTGCATATTGGGAGAGGGAAGCCCCTGAGGCAAGACAGAAAACAAACGCACCCAGAACTGCGGGAATCGCAGCGAAGCCGCCCCAGCGGACCATGACAATGGCCGTCACCGCCGGCGTCAGGGAGAGCGTATAGGGCTCTCCGGGGAACCAGCGGGTCGCACCGAAGGTAATCAGCGTTTCGCAGATACACAGCAGCGCGGTAAAAATGAACAGATCCATCGCACGATACTGCCGAAACGTGATCTGATGCTTCATGTCATTTCCTCCTGAAGATCATCAGCTGCCGTCTGGACAGCGCTTTGCAATTCTCACATATGTGCACCGGAACAGTACATTCCGAGCGTTTTTCAACCTCATTTTACATTCATCCGCGGCTTCCGTACATACTTAAATCAAATCAATTTATGCACATTTCCGACTTATTCATTCATTTTGCGGAAAAAAACAGGAATAACACAATCCCCGATCATGAAAACGCTTTCTCACCCCTGTTTTCTGCCGGATGCAAAAAAGCGGACAGCCTGAAGCAAGGCCGTCCGCAGCATTGTCAGAAGATCAGATCCATATCAGCCAGGTATCTGCGCACCTTCGCTGGGTCGGCGTCCAGCTCGTCGGCGATCTGCTGGATCGTCATGCCGGACAGATACGCCTCAGCAATCTCCTCCGCCTCATCCGTCAGCGGGGCATGCAGCGGGATCACCGGCACCTCCGGCGGCGGCGCATAGTAAGTGACAGCGCGTCCCGCGGCCGGCTGCGGCGGCGTGTTGCGGTAAGCGGCCGACTGTGCCTCGCGGGCAATGGCTGCCACCTGGCCGCGCATGCGCTTCTCCTGCACCGCATAGGCGCGCAGCACCTGCAGGAAGGCGTCTCCGTATTTGGCCGTCTTTACCTCGCCCATGCCGCTGACAGAGAGCATGCCGTTTTTCGTCTGGGGCCGAATGCGGGCCATGCTGGCCAGGGTCGCGTCGTTGCAGATGATGTAGGGCGGCACCCGGTGCTGCTTGGCCAGCGCCATGCGCACCGCCTTGAGCTGCTCCATCAGTCCGCCGTCCGGCGCGTCGATCTTCTTCGGCGCCTTGACCGCCGCCTTTGCAGCCGTCTTTTTCCGGGGCGTTCTGCCCGCCGCAGCCTCTCCGGCCTGCTGATAGCGCCCGCCGGTGCAGTAGCCGCATTCCCCGCAGTCCTCCTGCACCCGTTCCCCGAAGTAACGCAGGATGCAGCTGCGCAGGCACTGATCCCGCGTGCAGTAATCGATCATGCTCTGCAGCCGCTGCAGATCCAGCCGGCGCACCTCGGCCTGCTCCGCTGCAGAAAGCGCCTCGTTGGGCGGATTGTGCTGGATCATCCATTTGGCGGTGAAGATGTCCTGGCCGCTGTAGAGCAGGATGCACTCCGCCGGCTCGCCGTCCCGGCCCGCGCGGCCCGCCTCCTGATAATACGCCTCCATCGAGCGCGGCATGTGATAGTGGATGACAAAGCGCACATTGCTCTTGTCGATGCCCATGCCAAAGGCGTTGGTCGCCACCATCACCCGCACCCGGTCGTACTGGAAATCCTCCTGGTTCTGCTTCCGCTCCTCATCCGTCAATCCGGCATGATAGCGGGCAGCCACAAAGCCTGCGCCGTTGAGCCGGTCGCAGAGCTCCTCCACCGCTTTGCGGGTGGCGCAGTAGATTACACCGGACTGATCCTGCCGGCCCTGTAGCACCTCCAGCAGCGCCCGGTCCCGGTCCTTGGGGCGGACGACCTCAAAATACAGGTTCGGGCGGTCAAAGCCGGTGGTCACGCTGACCGGATTCACCAGCTGCAGATGGCGGATGATATCCTCCCTGACGCGCCGGGTCGCCGTGGCGGTGAAGGCCCCCATCACCGGGCGCACCGGCAGGCGGGCCACAAAATCGGCAATCCGCAGATACACGGGGCGGAAATCCTGCCCCCACTGGCTGACGCAGTGGGCCTCGTCCACCGCCAGCAGGGCGATTTTGACGTTTTGGGCAAAGCGCAGGAAGGAGGCCGTTTCCAGCCGTTCCGGCGCGACGTAGATAATCTTGTACGCCCCCTGGGCGGCCCGTTCCAGCGCCAGATCCATCTGCCGGGGCGTGAGGGAGGAATTGAGGTAGGCCGCAGGAATCCCGGCGGATTTGAGCGCCGCCACCTGATCCGCCATGAGGGAGATCAGCGGCGAGATCACCAGCGTGATCCCCTCCAGCAGCATCGCCGGCACCTGATAGCACATCGACTTGCCCGCGCCGGTGGGCATCACGCCCAGCGCATCCCGTCCGGACAGCAGCGCATCCACCATCGTTTCCTGCCCCGGCCTGAAGCTGTCATGGCCGAAGTAGCGCCGCAGCACCTGCAGCTTGTCCATCAGGAGCCCCCCCTTTCCTCCGCATTCCTTCCTATTCTACACCATTTGTCCCCCGAGGAAAAGAGAACACGGCAAAAAACCTGTCCCCGTCCCCCCGGAGGCCGTCCTGATTCTTGCTTTTTTGCGCCGGATATGCTATTGTATAAGGTGATATCGAATGCCCATCCGGAAAAATCCCGAAGGAGTGAAGCCCCATGAATCTGAAGAAGCTCTCCGCGCTGCTGCTGTGCAGCCTGATGCTCCTGTCCTCTGCCCTGGCCGAAGGCCTGACGCCCCTGCCCATGGACGATCTGTCCTACGGTCCTGTCCCCAAGGATGAATGCTACCTCTCTGATAACGAATATGTGGATGAATCCATCTCCGTAAAGATCTATGAAGGCCGTTATGCGGATACAGATTATGTCTATGCCCATGTGAAGATCAGCCACCCATCCCAGCTGCGCACAATCCCTGCGGGTGTCTATAAGGGTGTGAAGAACGGCAGTGTGCAGCGGAACAAAAATTACAACTTCAAGAACTCCTCTACCACCCGCGGTCGCTTTGTCGCCAGCGCAGCCAACGCTGTCATCGCCATCAATGGTGACTACTTCACCAAGACGGAGTGCAAGGTCGTGCTGCGCATGGGCACTCAGTACCGCAATACGGCAGATGGCCTGCGGGACCTGCTCATCATTGATAAGAACGGCGACCTTTCCTACCTCAACGCACCCACCAAGGCAGATTACGCCGCCTACTACGAGGCCAACAAGGACAGCATGTATCAGGTGTTCTGCTTCGGCCCTGTGCTGGTAGAAAACGGTGTGAGCGTCCTCCCTATGGACTATGAGAACGGATATATCGGTGCTCAAAAGGCCGCTCAGCGCACTGCATTTTGCCAGCTCGGCCCGCTGGAATACATGCTGGTGACCTCCTACGGCAACCAGACCAAAGGCAACAAGGGCATGACCATCCCTGAGTTTGCAAAGGTATGCGAACTAGCGGGCAAGGAGCTCAACCCCGAAAGCGGTTGCCGCTTGGCCTTCAACCTGGACGGCGGCAACTCCACAACGATGAACTTCAAGCGTCTGGACACGGAGTCCCGTAAGCTCAAGTATGTCAAGGTCAACTGCCCTGAGATCGAGCGCTTCCTGAGCGATATCATCTACTTCGCAACGCTGGTGAAATAATATGTACGACGTGATCTATCTGGGCCCCATTCCCCTCCACTGGCTGCTGATCTCCCTGTGCGCCATTGCCTGCACGCTGCTGGCAGCCCTCGTTGGTCGCAAACGCCAGCTGCCTGCAACGGCAGGCGTGCTCCATGCTGTGCTGACCGCTGCGTTAGGACTGTTTATCGGCCGCGCTATCTATTCCGCGGTGTGTTGGTATGATCTCTTTCTGGATGCGATGGGCAAATTCCAGGGCGTTGCAGCCTTCTTTGACCCGACTATCGGCAGCGTGAACGTGATGGGCTTTGTCGCAGGACTGCTTCTTGCTGCCCCCATTGCCGCCCGCATCACGAAGGTGCAGACAGCATCTCTGTTGGATGCGTCCGCGATTCCCGCCCTGACGATGTACATCCTCGGCCGGGCCGTTGAGCCTCTCACAGGTCAGGGCTACGGTGATTTCATGGAGCAGGAGATTATTGTGTGCTGGCTCGAAGCAGCACTGACCGCGCTGCTCCTGATCGTCTGCATCTTCTTTGTGATGAAAAAGTGCTGCAAACCCGGCACTTTCTTCCAGTATATCCTGACGCTGTGGTGCCTGGTGCAGATCCTGCCGGAATCCCTGCGCTGCGACGAAGCGCTTTTCGTCTTCGTCTTCGCCCGGGTGACCCACCTGGGGCTGGCGGTGACGCTGGGCCTGACGCTGATCCGGCTGCTGGTCAAGGGCCGCAGGTATCTCTCTGCCAAGGCTATCGTCCTGGACGTGCTGGGGCTGGCCGCCGGTCTGGGCCTGGCCATCGGCTCCATCTTTGCCCTGGACAAGACCAACTGGCCCAAGCCCCTGGTGTATGCCATGATGATCGCTGCGCTCACCTGGCTCGGCTTTGTAATCTGCCGCCGCATCCGGAAGGAGGATACGCAGGTATGCTGAAGAAGATCATTCTCCTCACCCTCGTGCTCTGCCTGCTGATTTCCTCCGCCTCCGCCTATGTGTACGACTGCGGCGACGGCCGGAACGTCATGCTGGCGCTGGGCGGCTCCTTTGTCTATGCCCGGGATACCGAGGGCGTGCTCCGGGTCTGGGGCGACAATCAGTTCGGCCAGCTGGGCAAGGGCAGCGCCAAACAGAACCTGAAGGTGGCCGAGTTCAAATCCAAGAACGAAGCGCTGGATATCTCCCAGCTCCGGGATGTGGTGACCGCCTCCGACTACAGCTTCATGTGGATGGAGGACGGCAGCGTCTGGGGCGTGGGCAACAATTCCTACCTGCCTCTGACGGTCCGCTCCGGCACCTATACCACCCATGTGGCGACCAAGCTGCCGGAAGCGCCCGCCGCCTTTGCCACCGGCTTTGGCCATGTACTGATGCTGACGGAGAACGGCGAGGTCTACGCCTGGGGCCGCAACAGCGAGTATCAGGTTGGCAACGGCAAGCGCAAGCATGTACAGGAGCCCTATAAGCTGGCTCTGACCAATATCGTGCAGGTCGCTGCGGGCGGCAAGTTCTCCCTGGCGCTGGACGCCGAAGGTCAGCTCTGGGGCTGGGGCGACAATGAGCATTTCCAGCTCTCCCCCGACAAGACGACCCGCATCCAGGCCCCCATCCGGATCGACACCGGCGATATTGACATCGCCTGGGTGGATGCCTGCGGCGGCAGCGTGGTGCTGCTGGATACCGCCGGCACCCTGTGGACCTGGGGCCGCAACGATTTCCACCAGCTGGGCTACAATACGAAGCTCAAGCCCACCAAAACCCCGCAGGCCGTTCCCCTGCCCCTGCCGGTCACCTATGTGGCGGCCTACTCCTCCCAGACCTACGCCATCCTGGAGGACGGCTCCCTCTGGTCCTGGGGCAACAACAGCTATGGCCAGTTGGGCCAGGGCTTCCGCTCCTCCGCCTCCGACGGCGTGCTGCCCGCCCAGGTATGGGACAAGGACGTGGTACACGTCCAGGGCGGCAGCCTGTTCTGCATCGCCATGCTGAAGGACGGCACCCTCCTGAGCGCCGGCATCAGCAAGTTCGGCCAGCAGGGCGAAGGCACCTCCCAGAGCAAATACACCCTTGCCCCCAACGGCATGGATCTGATCGTGGACTGACAGGCAGCCGCGCTGGGCGAAGAAAAAGTGTTTATGCTCAACAAACGCGGTGGAAAGGATTGAGTGATCCTTCTCATTGCATCATGCGAATACAGAAAACAACCGCAGGCCTTGATTGGCTTGCGGTTTTCTGTATGACCGCGGTAGCAAGCACGCGGTAAACTGGGATTTGTGGGGGGAGAAGATGTTGGCAGCAGGTATCTTTGCGGATGGTGTGTACTGTAGCTCGCGCGGGCTCCCTCAGTCATCGCCTTACGGCGATGCCAGCTGTCCAAGTCGCAATCACAGATTGCTCCCCGCTTTGGCTAAAAACATGCCACTGGCATGTTTCAGACTGTCAAAAAACCTCCGGGAGGTGTCGGAGGGCCCGCAGGCCCTCTGACTGTCATCGTATCCGGGGGCTTTGCCGCCGGGGCGGGGCGTTTTTGGCTTTCAGCCGAAAACATTCCTTACCCGCAGGAGCGGCC
>JAFQIB010000033.1 GCA_017397765.1 Clostridia bacterium | reverse complement strand
GTCAATAACATTTCCCCCTGCTGCTTCCGCCACAGGCGGCGCAGGGGGAAATGCCCCATCGATGTGCGTTCCCCTCTCAGGGGCCGCAGGCGCGAAACCTCCGGACAAACACAAAAAAACAACCACCCATGAAGGGTGGTTGTTTTTGTAGTGGTGCCAGTAGGACTCGAACCTACGACCCCATCGATGTGAACGATGTGCTCTACCGACTGAGCCATGGCACCATGTCGCTTGACGACATAGAATATATTAGCATGCTTTCCCGGCATTGTCAAGCCCTAAAATGAGGAAAATATAAAAAAGTCCGCCCCGGTTTTTCAGGGCGGACAAGGGTTATTTGCGCCAGAGGATGTAGTCTGTGTCGCCGTAGAACTGAACGGACTGGTCGAAATACTTGATGGTGTTCAGGTAGTCGATGCGTTCCTTTGCGCCCGCGTAGGCCTCTCCCAGGGTGATGGCGCCGTCGCCGCTGCTGTCAGCGGGCAAGCGGTTCAGGAAAGCCCGGTTCCATATGTCGTATCCGCTGCCATAGCAGACGCCGTAGGTGAAAGCGCCCCAGTGGTTGGCGCCGTCGGAGGAAAGGGAGAAGGACTCCTGATCCTTTGAGCAGGCGGTCAGCACGATGAAGCCTGTATCCGCCAGATTTTCCGACGAGCGGGAAACGGCGGAGAAGGCGCTGATCACCGCCTGATTGAACAGGGCCGGATCAGAGACGGAAGCGCTGGAGAGGGACTTCCCGATTACGGAGCCGGAATAGCAGCAGTCCAGCAAGATGATCTTTGTGCCGGGGATCTTCTGCAGCGTGGAGCGCAGCGAATAGATGGTCAGGAAGGTGTTGCCGGTGCCCACCAGCGCGCCGGCGGAGCTGCCGTGGCCGCTGTAATAGAACAGGGACACGTCCGACGCCTGTGCGCCTGCAAAGGCGGAGGCGATATCCAGCTGCATGTCGGTGGCGGAGCGATTGGTCTTCCGGGTGATCTGGAAGGGCGTGCCGGTCATGGTGTCCAGCATCAGGGCCATGGAAGCGATATCGTTGTCCGGGCCGTCCAGCTGATTGGTGGAGCCGGTATAGGTGTTGCCAATCAGCAGTGCCCGGTAGGTGGGCTGGGGCGAGGTGACCGTGACGGCTCCTCCGGAAGCGGCGGCACTGTCGCCCAGCGCATCCTCCGCGGTGACTGTGACCGTGCAGACGCCCTCCGTGAGGGGGGCATACTGGACGGTTGGTTCGGCGGTGATCAGGCTGTCCTGGCTGTCCCCGGTATCAAAGGCCCAGATATAGCTCACATCGCCGCAGGCCCCCGTTGCGCCGGTTGTCCAGGTCACGAACTGCCCCGCGGGGCTTTCGGTCACGTCCGGGACGGGCGGCTGCACCGTCATGGTCTGATAGCGCACGGCGTCCAGCCCCTCCGGGAGGGTCAGATATTCGGGCACGCGCAGCTCTGCCACATGGGCGCCGGCCAGATACAGCTTGTCCAGGGAGACAACAGGGATCGTTCCCTGCAGGAGCTTGGGGATCGTGACGCTGCCGGACAGCCCTGCGGGATCAACCGCGCACAGGGGCAGGGCGGTATCCTGCGCAAAATAGTACAGCCCGCCTTCTTCCACAAGGCCCTCGATGGGGTAGAAATTCGGCAGCGAGGCAGCGGGACTGTCCGCCGGGGCAAAGACGAAGGCTGCATCGTCCGCCGCGCCGGCGGACAGCACGGTTTCGGCATTGTTCAGATACAGATAGGCTGCACCGGTGCCGCTGAGAATATCGCCGCCAACCTCCGCAACGGAGGCGGGCAGGAGCAGCGCGTCGATGGCCGTTCCGGCAAAGGCTTCGCTGCCGATTTCCGTCACACTCTCGGGGACGTCGGACACGGCGAAGGCGCACAGCGGCAGGAGCAGCACACACAGCAATGTCAGAAATCGTTTCATCTGCGCACCTCCTTTTCTTTCTTACTTATTCTGCTTCTGCCGGCAGATAGGGCAGCGTCAGGGAGAACATGCCCTCGGAGGATTCCATGACCACCAGCTCTTCCTCCTTGCTGATGATGAAATCCCGGAGCGCTTTGTTTTCGGGATCATTGGTACGGTGCTTTTTGGCGGTGGAGTTCCAGTTTGTATCCCACTGCAGCAGATGCAGCACATGAGCGCCAAGGGGGCCGGTGATGAACTTGGGCTGATAATCGTTCACCTGATCCTCGGTGGAATCCGCCGGGCGGTCAATGGAGGTCGTCTGCACGGGATAGAGGGTCATCTGCTGACCCTTGTACTTGCCCTCGTCATCAAAGGTCAGCTCTGCGCGGACGATCAGCGCCGGAGCGGCGTCCTGCACCTTGGAGCCCTTCTTCTGGTAGGTCAGGCGGTTGCCGCCGAAGCAGAAGTTGCCCAGGGAGTAAAACGCGCTGCGGTTGCCGATCACGTCCATGCCCAGCACCACATGGGCGTGGTGGCAGATGACCAGATCTGCGCCCGCGCCGAAGGCCATCTTCGTGAAAACCTGCTGGGGCTTAGTGGCATGGCGGCCGTATTCCTGTCCGCCGTGGAGGATGGCGATCACCGCCGCAGCCTCGCCGGAGTCCTTGATGCGCTTGATCTCATCTGCCAGGAATGCGCCGCAGCCCTCCTGATTACCCTGAAGATAGTCGTCCCAGTACAGGCTCAGCAGGCAGATGGTGACACCGTCCTTTTCGAAGAAGAAGAAGCGCTCGGTATCGGTGGTGTGGCGGTCACGGGTGCCGAACCATTCGATCCCCGCGCCCTCCAGCGTGGCGATGGTGTCCCGCAGACCCTTCTCGCCGTAATCGTAGATGTGGTTGTTGGCAATGGAGGCTGCCTCCACGCTGGCAGAGGTGAGGACGTTCACATATTCCGTTTTGCCCTTGAAGAAGTAGGAGCCCTTCTTGCCGGACTGCACGGGCCGCAGATCGGCGTCGCTCAGCACGCCCTCCAGGTTGATGACGGTCAGGTCGTCCTCGGCGAAAAACTCGGCAAAGTTACCCAGGAAGTATTCCGGGCCGTTCTTTTCGTACAGGGATGCGAAGGATTCGGGCGCCGGCTCCAGCCATTCCTCGCCGCCCAGGGTCACATCCCCGGCAAAGGTGAGGGTGATGGTGGTGTCCGCCAGCGCAATGCAGGGGAGCAGCAGGAGCAGCAGCAGGATCAGTAGTCGGGAAAGTCGCATGTTATTCCTCCAGGGAGGCGTCGCCTCATTGATGGGTGCTTATTCATCAGTCGCGGGGGTCAGGGGGACAAGCTCGGTGACGATGGGCTCGTCGCTGCCGGGCACGGGCAGCAGGGTGTAGGGAGCCTCCCTGGTGCCGTCGCCTTCGTCGATCCGGGCCTGATCCAGCCTCAGCCAGCAGGCAGGGCGCATGCCCTCATCCTCGGTGATGACGTTGATGTAGCCGATCTCGCCCTTGGACTTGATGCACCGTGCGCCCTGGGTGTTCGAGGTGGACTGGGTGCTGGTCCAGTAGGGGCTGTGGCTGCCGCGGTTGGCCATGTACTTGAACAAACCGTTGGCCAGGGCGTATTCGGTGCCCCAGGCCTTGCGGCTCTCGTTGGAGGTGAAGCCGTAGGCAGCGTTCTTGAGCTCGTCGCCGGAGAGCAGGAAGAACAGCCCGAGGGTCTCGTCTTCGGTCAGGGCATCCAGCTCGCCCTGCGCGAAGTTTGCGGTGAAATCGCCGTTGAGGTACTTCGCCATATCAGTCTGGGTGTAATCGCCGCTGAAGCCGGGCTGCTTCTTGTTGGTGGGCTTGTTGGCGTATTCCTTGTAGTCGCCGTGCAGGGGGCGCGCCTCCAGGATGTACTCCGAGAGCAGCAGCGCCCGGTCCTCCTCCACGGTCAGCACGCGCCACAGGATGGGCAGCCGCTCGCCCTCCTTCGTCTGGGGGAAGCTGCCCAGGGTCAGGTAAACATAGCCGTCCTGCTTGCTCCAGCCGCGCAGGGCGGGGAACGGTCCGGCCTCTTCAGCCAGCGCAGGCGTCAGGCACAGGAGCGTCAGCAGCAAAGCGATAAAGCGGAGAAGCGTCCGCATGGAATCACGACCTTTCTGAGTCAGGGACATATATCATCAGCTTATTTTATCATAAATGGCGGGCTCTTGTCCACCGGTGGGGGAAAACTGTTATCTTTGTAAACGCTGCTTTCCGGGTGTGCCGCAGGGATTGTACATCCCCTGTTCACCCGTGGACAAGGAGGGGCGGGGCGTGCTATAATGGGCGCATACACATCAAGGAAGGTGAAGGCATGAAGCATTATGGTCTGATTGGGGAGAAGCTGGGACACAGCCTGTCCCGACCGATCCATGAGGCCATTTTCCGGGAGCTGGGGATCGATGCGGACTACCGCATCATTGAGATCCCCCGGGACCATTTCAAACAGGAGACCCAAAGGCTCCTGGAAGAACTGGACGGCTTCAATATCACCATCCCCTACAAGCAGGATGTGATGCCCCTGCTGCGCCGGATCGACCCGGCTGCGGCGGAGATCGGCGCGGTCAATACCGTACTGTGCCGGGAGGGCGTCGGCTTCAACACGGACGCCGCCGGCTTCATGGGTATGCTCCGGCATTACGGCATCGACCCGGGCAAAGGGGAATACAGCTTCATTCTCGGCTCCGGCGGTACGGCGAAAACCGTCCGCGCCTGCCTGAAGCGGATGGGCGCAGAAAAGGTCATCACCGTCAGCCGCCATCCGGAGGGCGGGGAGCAGATCAGCTATGCGGACTTTTACACGCTCTTCCCCCAGGTGGGCGGCACCATCGTCAACGCCTCCAGCGCGGGCATGTGGCCCCGACGGGACGAGGACAATATCTGCGCCATCCATCCCTCCCGGGTGGATGAGATGATGCGCCATGCCCTGGGCGTGGCGGACGTGGTGTACAATCCGCCCCACACCTTCCTCACCCAGGCGGCGGAGCGGGCCGGGGTACCCTGGTGCACGGGCCTGTACATGCTGGTGGCCCAGGCGGTGGAGGCTGAAGCGATCTGGCAGGGCCGGGAGATACCGGCTGACCTGATCCCGAAAATCATGGACGAGGTGCATTTGTGATGAAGAAGATCCTGATCCTCAACGGCCCCAATATCAACCTGACCGGTCTGCGGGAAAAGTCCGTCTACGGCGCACAGACCTACGAAGACCTGGTCGCCCTGTGCCGTCAGGAGGCGGAAAAGCTGGGCGTAGAGCTGCGCTGCATCCAGTCCAACCACGAGGGCGCGCTGATCGACGCCATCCAGCAGGCCTATTTTGACGGCTTTGACGGGGCAGTCTTCAACCCCGGCGGCTATACCCATACCTCCGTGGCCCTGCATGACGCCATTGCTTCCGTGCCCATGCCCATCATCGAGTGCCACATGTCCAATGTGCATGCCCGGGAGGAATTCCGGCACAAATCCATGACGGCCTCCGCCTGCCGCGGACAGATCGTGGGTTTTGGCTTCTACGGGTATGTGATGGGCATCCGGGCGCTGTGCGAAGCGTGAACGGCCCCGGTGAAGATGGTTCGCATCCGTAGCATGCAAAGAGTGCCCCAAAGCGGCGGATAAAGCGTATCTTTCGTTTGCATATACTGGAACCGCAAGCCTGAAAAGCTTGCGGTTCTTTGCATTGTTGGGGAAGGAGGAAAGCGGCAAATTGGGATTTGTGGGGGGAGAAGATGTTGGGAGCAGGGATCTTTGCAGCTGGTGTGAACAGCGGTTCAAGAACTCCCTCAGTCTTCGCTCAAGGCATTTCAAGCCCTTCGCGAATCCAGCTGTCCGAGTCGCAATCATAGATTGCTCCCCGCTTTGGCTAACAATAGTATTTGCCATCACCGAGACAAACTCGGCGCTGGCTACGCTTGCTCAATGCAAGCAATGAGCTGCGCTAGTCGGGCTATGCCCGACCTCCTAATCGGCCATCACCGAGACAAGCTCGGCACTGGCTACGCTCGGCCAATGCGTGCATTGGCAGTCGCTCGTCGTCCTGACGGCCGACCTCCACCACTGGCATGTTTCCTTAACGCGTCGTGCCTCAGGAGGGAGCCTTTTGCCCGACTTTCTTGCAACAATACGGAACGAGCAGCAGAGAAGCCCGTTATTCCGGTAGCGTCGCGAGACCGTTCAGGCGAGCGGCGCACCAACAAACAAAGGAAAAGTCAAGACATGTTACGCCCCCGCGAGGCCCATGCGGG
>JAFQIB010000002.1 GCA_017397765.1 Clostridia bacterium | reverse complement strand
CGCCGCTGGACGGTATCCCGCACTTTGCGGATGTTCCGCTCCGTTTGGCCGCGCAGCTCCGCCAGCTTCTGTGTCGAGTACAGCCTGATGCCCAGGAAGAACAGCAGCTCCTTGTGGTCGAGCTTCAGGTTCATCACGATCTCCCGCAGGTGTGACCGTTCGGTCAGGTCGTGCATAGCGAAAAGACATGTGTTGAGATAATCGTCAAATTCGCCCCGGCAGATTTGTCGGAAGGTCGGCTGGCTCATGCTATGCGGCAGGATGTGGCCACCAGGCAGTGCACCGCTCTCCAGCGGGACATCGCCACGCAGCGTTTCATAACGGCGTTCCCGGCGCATACGGCTTTCCTCTTCGCGGTCGTACCAGCTAACCAGCTCCTGAAACTCGGACATAGTTCGGGCAGACAGTTCCAGTCGGCGAAGCGCTTCTTCACGGACGCTCTGGGCTATGCGTTTTCTTAATTCGGCAGAGGATCGTGTTTTGTCAGCATTGCGTCTGCGTTTGTCTGGCTTGAAGGATGGCAGTGATTCTTCTGGTTCATCATCGGCTGACCAGTCCTCAGCAGCATTATCACTACTGAGTTCATCGGGCATGTTGTTCCACGGCAACTCTTCCTCTGGAATCTCATTGCCGTCCTCATCGTACAGGGGCATAGCAAGCATAGCGTCCACGGCAACCTCTTCTTCATCCTTCACTCCATACCAATCATCTTCTGGAATCACATGCTCACCCCCTTCAAAGCCCATTATACAAGAAAAATTGTCTGATCTCAAACTTTCTTTCGGGAAATTTCCAAAACAGTTCCAAAACGACGCCGGTTTTGTCCTACTTGTAGAGGGAGTCACCAGAAATATCAGGCTTCCACAGGAAAGGAGAATCCATTGCCCCAGAAAAAAGAACCCCTTATCACGGCGCTCTATGAGCGTCTGAGCCGCGACGATGACCAGCAAGGCGATTCCAATTCCATCGTGAATCAGAAAGCCTACCTGACCTCGTATGCGGCAGACCACGGCTTTGCCCATTGCCGACACTACACAGATGATGGCTTCAGCGGCGGCAACTTCGAACGCCCTGGATGGAAGCAGCTCATTGCAGACATTGATGCAGGCTTGGTCGGCGTGGTGATCGCCAAAGACCTGAGCCGCGTCGGGCGCGACTACATCCAGACCGGCTTCTACACCGAAGTGTACTTTCGGCGCAAGGGTGTGCGGTTCATCGCCATCGGCAACGGTGTGGACACGGTAAACCCCATCAGCAGTGAGTTCGCGCCCTTCATGAACGTGCTGAATGAGATGTACCTGCGGGAACAGTCGAAGAAGATGCGCACGTTCTTCCGGCAGCGTGGCAACAGCGGAAAGCCGACAAATACGCTGTGCGTGTACGGCTACCGCAAAGACCCGGCGAACAAGAACCATTGGCTGGTGGATGACGAGGCTGCTGCGGTCGTCCGGAGAATCTACCAGCTGGCGATTGACTGTCACGGGCCCTATGAGATCGCGCGTATCCTCGAAGCTGACAAGGTGGAGTGCCCCGCCTACTACAATGCGACCCACGACACCTGCATGAAGCGTTCCAACACCGACATGAGCAAGCCATACGCCTGGAATGGCGTGACCGTCAGCAACATCCTGCAACGCCCGGAGTACATGGGACACACGGTGAACTTCCGTTCATCGAAGAACGGTCTGAAGGCGAAACGGCAGACAAAACCCCAGGAAGAATGGCTGGTATTCAAAGATACTCATGAAGCCATCATTCCAGAGGACAGATGGCAGCTGGCACAATGTGTGCTGGCTGTCCGGCGCAGAACAGACAGCACCGGCGAGGCCAATCCACTGACCGGCAAGCTCTATTGCGCAGAGTGCGGTGCAAGGCTCAACAACCACCGCAGTCGGGCAAAGCAGTCCGGGCGGGAGTCGGACGATTATTATGACTGTCCCACTTACAGCCAGAACAAGGGTGACTGCTGCTGCCACTATGTCACAACGGCGTTCATCCGATCTGTACTGCTACAGATGATCCGTTCGGTAAGCCAGTACGCCGTATCGGATGAAGTCGCCTTTGCAGATCAGGTACGGGCACTGTCCGAGGTTCGTCATGCCGACGCGGTAAAAGAAATGACCGCTGAAGCAGCCAAGTCACGGAAGCGCATTGCAGAACTGGACACCATCATCCAGAAGCTGTACGAATCCTATGCGCTGGGCAAAACGCCGGAGAGCCGCTTCAATCTGCTGTCCTCTACCTATGAAAAGGAACAGGCACAGCTGAAGGACAAGCTGGCAAAGACCGAGGAAGCTTTGGCCACCTATCACGCTGATACCACCAATATCGAAGCGTTTTTAGCGCTGGCACGGCAATACCGGGATACGGAAGAACTGACGGCAGCGGTCATCAACAGCTTCATTGACAGGGTGGTTGTCCATGCACCGAAGAAGGTAAACGGTCAGCGGCACGTGCAGATTGACATCATCTTCCGCTTCATTGGATGCTTCTCTGTTCCAGTGGCACCGACCATTCTGACGGAGGAACAGCTGCAGGAAGAAGCCCGGCGGGCCAGGGAGCGTGAACGGAATCA
>JAFQIB010000032.1 GCA_017397765.1 Clostridia bacterium | reverse complement strand
TGTTGGCCTTTATGATATTAAGGCCCTTGCTACCGTTGGTAGTGGCGATGTAAACTACGATTTCGTTTGGAAACTCTGTGTCCTTGCAGGTGTTGCAATAGTGTCCTATACAATTGGCAAGTTCCGCTTCCAGAAAAAAGACCTGCCGCTATAATCTTAAAAGTATTTCACGGCTGTTGCCCCATTATAGGGCAACAGCCGTGCGTTTTTAGTCAAGCGGTTTGTATTCAGTCACGGTTTTCAAATAGGTTTCGGGATCGCCGTTCAAAATAAGGTCTGCATACTCCACAGGGGCGTTGTAGATAAGATAATCAAGCTCTGACCGTTCGTACATATTACGGGCAACCTCGTTCTCAGCGGCGATGGTATCAATCGCAATTATGCTGCCATAGGTGAATTTCAGTTCCACGCAGCAGTTATCGAAGTTGTATTCGCAAGAAATAAGGTGTTTCATAAGGTTTTACCTCCAAAATTGTATTGTTTGGAAGTAATGTAAGCGTGGGTTTTAGTGTGGTATCTTTAAGTTTGGGAAACCCCGCTTTCCCAGCGTGAAATGGTCGTGCGGGATACGTTCAATTCCTGCGCCAGCTGTTCCTGCGTAATATGGTGTTCCTTCCGTACAGCGTTAAGCTGTTCGGCAAATGTCTGCATAAAGCTTCCTCGTTTCTCGCGTGTAATCGCCTTTCATTATAACATATCAATCTTTTTTATGCAATATTTCGGTATATCAGCGCATAACATCTTCTTTTATCCACCAAAATGAATCAAATCCGTCATTTTTCCTTGCATATTATAGATTATCAAATATTTTCTGAAATTATCAGATATTTTGGTTTATCGCCGTCAATTATCCGAAATCATGCCATAAAATGCAGGATGTGATTGAAAAATTAATTTTCTCCCCGCTGTGTATCCTTGGTACTTTCATTTGCCGCCCGCCGCGTTCCGGCGCACCATCCGTTGATTGGATTTTCATAAAAACTATTTGTACGCTCTGACTTCCTTTCCTGTTTTCAGTATTAGCTGCTACAGGTTGACACTTTCTCTCCTGCAAACAGCCCGATTCTCCTGCGTTTGACAGTCCGCCATATCATTATAGGACACTTTCAGTTCAATATTCCGAAACTCAGAGCAGATCAACAAAACGAAAGGGTTGAAACTCAATGTTTCAACCCTTTCATCACGTCTGGGTGAGAAGATTCGAACTTCCGGCCTCTTGAACCCCATTCAAGCACGCTACCAAACTGCGCCACACCCAGATATTCTTTTCGTTCGGTTGATCTCTCTCGCGAACGATATAGATAATATCACAATTCAATTCTGATGTCAACCCCTATTTTTACTTTTTTCAGAGTTTTTTGTTTTACTTTTCCTTTACTTTCTGTGCAGCTTTTGATATACTGAATTCACGAATGATGGAAAGAGGTACATATGAAAAAGCTGTTGTTTCTGGCCGTTTGCCTGTGTATGATCGGAAGGCTCGCTTTTGCTGAAATTCCCTGCTCATGCAGTAAGGCGGATTGCGTCTGCTATATCCAGCTTTACGATGAAGGAAGAGCTGTGGATGCCATTCAGAACGCCCTCATAGCGCAGGGATACCTTGAAAGCCGTGACGATGCTTCCGTCTTTGACGAAAGAACAATGCAGGCTGTGATCCGTTTCCAGCAGGCACATGGGCTTTCTCCTACCGGCACGATGAATGACGAAACGCTGACGCTGCTGCTCTGGGGAATGCTGCCGGAGGAACTGGACGTTGCTGAAGGAGAATCCAGCAGACTGGTGGTGTGGATTCCCACCGACGGCGGAATCCGCCACCACGACCTGAGCACCTGCAGTGGGATGCTTGATCCCCGGCTGGTCACGCAGCGCAACGCCCTGATGATGGATCTGCTGCATTGCGGACGCTGCAAGCCAGATGGCTATCAATCGAACAAGAAATGAGTATCAGAACGGCTCCGGTACCCACCGGAGCCGTCCCCTTTTTTTATTTACAGGCCGTTGACAATGTTCGCAGGCCGCCTGCCGGCCAGCGCATCCAGGATCTGCCGCCCGCAGGCCTCCAGCATTTCGTTGCGGGTGTCCTCCGTATTCGTGCCGATATGGGGCGTACAAACGACATTGTCCATCGTCAGGAGCTCCCCAGGAATACTGGGCTCCTCCGGGAACACGTCCAGCCCTGCCCCGGCAACCTTGCCGCTGCGAAGGGCTTCGATCAGGGCGGTGTGGTCGATCACGCCGCCTCGGGCCGTATTGACAATCATGACCCCCGGCTTCATGGCAGCAAAGGCGGCCGCGTCCAGCAGATTGCGGGTCTGGGCCGTCAGGGGGCAATGGAGGCTGATCACATCCGAAACCGCCAGCAAGTCTTCCAGAGAGGCATTCTCCACTGCCTCATCCGTCACGGGATGCCGGCTGTAGCCCAGCACCTGCATGCCCAGCGCCCGGGCCGTCCGCGCCGTCTGCTTGCCGATGCGGCCGCAGCCGATGATACCGAGCGTCTTTCCGGCAAGGGTATGGCCCATGTAGCGGCCCATGCCAAAGAGCGTGTTCGACGGCTCCTTGCGCAGCCGCAGATTCATCTCTCCGATGCGGCGGCTGACCGCCAGCATGAGTCCGATGGCCAGCTCCGCCGTGGCCGCAGTCACTGTGTCCGGGATATTGGTGACCGGCACGCCGCATTCCGCCGCTGCCGCAGTATCCACGCCGTCGTAGCCCGCACCGTAATTGGCGATGATCTTCAGCTGCTTGCCTGCGCGGATCACGTCTCCCGGCAGCTTTCCGCCTGCGACAACAGCGTCCGCCTGAGGGATCAGCACCAGCAGCTCCTCCATGGAGTAAGCCGTCAGCAGCCCGGGCATGATGATCCTGTGGCCTTCAAGCACCTTGAGTCCCGCATCGGGGATGCCGTGGGTGATGAGAATCGTAGCCATAATTCAACCTCCTGAGGTGGTTTGATGCATCGTATGGAAGGGCATCTGCAGGCAGACGCTGCGATCATCGGCGGCGGATTGACCGGGCTGCTGCTGGCCTCTGCCCTGCTCGCAGAGGGCATGGAGGTCGCAGTGCTGACCTCCGGGTACGACCATTGCGCCGGCAGCGCTGCCGCTTCCGTGCTGTGCCACGGTGCGCAGCTTGAGCAGATCCGCCGCATCCACGGGGTGCATTCCGCCGCAAGCTATGCAGCCGCCCTTTTTGAGCAGCTGCAGTCCCTGACCGTCAGGCCGGTCCCCTATATCCGCCCGACGCCTGTCTATCTGTACGCCCGCACGCCTGCAGAGCTTCCCCTGCTGCAGCGCCGGCAGGCATTGTTCAGCCATCTGAATATCCCGGTCAGCATTGCCCCGGACGCAGGCGGCTGTCCCTTTCCGGTGGAGCTGTCGCTGTCCGCACAGGACGGCTGCCTGGCGGACGTCCCCGGATGGAGCAGGGCGCTCAGGGCGCAAATTCTTCGCAGCGGCGGCAAGCTGCTGACCATTGGCCGCCTCATCGGACTGGAATCCACCCGCATCTATACCCCGCAGGGCTGGGTAGAGGCGCCCCGCATCATCCACGCCGACGGCTTCCCTGCCGGGCTGAAGGACAAGCGGCTGCTGATGCTGCTGGAAAATCATACGCACCTGCACAGCCGCATGGAGGGCGACTATCCGCTGCACAGCGTCCAGCGCCCGCTCGGCGTCGGGCTGACCCTGCTCCCGGATGCATCCGGTCTGACCGTGCGCTTTGATGCAGGCCCCTGCGGCGCCAGGCGGGCACAGGAAAACGAGGCCCGCTTTGAGCCGCTGCTGACCCGTCTGCTTCCGGATTACCGCATGGTCGCCTTCGGGCACGCCTGCGAGGAGATTGCCCTCGACGGGCTGCCGGTCATCGGGGCGCTGCCCGGATCGCACCATCTGTGTGCTGCAGGCTGCAGGGAGGTGCTGAGCGCCATGCATGCAGCTTCGGTGCTGTACAGGCTTCTGCTGGGCCGCTCCCGGCCTGACGACGCCGCCTTCGCCCCGGACAGGCCTTTGCCTGCCGGGCTTCTGAACCGCCGCAGAGCTCGCCTTGCAGCGCATAATGCCATCAGCCTCCTGCATCCCGGCGCGCCGGTCTGCCCGCACTGCGGCTGCCGCATGCGCTATACTGCCTGTTCTGCCGCTTGGGGGTGCCCTGCCTGCGGCTCGGTCTTTGATATGCTGGGGCATCATCGATCCGGCCCTTCTCTGAAGCAGGCGCAGGTCTCCGCCCTGCAAAGACCGGATATATAGGGAAAGCGCAGTCTGTACAGGCAGACTGCGGCTTTTTATTCATGGATCGTTTCGACTTCCTCAAAATCGGGATCTGCCTCGGGCATATGATCGCAGACCATGATGAGGGCATCCTCGCCGTTGTCCTCATAGTAACGCTTGCGGACGCCCAGCTTGATAAAGCCCAGGGACTTGTACAGATTCTGCGCCACCTCGTTGGACTTGCGGACCTCCAGGGTCGCATAGGCCGCGCCGAGATTGGAGAGATACTGCATGAGGCCCTCCGTCAGCGCGCGGCCAATGCCCTGTCCCCTTTCGTCCTTCAGCACGGCGATATTGGTGATGTGGCTCTCGTCCAGGATGATCCACGCGCCGGCATAGCCAATCACACGGCCTTCCTTTTCCGCCACCAGATAGCGGGCCGCCACATTCTTCATCTCACTGGCAAAGGCATCCCGGCTCCAGGGCGTGGGAAAGGTTGCGGCTTCCACTGCCGCCACACCGTCCACATCCGCTGTCGTCATCCGGCGGATGCTGTACTCACTTGCCATCCTTCAGGCCCTCCGTCAGCTTCTTGTTCAGCGCAGCATTGGGCGCCCGCAGATACAGCGGCTCCAGCGCCAGATAATCCACGGTTTCCTCCGCAGCCGCCGCCAGCGCCGCCACCGAGGCAGGACGCAGGAAGGCCAGCTGAGGCGCAGCGAACACCGCCTGATCACCCAGGAGCTTCTCCAGCCTGGCGCGGTGCACGGGCATGCCGTCCCCCAGGAACAGGAACCGGTCGCCAAAGGCTCGGATCGTCTCGACATACTCCTCCAGCTTCAGCGGCGTATCCGGCATCAGGCGCTCCGGACGAATATCCCCTGCCCGGAAGGCTGCGCCGTACACCTGCCCGGCGCGGGCGTCCTGAATGGGGCAGATCACCCCGCAGAACTCTCCTGCGCCGGCAGCCATGGCCTCCAGCGCGTCCACGGCCGTGCAGGGCGTGTGATTGGCATGGGCCAGCCCCTTGACGGTGCTCACGCCGATGCGCACGCCGGTAAAGGAGCCGGGGCCGCTGACAACAGCGATCCGGTCCAGCTCCGCCACGGTCAGCCCGGCGGACTGGCAGGCAGCGTCAATCATCGGCAGCAGGTTGACAGAATGGGTCATGCGGTTCACGGCGCTTGCCTCATAGACAATCGCGCCGTCCTTCATCACAGCCACGCCGCACACCGGGCCGGAGGTATCAATCGCAAGCAGCTTCACGGCCTATGACCGCCTTTCTCAGTCCAGACTGATCTTTCGGAAATCGCCCATGGGTTCAAAGGAGATCTCCCGGTCCGAGTCCCCCACCGGCGTCAGATGCACGGCCAGATGGGTCTCCGGGATGGCTTCGGGGCACTGGCTGGGCCATTCGACCACCGCCACGCCATCGCCGCCAAGGTATTCGTCCATGCCCATTTCGTACAGCTCATCCACCCCGTTCAGGCGGTACCAGTCGAAATGGTAGAGCGGCACAGTGCCCTCGTCATACACATTGAGGATGGTGAAGGAAGGGCTGGTGACGGTGGAGGTCACGCCCAGGCCTTCGGCAATGCCGCGGGTCAGTTCGCTTTTGCCCGCCCCCAGATCACCCCAGAGCAGCAGTACATCGCCGGGCTGCAGCACCTGCGCCAGCTGGCGGCCCAGGGCGCGGGTCTGTGCGGGAGAGTTTGTCAGCATGTCAGCTTCCTCGGTCTTTCTCTTACTTTTTCACATGCAGCAGCGGAGACAGCCGCTTGTAAAGCAGGAAGGTCAGCGCGCTGAGGACGATACCCTTGAGGAGGTTGAAGGGCGCGGTCACAAAGAGCAGCAGCTTCAGCTCCGTATCCACAAAGGGCAGCGCCTTCTTGGCCATGCCGATCACGGCCTCCATGGGCATGCCGTAGGCGCTCATGTAGAAGGGAATCATGATCTGCCAGTTGACCAGCACGCTCACCACGATCATGCAGACCGTACCGGCCACCATGCCGATCAGCGCAGTCTTGCGGGACTTGGCGCGGCGGTAGATCAGGGCTGCGGGCAGAATGAAGGCCGCACCCATGATGAAATCCGCCAGCTCGCCCACATACATCGAGCTGGAATGGAGCATGCCGAAGAGGTCCTTGATCAGCAGAATCGCCAGGCCGGCCATCGGGCCCATGGAGAAGGCGCCCAGCAGCGCAGGCAGGGTAGAAACGTCCAGCTTGTAGAACGCCACCACCGGGATCTCGATCATGAACAGGATCGCAGAGAGCGCACCGAGGATGGCGATACGGGTCATGTACTGGACGGACAGGTTGTGTTTGCGGTTGGTCATGGGAATCAAGCCTCCTAAAATACGCGCAGCCCCCCGAAGCAATTTCGCTTTTCGAGGGGCAGGAGACTTCGCCGCACAGATCCTGCAGCACCGCAGGCATACGGACGTTCCTCGCCGCTTCCTTCTCTCATCCAGACTGTACTGTCGGCCCCGGAATCACACCGGGTCGGCAGGCATCGCCGCTGCTCCTCTTTTATTGAAGAGCGCCGGTGAGGCCTGTTCGCGGGCTATACCGCCGGTAGGGATTTTCACCCTGCCCCGAAGAAGCTTCAAGTGGCTTATGCTGTTTGTTGGCAGACAAATCCGCCTGCGCTTTTATCATAGCACAGGCGGATAATCGTGTCAATATGCGGGATTGTTCGGCTTATGTTTTGCCGCACACCCCTCGTCAGAGCTTGACCACTGCCGGGCCCTCCGGGCGGATATCCAGCACATGGCAGCAGCGCGCGCCAAAGGCGTTCTCCATCGTGTCGATGAAGGAGCGCAGGTGGGCAGTGGGCACGAAGTTCAGCGTCGTACCGGCAAAGCCGCCGCCGTGGATGCGCCACGCGCCGTCCTTGTCCGTCAGCAGATGCTCCGACAAGGCCAGCGCCACAGCCAGGCTCTGATCGTCATTGCGGGCATACACGTTCTGCAGGTACATGTAGGAGGAGCGGCCGGAGCAGATGATCTCCCACATGAAGGCGAACAGGTCGCCGCGGTCCAGCGCCGCCACCTGACGCACCACGCGCTCATCCTCCTCGAAGAAGTGCATCGCACGCATCAGGGCACGGTCGCTCACCTTGCCGCGCAGGCCGGGCATGGCCTGATAAAACTCCTCCGGGCGAACGCGCCGCAGATAGGGCTCGCCCAGGCAGGCTGCCACCTGCTTCATTTCCGCAGGGATCGCAGCGTAATCGTCGGTCAGGTCGGCATGGGAGCCGCCGGTGGCTACCACGACCAGCGCATAGCCGTATTTGGCAAAATCGAAGTTCATCGCCCGGACTTCCGGCTCGTCATTGCGGAAATCCACGGTCACCAGGCCGCCGGCGGAGGAAGCCATCTGATCCAGCAATCCGCTGGGCTTGCCGAAGTAGACGTTTTCTGCGTACTGGGAGATCTTTGCGCGGGTGATGAAGTCAATGGAGAAGCCGTTGTAGAGCTGATCGAGGATCGCGCAGACAAGCACCTCGAAGGCTGCGGAGGAGGACAATCCGGAGCCGGAAGCCACGGAGGAGGTCACCGCCGCATTGAAGCCGCCGATCTTGTAGCCCAGCTCCTGCATGCGGGCCGCCACGCCGCGGATCAGCGCCGCCGTCGTGCCCTGCTCGCTCTTTGCTGCCGCCAGCTCGTTCAGATCCAGCTTCAGGGGCGCATAGCCGTCGGAGTAAACGTGGACCTCCATATCGCTGCGGGCAGAAACCGCCGCCAGCGTATCCAGGTTGACCGCCGCCGCCAGCACGCGGCCGCGGTTGTGATCCGTATGGTTGCCGCCGATCTCGGTGCGGCCGGGTGCGCTGATCAGCAGCACTTCCTTTTCAGTTTCATGGAAGAGCTCCTCGTGGCGCTTGAGGATGCCGGTATATCGGGCCGTCTGCTCGACGAGCATGCCGTCCCGGTCCCCATAGAGGTGCATAAGCCGCTGCATCCCCTCAGGCGTTTTGAGATTGCGGATCATATTCGCATACTGATTCATGACTTGTTCCGTCCTTCCAGTTCTTTATCTGCAAATCATTGAGATTATTTCTGTTCATCACAGGCGGTCTGCCAGATGGAAACGAGTTCGTCCATCCCCAGCGCCTTCACCTGCCCGCAGAAGTCTGCCCAGCTTTCATCCGTCAGCTGCACATCGCCGGTAACAAACCAGACCATCTGCTGCTCCGCATATTTGCCGATGTCCCAGATCAGCGCATCCATCCGGCTCTGCTGCTCGGCAGTCAGATAGACCTGCGGCACAGGCAGCCGGTCAATTGCCTTGAGCTGCAGCAGCGACTTCACCACATGCTGTGTCGCCTGATCGTCGATCCGCTGCTGAAAATCCACGGACGCATAGCCGGGCATGGTGCCGCCGGAACGGATGGTTGCCTCCGGCAGCACAACGGCCGTCAGCGTTTCCGCCGTAGCCTCCCACAGCCAGGTGCCATCCTCATTCCAGGTGTATTCCTCCCCTTCCATGCCTGCTTCGGCAAGGATGAAGCCCTCCTCGGTGTACAGGGTATCGACCCAGGCCAGCAGGGCGCCGGGGTCCTTGCAGGCAGAGGTGATGGCAAAGGCACCGCGGATCACGTCGCCCGTCAGGTCCCGGTAGACCTGTTTGCCCTGGTAGACCATCGGCTCCAGCAGCACATATTGCATCAGCGCCTTGCTGCTGACCAGCTCGACCGGCGAGGGCGCCATCAGCACGCCGTAGATCACGGGGGCGTCCTCTTCTCTGTTCAGGCTGACCTGCCGCAGCCCGGTGAAGCCAAGCTCGTCCAGCAGCCCGTCTGTCCACAGGCGATTCAGCCAGGTCAGCAGCGCGCGGTTGGCGTCGCTCGTCAGCACCTCGCTCACGCGGCCCTGGTCATCCATGGTGACATAATAGTCATTTGCGCAAAGCCCGAAGGCATGGCCCAGATAACGCAGATCCCACATGCTGGCAAAGGTCAGCGGAATCTCATCCTGCTTGCCGTTGCCGTTCATATCCTTTTCCTGGAAGACACGCAGCACGTTTTCCAACTCTTCCGCCGTGGTGGGCATGGCCAGCTTTGCTTTGTCCAGCCAGGCCTTGTTGATCCACATGGCATTGTTGAACTGCAGCTCGTCAATGGATGGTAGCGCTGCAATCTGACCGCCGGGCAGCGTCACCGCCTCCAGCCAGTCGGGATGTGCCTGCAGCAGCGCCCAGAGGTTTGGCGCATACTGGGGCAGATAGGGGGCCAGGTCAATCAGCTTCCCCTGCTCCAGCCAGGTCTGGGTCTCCTGCGGCGTCAGCTCCGCCTTCAGCAGCGCGTCCGGCAGCGCCAGATCGCCCGCCAGCATATCGTCCTTGGCGGTCTGCCAGGCTTCCTTTGCTTGATATTGTGTCAGTTCCAGCTGAACGCCCGTCCGCTCCTCCATCCGCTGGAAGAAGAGGTTGGTCGTCCAGTCACGCCCTGTGTCCTCTGGATCAAAACCGGCAACGGTGTATCCGGCCTGGGCATAAGCACCCGGCGTCAGCACCGTCAGGACAAGGGCCAGCATTACGCTGATCAGCTTGCGCATAATGTCCCTCCAATATGATGGCAGCAAAAAAAGCCGCCAAACGGATTCAAATTATTATACATCTTTCTGTACCTTTTGACCAGCCCCATTTCACAAAAGAAAACGTTTTCATTTCAAATTCTTTTTTCTCCGACCGTGCAGCGTATCAAAAAGCAGCCCGCCGGGAACGCTGGGAAGGAAAAAGGAGGGGTTGCATGGGCTTTCGTCGGTGGATTCAGCCGGTCTGCTGGCTGCTGGCGCTGCTGGCGCTGACCGGTGCGGGCATCTGGGGATATGAGGCGTTCAACGTTGCTGACTGGCAGCGGCTGGACCCTGACAAGCTGATGAACCTCGCCCAAACCGGCGCCATCTATGACCGGAACGGCAGCTACATCACCACTCTGGTCGGCAGCGAAAACCGCACGGTGATCGACACCCGCCAGCTGCCGTCACACGTCACGGACGCCTTCCTGGCAGCCGAAGACCTGCGCTTCTACAAGCACCCCGGTTTTGACATCACCCGCATTTTCGGCGCGGCGCTGTCCAATGTGCGCACCGGCGGCTTTGACCAGGGCGCCTCCACCATCACCCAGCAGCTGGTGAAGCTCTCCCATTTGTCCAGCCAGAAGACCATCGCCCGCAAGCTGGAGGAGATCTGGCTTGCGCTGCAGCTGGAGCAGCTTTACACCAAGGAGCAGATTCTCGACCGGTATCTGAACTACATCTACTTCGGGCAAGGCGCGTACGGCATTCAGGCTGCCGCCGAAGTCACCTTCGGGGTGGACGCGCAATCGCTCTCCCCTGCCCAGGCCGCCGCGCTGGCTGCCGCCATCAAGGCGCCCTCCGCCTACAGCATCCAGGCGTCTCCGGAAAAGAACCGGGAGCGTCGGGAATACATCCTGGAGGTGATGCTGACCGAAGGCATGCTGACCCAGGACGCTTATGCTGCCGCCCTTCAGGAAACGCTCACCCCCGTCCGTTCCTCCGCGCTGCAGACCGAATACGGCTGGTTCGTGGATGCGGTGCTGGATGAAGCGGAGCTGCAGCTTGATATCTCAGCGGAGATGCTCCTGGCCGGCGGCTACCGCATCGACACCACCCTTGACCCGGAGATGCAGTCCGTCCTGGACAAGCAGTTTACCGACAAATCCGTATTCCCGGCCAACGCCAGGGACGGCACGCCCGTGCAGGCCGCTGCCGCAGCAGTCGATCCGGCCACCGGTGCTGTACGGGCCATTGTCGGCGGCAGAACCTACGAGACCCGGCGAGGGCTTAACCGGGCAACCCATCTGCGCCGTCAGCCCGGCAGCGCCCTCAAGCCCCTGGCGGTGTATGCCCCGGCGGTGGAATACGCCGGCTGGACGGCCGCCTCCGTCATTCTGGACGAACCCACCGCCTTTGGCAGCTATAAACCCCGCAATGCAGGCAATGCCTACTATGGCAACGTCACGCTGCGGGCCGCGCTGAAAAACAGTCTGAACATCCCCGCCGTGAAGGTGATCGAAGCCATCGGCGTGGGCACTGCCCGTCGCTATCTGACCGGCGTGGGCATTGAGCTGGATGACCGGGACTGGAACCTCTCCCTGGCCCTGGGCAGCATGACCTACGGCGCATCACCGGTGCAGATGGCCGCCGCCTATTCCCCCTTTGCCAACGGCGGTACCTTCTACGCGCCCTACTTCATCGAACGCATCACCACCCGGGACGGCACAGTCGTCTATGCGCACCACGACAGCGGCACCCGGGTGCTGACCCGGCAGAACGCCTACCTCCTGACCGACCTGATGCAGACCGTCATCGCCTCCGGCACCGGCACCCGGCTGAACAGCGCCGGCGTACAGGTTGCAGGCAAGACCGGCACCGTCAACATGACGGGCGGCGGCAACCGTGACGCCTGGATGAGCGCCTATACCGCTGATCTGTCCGTTTCTGTCTGGATGGGCTTTGACGAGCCGGACGATCAGCACCGGCTCTCCAACAGCGTGTCCGGCGGCACCAACCCGGCCTCCCTGGCCCGCAATTTCCTCCGCGCCTGGTACACCGGCAGGAGCAAGCCCACCTTTCAGAAGCCCGGCGGCCTGGTCTCCGTCACGCTGGACAAAAAAGCCATTGAATGGCGGGGCGAACCGATGCTGGCGACCTCCCTCACCCCCGACGCCTACAAGCTCCGGGAGGTCTTTGTGGAGGGCACTCAGCCGACCAAAAAGTCCGACGTCTGGCAGCCGCCTGCCTCCGCCCGATCCTTCTACGTCACCCACACCGGTGAAGGTCAGCCCCAGCTGGTCATCACCGCCAGCGATCCGGCTGTTTTCCGCATCCAGCGCGACGCCGCCGGGGAGAGCTTCATCCTCACCGAGCTGCGCGCCGAGGCCGGCCAGACGCTCTATTACACCGATGACCGCGCCCGCGACGGCGTGACCTACACCTACCGGGCGATTCCGGTCCATGCCGAGCTGCTGGACAACGGCATCCTCCTGGAGGGCAAGCAGAGCGTGCAGGTCGCCCGGGTGGAACGCCCCTCCACCTTCGGCAACTGGCTGTCCAGCCTCTTTGGACGGGAGGAGGAGGACAAGGAGGACAGGCCTGCGTCGATTTTTGCGGAGTGAGAAACAAGAAATGGCATATTCCTGAGTTGGGAAGCGTCCTGCGCCGGATGATGCGGTATTCGGCATGACTGACGATCCCGAAAGACCTTTCCAATCAATATAAAAGCCGCCCTGTCCATCCCGGACAGAGCGACTTTTTGGGTTACCGCCTATTTATTCCGCCTTGATCTCCTCGCACCCCATCGCAACGCCGCTGAGCATCAGCCACATGGCTACGTCGCCGTAATGCTCGCATTGGGCAAGCTTCTGGCTGGGCAGGAACATACCCTGAATACCTACTGCGCCGTTTTCGCTGTTGACCAGCAGCAAGATGGGCGCCGCATTGTCGTAGAGGACCAGATACATGCTCATACCCTCCGGGCCCTCCTCCGCATACATGCTGAAGGCGCCCAGACTGCTGTTGATCTGCATGACGTCGTCATAGCTGGCGCCGGTGACGCCGCTCTCAGCGCTCGCACTGTAGAGCATCGTCCAGTACAGCTCCAGGGCGACGGTGCATTGCGCTTCCATGCCGATCACCGCAGGATCAAGCCTGAAGTATGCCTGCATCAGCTTCATCTCCATGGAATCCTCCAGCTCAAGCTGCACAACCAGCCGGGGTGTGTCGCCGATCCCCGCTGCCCAGCCGCGCACCAGGCGCTGCTGCTCCTCCGGCACCTGCTTGAGGCTCAGATAGTCCCCCATGACCAATTGCTGCATGCATTGGGCCATGTCCACAATGCGCGCATAGGAGAGCTCCTTGCCGGTGCGCCGGGCAGGCTCAGCAGAAGCCATACCGGATACCGCCAGCAGCAATGCCAGCGCGATCACCATCAGCTTTTTCATGTCAGCGGCACCTCCTCAAATCCGACAGCAGGCAATCCAAAGCCGGCAAACCAGGCTGAGACTGCCGCAGCATCCGCAGCTGCAGCCAGCGTCTGATCCGGCATGAACCAGGCGGCGGCATTCACGCAGTCGTTCACCGCGTACCAGGTCACCAGCACCGGCGCACCGTCGGTATACTGAAGCACAAACAGGCCGCAGCCCGTTGCACCCGGCAATGCAAAAATCTTGTATCTGGCCAGCGTCCCCAGCACAGGCATCCTCTCTGCCGGCTGACTGGTCCAGAAAATCTCAGGCAGCTCATTGACCAGGTCATGCAGCAGCTCCTGACGGGTGAAATCCGGCCGCTGCTCCTCCGGAACGACGAGAAACATCACGTCGATCAGCTGCTGTCCCTCCAGATGGAAGGCCCGCGCAGGCCGCGTGTGATCCCCGTAGGAGACTGCCTCGATCACTTCATCCTGCAACAATCCATTGAGCTGCATGAACCGTTCGTTTTCCGCCAGCATGTCAATGCGATGAGCGATCTCCACAGCGTGCTGCAGCATCGGGTCGTCCCGGAGCGGCGGCATCTCAGGCGATGGGGCTGCCGTTGCTGCAGGGGGGATGTAGCCGCCTTCAACCAGCGACGCCACTGCCTCGGAGGCTGCAGGGACTACCGGCTCCGCCAGGGCAGATATTGTCATCCCCAGCGCACAAAGGAGGATGAGGATCTTCTTCATAGCCATGCTCCTCTCAGGTCACTTGTCATTGCTGTTCCTGTCTGCGCCGGGAGACCGCGTCAGCAGACAAAGCATTAGATATTGGGCAGTATCGCACAGTTCTCTGTCTTTGGGAAAGGGCTGTGTCCCATGGGGATTATTCCCACCTTTCCCCTCTGTCCACATAAACGCGCAGCAGCGCCTAACTATTTCAGCGCCGAACAGAAAAACAGGAGCACCCGCCGGGTACTCCTGTATAAGGCCATTTTCAATCAGGAACGCTTCTTCATCCACACGGGCACGCCGCGGCTGTCCTGCTGAGGCTGCTGGACGGGCTGGGGCGCCATGGGGCCGGTGCTGCCGCCCATCATGGGCTGCTGCTGGGGCTGGAAGGCGGACTGGAAGGGCTGCTGCTGCACAGGCTGCTGGAACATCTGCTGGCCCGCGTAGGGATTGGTGGTCTGGGGCACCTGCTGCATGGGCTGCTGAACAGGCTGCTGCTGGAAGACCTGGGGCTGCTGCTGGGGCACGGAGGGAGTGGGCACGCCCATGGAGGGGCGGCTGTAATCCATCGCAGGCTGGCCAAAGGCAGGGGCCTCAGCGAAATCAGCAGTGCCGGCGTAAGCGCCGAAGCTGCCGGTGTAGGTGGAGCCGTAGAGACGCTCGCGCTCGATGTCGCGGGCCTTCTTCACCGGATCACGGGGCGGGAAGGGCGTCTTCTCGAAGCCGGTGGCGATGACGGTGATGCGCACCTGGTCGCCCATGGTCTCGTCGATACCCGCGCCGAAGATGATGTTGGCGTCGGGATCGGCAGCTTCCATGATGAGGTTGGCAGCTTCGTTGATCTCGATGATGGAGACGTCAGCGCCGCCGGTGATGTTGATCAGCACAGCGCGGGCGCCGTCGATGGAGGTCTCGAGCATGGGGCTGGAGATGGCGTTCTTGGCGGCCTGAACCATCTTGTTCTCGCCGTCGCCGTAGCCGATGCCCATGTGGGCCATGCCGCCGGATTCCATAACGGTCTTCACATCGGCGAAGTCCAGGTTGATCAGCGCGGGCAGCGCGATCAGGTCGGAAATGCCCTGGATGCCCTGACGCAGCACGTCATCGGCGATGCCGAAGGCCTCGACCATGCTGGTGCCCTTGGAAACCACCTGCAGCAGGCGGTCGTTGGGGATCACCACGAGGGTGTCCACACGCTGCTTGAGGTCGTTGATGCCGGCCTCGGCATTGCGCATACGCTGCTTGCCTTCAAAGGAGAAGGGCTTGGTCACCACGGCGATGGTCAGTGCACCCTGCTCGCGGGCGATCTCAGCCACCACGGGTGCGCAGCCGGTGCCGGTGCCGCCGCCCATACCGGCGGTGACAAAGACCAGGTCCGCGCCCTTGAGGGCAGAGGCGATCTCCTCGCGGGATTCCTCAGCGCTGCGGCGGCCCACCTCGGGCACCGCGCCGGCGCCCAGGCCCTTGGTCACCTTGTCGCCGATCTGGATCTTCACATGCGCGCCGGACATGGACAGCGCCTGCATATCGGTATTGACCGCAATAAACTCCACGCCCTTCAGGCCGGCCTCCACCATGCGGTTGACAGCGTTGCCGCCGCCGCCGCCGCAGCCCACGACCTTAATGGAGGCATAGTTGTTGGTCATCTGATCATTCTGGAACTCAATCACGTTTGCATCCCCCTATATATTCAGTGGTTGTATGCTATGTTCAAGGAGCGCTTAGCCGCCCACAAGAGACTTGAAGAACTCGCCGAGCTTGCCGGCCACGCCGCTGGCGGGCTGACGCTGCTGCTCCATGGTATCGATGATCAGATCCATCAGGCCCATGGTGGAGGTGTAGATGGGGCTGGACATCTTGACGGTGCGCTTGGGCGTATCGCGCACAGGGCGGCCCAGCTTGGAGGACAGGTAATCCTTGCCGCCGCGGTTGAAGGCGACGCCGCCGCCGGTGAGGTAGATATTGGACCAGTTGCCCAGCTTCACGCCGGATTCCTCCAGCGCCTTCTTGATCTCCTCGGCGATCTCGTCCACGCGGCCGGTGATGATGGGGGCCACCTCGTCCCTGGTGAAGGAGCGGGCAGGCTGATCGTTCATCGCGGGGATCTCGTAGGTCTCGGGCGTAGCGGACATGGAGTAGATAAAGGGCTGCTTGATCTTTTCCTCCGCATTCTTGAAGGAGATATCCAGCGCCTCGGACAGATCAGCCGCGATATGGCCGCCGCCGATGTCGATGCACTTGTGGAAGATGAGCGCATCGCCCTCCACCGCCATGACCTCGGTGTTCAGGTAGCCGATATCAATCAGCACCGCCGTGCGGTCACGGTCCTCCTCGGGCAGATAGAGCATCGCCTCGCCTGCGGGGGTGGAGAAGAAGTGCTTGGGCTTGATGTCCATATTGCGCAGGCGGGTGGTGACGTCATCGAGGAAGAAGCGGTTGCCGATGACGAAGGAGATCAGCGCGGTCAGCTCGCGGCCCTTGAGGCCCACAGGCTCGAGGGTCTTCTTGCCGTCGTCCACGCGGAACCAGGCAGGGCTGGAGTTGATGATCTCGCCCGGCAGGTTTTCCAGGCCCAGATTCTCCGTCGCCTTCTTGAAGATGGCGCGCACGTCGCTGGCGGTGACATGGGGATCAGCGCCGGTCAGGGACACGCGGGCCTCGGTGACGTACACCTTGGTGAAGGCGCCGGGCACGCCGATGTTGACCTCGCGGATCTTGTGATGGCTCTGCTGCTCAGCCTGAGAAATGGCCTCGCGGATGCAGTCATCGATTTCAGCGGGGTTGTTCCAGCCATCCTCCAGGAAGCCGTTGTAGGTCACGATCCCCGCGCCCACGATGTCGCAGCGCTGGGCGCCGCTGTTCTCGGCAACCAGGGTCACGATCTTGCTCGTACCGAAATCGAGGCTCGTTACCGTGGTCTTCATATTGCAATCATACCCCCTGTTTTCCGGCTTCCGCTGTGCGCCGGCATATCCGCCGGGTAGAATCAGGAAACCATTTCTGATGCGGACGGGCAGTCCGCCATGTAGTTCAAAGGCTTGTCTCCCCTGCCATGAAGGCATGAGAAACCACTATCCATTATGCCACTTTCCATTATAATCACTTTTTCACAAGAATGCAAGCATTTTCCGGCATTTGCGGGGAATTGTCCGCAATTTATTACAGTTTTTGCGCACGAGGTGGAAAAAACTGCCGTTCTCAGGGCATGAACGTGGGTCTGCCGGGGTCCGTCACGTCGATGGTGCCGGAAGAATAGCCCATGCTGCGCACCCTTTCCCTGGTGAGCAGGAAGGCGCGGAGCTTCTCATGGATGCTGTCCTCGCTTCCCAGGCGGACATAAAACTTGTCAGTGGTGGCAAGATATATGCTGTCCATGCTGGACATATCCAATTCATCCAGCAGCGCCAGGCCCTTCATGGCCTTGAGCTCCACCATCACCTGCGTGTAGGTGTCCAGCTGGGCGGCGGAGGTGAGCATGATCTGCTGCCCCAGCGCGCTGCGGCGGATCTCCAGGCCGATCACCTTCACCAGTCCCTCCTGAACGGCATGGGCATCCAGCGTCTCCTCCAGCACATAACCCCGGTTATCCAGCGTCAGCACCATGCCGTTGTGATTGACATAGGCCGCCTTCTCCCGTTCCTTGACGTGGATGGTGACCGAATCCCACTGCACGTCCACCAGCGTACAGCGCAGGTAGCGGTTGCTTTCGATCCTGCACATGACCTTTTCATCGTCGATGGTCATGGAATTCTGGCCGATGGTCAGCCCGGACAGATTGACAATCGCCTGTGCATCCACCTTATCATTGCCCACCACGCGGATGGTGCGCACCCGGAACAGCGCGCTGTAGAGGATGAACGCCACGACCAGCAGCGACGCCATGATGAGGAGGAATTTCTTCACCGCCCCGGAGCCCAGGAACTTGCCAAGCTTCTGCAGGCGGGTATCGTTATCCACATGCAGCATATGATCGGTATCCATCACGTCCGGATGATTCCAGTAGTTGGCGTCCCGGGGGAAATCCCGGCCGCTCTGCTCCTCGTCCAGCACCCGGTTCCAGAAGGGCTCGTCCCGGCTGTAGAGATTTTCCGAGCGGTTTTCCCGCAGCTCCGGCGCCTGCTCCGGCTCCTCAAAGGGAGAATTGGATTGCGTATATTCATTCACCGGCGGCTGTGCGCCCGTATGCCGCTGCCGTTCGTCCATCTTCCGGGTCCCTCCCTTCCGCCGCGTCGCCGGAGGAGCTTCTCCCCCGGCTTGCGGTCATATTTTTATGTTTCCATGCGCCTTGTGATCTTCGCACCCAGGCTGGCCAGCCGCGCCTCAAAGCGCTCGTAGCCCCGGTCGATCAGCGCCGCATGCTCCACCACGGTTTCCCCCTGCGCCTTGAGGCCGGCCAGCACCAGCGCTGCGCCGCCCCTCAGGTCGCGGGCCGTCACCCGCGCGCCGCTGAGCGTCTCCGTCCCCCGGACGATCGCCGTCCGCCCAGCACAGAGAATCCGCGCGCCCATGCGATTCAGATCCCCGGCATGGGTAAACCTGTTCTCAAATACATTCTCCACAATTACGCCAGTTCCTTCCGAAACGGACAAAAGTGCCAGCATTTGTGCCTGCATATCCGTCGGAAAGCCCGGATGGGGCTGGGTCTGGAGCATCGGGAAGGCCGTCAGCCTTTCCGGCGCGCGCAGGATCAGCCGCCTTTCCTCCTCCCGGAGGTCGCAGCCCATCTCCCGCAGCTTTGCGCACACGGCATGCATCTGAGTAACAGGCGCATCCGTCAGCTCGATCTCCCCGCCGGTGATGGCGCCGGCGCACAGCAGCGTTCCGGCAACAATCCTGTCCGGCATGGGGGTATAGACCGCCCCGTGCAGCTGCCCGACGCCCTCCACGGTCACATTGGCGCTGCCTGCGCCGTAAACCCGGCCGCCCATGGCGCAGATGAACCGGGCCAGATCCACGATCTCCGGCTCCCGGGCCGCATTGTGGATGACCGTCGTGCCCCTGAGGCAAACTGCAGCCATGATGACGTTCTCCGTCGCGCCCACGGACGGATAGTCCAGATGAACCTCCCCGGCCCGCATGCTGCGGCCGTCGCAGCGGATCACGCCGCCCTCCTCGCTGATCTCCACCCCCAGGGCCCGCAGGCCGGACAGGTGCAGATCAATGGGGCGCAATCCGATCTCGCAGCCGCCGGGATATGTAACCGTCGCCCTGCCGAAGCGGGACAGGATCGGCCCGAGCAGGAAGATCGACGAGCGGATCTGCTTGGACAGCTGATCGGGCATTTCGCTGCTGTTCATCCCGGAGGCTGTGATCCGCACCCGGTGATCGTTCCAGTCAACGCCGCAGCCCAGCATCGACAGAATATCGGTCATGCGCCGCACGTCCAGGATATCCGGCATGCCCTCCAGCAGGACCTCCTCCTGCGTCAGCACGCTTGCCGCCAGAATGGGCAGCGCGGCATTCTTCGCCCCGTCCACCCGGAGCGTTCCCTCCAGCCGTCGTCCGCCTCCGATCACCAATGATTCCATACACGCCACCTCCATTGCGGATGCTACAGCGTATGAAATCCGGCAAAAACTGTGCTGAAATCCCGGGGATCAGCAATCCATTTTGCCCGCCGTCCGGGAAATGTTGAGCAGCACGCCCATGGCAGCCATGGTGATGGAGATGCTGGTGCCGCCGGAGGAAAAGAAGGGCAGCGGCAGCCCGGTGGTCGGCAGGATGCCCACCACCACGCCCATGTTGAGGAAGGCCTGCACGGTGATGGAGGAGGTGATGCCCGCCGCCAGCAGCGCGCCGAATTTATCCCGGCAGGCGATGGCCACCCGGTAGCCTGCAATCATCAGCGCCACGAACAGCGCAATGACGATCAGACACCCCAGGAGCCCGAAGTCCTCCCCGACGATGGCGAAGATGAAGTCGCTCTCCGGGTACGGCAGATACGCATACTTCTGCCTGCCCTGCCCCAGCCCCATCCCGAATACGCCGCCCGAGCCAAAGGCAATGAGCGACTGGGAGAGCTGGTATCCCTCGTCATGCATCATGGCGAAAGGGTTGGTGAAGGACAGCAGCCGACGCCGGCGGTAGGGCTCCGACCAGGCGTAATAAGCGCCCACGGTCAACCCGCCCGCCAGCATCAGCAGGATGTGCCGCCATTTGGCCCCGGCCATGACGATCAGGATCAGGCTGACGATCATGATGGAGCCTGCGGTGGACAGATTCGGCTGCTCCAGGATGAGCAGAAAGGTGATCCCCGGCACGATCAGCACCGGCACGATGCCCGTCCACAGCCGCTTGATGCGCGGCCCTGCATAGCTCAGCACCGTGGCCATGTACAGCACAATGGCGAACTTCGCCAGCTCCGAGGGCTGGAAGGACATGCCGCCCAGGTTCAGCCACCGTCTGGAGCCGTTGACGTACACGCCGATCCCCGGGATGATGACCAGGATCAGCAGGATCGCCGAGAGGATCAGCCCCGCCGTTACCACGGCACTCTGCCGCCAGAAGCGGTACGGGATGCGGCTGGTGACGATGCAGGCCGCCGTACCCAGCGCAATGCCGATCAGCTGCCGCAGTACCTCGGACAGGGGCTGCTGTGCCGCGCTGAAATATGTCGCTGAAAACAGAACCAGCAACCCCGCGGACAGCAGCAGGATCATGATGATCACAAGGCTCCCGTCCACAGGATTGCGTCTGCGCGTGAGTACTTTGATGAGCCTCTTTGGTGCGCTTTCCTGACCGATCATGTCATCGTCCTTTCAGCGCAGGGAGACTTTATTTGAGGTTGTTGACCAGCTCCTTGAAGATGCGTCCGCGGGCCTCGTAGTCCGGGAACATATCAAAGGAGGCGCAGGCGGGGCTGAGCAGCACGTTCCACCCGTCGGCGCTCAGGGCGCGGCACTGGTCGACAGCGTCCTGAAGGGTCGAGGCGCGGTGGAGGGCCGTATAGCCGTTTTCCAGGCACTGGCGCTCGATCTGATCCGCCGTCACGCCGATCAGCACCGCCTCGCGGATGTAATCGGAGGCGAGCATCTCCTTCACCATGGGGGTGAAGTCACAGTGCTTGTCATAGCCGCCCAGGATGATCGCCGTGGGGCGGTTCATGGTCTGGATGGCCTTGATGGTGGAATCCACATTGGTGCCCTTGGAATCGTTGATATAGCGCACGCCCTCCAGCTCGCGGACGAACTCAATGCGGTGCTCCACGCCGGTGAAGGTGCGCAGCGTATGGGCAATGACGTCCGCAGACACACCGCAGGCCGTTGCCATGCAGGCCGCCGCCAGGGCATTTTCCAGGTTGTGAGGACCGGGGATGTACACGTCCTCCGCCGGGCAGACAGCCGTTTCCACGCCGCCGAAGCGGGTCATGATGACGCCATCGCGCACAAAAGCACCGTTTTCGACCTCCTGCTTGCGGGAGAACAGCATCACCTGTGCCTTCACCATTAGGATGTAAGGCGCAAGGGCCGGGTCATCCGCGTTGAATACCGCCACGTCCTCCGCCGTCATGTTTTGGAACATGCGCATTTTGGTCAGCGCATAGTTCTCCATGGTGCCGTGGCGGTTGAGGTGATCCTCGGTGATGTTCAGCAGCGCGCCGCAGCGGGGATGGAAGGTTTCTGCCGTTTCCATCTGGAAGGAAGAGACCTCGCAGACGAACATGTCGCTGTCCGCGCTGTCAAAGCCCGCCGCCGAGTAGGGATAGCCGATGTTGCCCACCACATGGGTGGTGCGGCCCGCATTGTGGAAGATCTCGCCCAGCAGGGACACCGTGGTTGTCTTGCCGTTGGTGCCGGTGATGGCTACCATTTCGCCGGAGGACAGCTGATACGCCATTTCCAGCTCGCCGGTAACATAGACGCCCATCTCCTTCGCCTTGACGACGAAGCCAGCGGTATCCGGGATGCCGGGGCTGATGATCATCGCCTCGATGCCGCTCAGGCACTCTCCTGCCGGACAGCCGAGGGCGTACTCGATGTCCAGGCCCTTCAGGGGCAGCAGGGCGTCGCCAAGGGCGTCGGCAGTTTTGGAATCGTTGATGACGACCTTCGCGCCGGCCTTGTGCAGCAGCTTTGCCGCCGCCACGCCGCTGCGGGCCATGCCCACGACGAGGGCGCGCTTGCCGGCGTAGTTATTCATGTTGCGCATTTTGATGCGCCTCCATTGCTTGAAGTAATGCGGAAGTGAGTTCCGCCTCTGCGGAGGCGGCCAAAGGGCTTTCCGATCGCCCTTTGGAAACCTTCGGGTGCATACCCGAATCTACGTTTAAATCAGCACCGACAGTACCGCAATCGCGCTCAGTACCGCCGTCACAATAGCGTACATCAGAACGATCTGCGTCTCCTTCATGCCGCACATTTCAAAGTGATGATGAATGGGCGACATCTTGAACAGGCGCTTGGGGGTACCGGTCAGCTTGCGGGTCAGCTTGAAGTAGTAGCGCTGCAGGATGACGGACACGCTGGACATCACGCAGGTGAAGCCGATCAGCAGCAGCAGGAAGGGCTGACGCAGCAGCATCGCCATGCCGACCACCGCGCCGCCGATGAACATGGAGCCGGTATCGCCCATGAAGACCGTCGCCGGGTAGTGGTTGAAGCGCAGGAAGCCGATGCACGCGCCGCACAGGGCCAGAGCGAAGACGGCGATGGTGTTGAAATCCGCCTGCAAAGTATGCGGATTAACACTGTCAAGCGCAAGTTTCATTGCAGGATGCGTCGCCAGCATAATCAGCGCAATGCTTGCCCAGCCAACAGAGCCCACCGCCGTCACGGAGGACAGGATGCCGTCCAGGCCGTCCTGCAAATTGGCGGAGTTCACCATGAACAGCACCGTCAGCGCCAGCAGCGGGATGTAGAAGATGCCCAGATCCCACTCGATGTTGACAAAGGGCACGATCACCTTGCTGCCCACCTCCGGATGGAAATAGCAGTAGCAGGCAAAGCCCACGCACACCACGGCCTGGCCAATGATCTTCTGCCAGGGGGTCAGGCCCTCGTGGCGCTTCTTGACCATCTTGATCCAGTCATCGCCAAAGCCCACGGCCATGGAGCCTAGCGCCACAAACAGCAGCGCCAGCATGTGATCCCACGCGCCGAGGGTCGCGCCGCACACGATGAAGGCCACCACGCAGCCCAGCGCGATGCACAGACCGCCCATGATGGGCGTGCCCTGCTTCTTCAGGTGGGACTGGGGGCCCAGCTCGTACATGGTCTGGCCCAGCTTCAGCTTGCGCAGCCAGGCGATCAGCTTCGGGCCGGTCAGCAGCACAATGGCCGCAGAGAGGATCAATGCAAGAATCATCCTTAGCATGTTCAGTACCTCGTTTTGTCAGATTTAGTCATCCATTTCGGCCAGAAGCTCCGCCACAACGACCTTCTCATCGAAGGGATGCTTCACGCCCTTGATCTCCTGATAGGTCTCGTGACCCTTGCCGCACAGGGCGATCACGTCGCCTTCGCGGGCGATCTCCATCGCATGGCGGATGGCCGCGCGGCGGTTTTCGATCACCACATACTCGCATTCGGTTTCCTTGATGCCCGCCTCGATGGCAGCCAGGATGTCCATGGGCTCCTCGTTGCGGGGATTGTCGGAGGTCAGGATGCACAGATCGGCCAGCTCGCCGCCGATGCGGCCCATGATGGGGCGCTTGCCCTGGTCGCGGTCGCCGCCGCAGCCAAACAGGGCGATCAGGCGGCCCTTGGTGAACTCGCGGCAGGTGCGCAGGATGTTGTCCAGCGCGTCGGGCGCATGGGCATAGTCCAGGATGACGCGGTAGGGCGTACCGGTGGGCAGCATTTCGATGCGGCCCGGCACGTTCTCGATCTTTTCCAGACCGGCGCGGATATCCTCATGGGAAATGCCCAGCACCATCGCGCAGGAGGCTGCGGCAATGGCGTTATACACGTTGAACATGCCCGTCATCCGCAGGGCGATGGGCAGCGCATGCATCCCCTGCAGCTTCAGCTCAAAGCCCACGCCGTTTTCGCTGATCTCGATATCCCGCGCAAACAGATCCGCCGCCGCCGCAATGCCAAAGGTCATGTGGGGGCTCTCCAGATCCCGCAGGATGGACACGCTGGTCTCCTCGTCCACATTCAGCACAGCGTTGCGCACCATGCCGGAGGTGAAGAAGCGCTTCTTGCACTCGAAGTAATTCTCCATGGAGCCAAAATAGTCCAGATGATCCTGGCTCAGGTTGGTATAAGCGCCCACCTCGAAGGACATGCCGTCCAGGCGGAACATGTCGATGGCATGGGCGGAAACCTCCATCACCACCGCCTGCACGCCGGCGTCCGCCATCGCCCGCAGATCACGCTGCAAGTCGATGGGATCGGGGGTGGTGTAGTTGGAGTCGATATGGATATCGCCGATCATGTTGCCGGTGGTGCCGATCAGGCCCACCTTCATGCCCGCCGTCTCCAGAATGGATTTGATCATGTAGGTGGTGGTGGTCTTGCCCTTGGTGCCGGTCACGCCGACCATGCGCATCTGATCCGCCGGATGCCCGTAGAAGGCCGCCGCCATCCGGGACATGGCCGCGCGCACGGAGGTGACCTTCACCTGCGGCACGTCCACGTCCACAAAGTGATCCACCACCAGCGCCACGCAGCCGTTTGCCACCGCCTGGGGGGCATAGTCATGGGCGTCGAAGCGGGCGCCGGGGATGCAGAAGAACAGGCCATTTTCCTCCTTCTCGCGGCTGTTGGAGCACAGCGCGGCAATCTCGGTGACCATATTGCCCCGGGTCTCAACGAGATAGGGGACCTTTTCAAACAGCGTACAAAGCTTCATGGTGATTCTCCTTACATGGGGCCAGGCCCCTGATCTATGGTGAAATAACCTGAAATTTTATTTTCTTCGGGAACTTTTCCGCATCGCTGCGGTCAGCCTCCCGGCTTTCCCGTTTCTGTCAGCGTCACATGGACGCTCTCTCCCGGGGGCACATACTCCCCTGCCGCGGGTGTCTGCCGGACGCACAGGCCCGTCCCGTCCATGGAGATAATCAGGCCTCTTTGCCGCAGCAGCCTGGCGCAGTCCACATCGGACAGTCCCTGCAGCTCCGGCACGCAGACCAGCTCCTCCGGGGTCAGGGCGCTGCTCTTTGCCGTATAGGCCATCACATGCCCGCCGGCCGCCAATTTAGCGCCGGGCGGGGGCAGCTGGTCGAGCACCACGTCGTTCACGCCGTCACTCATCATTTCCAGGCCGGCCTCTGTCAGTGTACGCCTTGCCTGGGAAATCGTCAAGCCCTTTATATCAGGAACCATCACGATTTCCGTCTCCGGCGCATAGCGCTCCACCCCCAGCAGGGGCAGCGCTTCCTCAAAGATCTGCCTGGCAAAGGGGGCCGCCGTCGTGCCGCCGTAATCAACAGGGACATGGGCCTCGTTGACCACCACCAGCACGCTGATCAGCGGATCATCCGCCGGGGCGAAGCCATAGAAGGAGCCGATGTGGACGTCGGAGACGATCCGCCCCTCCTTGTAGACCTGCGCCGTACCGGTCTTGCCGCCGATGCGGTAGCCGTCGATATAGGCGTTTTTGCCGCCGCCCTGGGCCACCACCGCTTCCAGCAATCCCCGCAGCGTTTCGCTGGTTTCCGGGCGGATGGGCGTGGACACCACCGTCGGGCTGAAGCGCTGGATCGTCTGCCCCATTTCGTCCTGGATCTCCGAGACGATATAGGGCTTCATCAGCCTGCCGCCGTTGACGGCCGCATTGCAGGCCATCACCAGCTGCAGCGGCGTCACCGCCACCGACTGCCCAAAGCCGATGCGGGCCAGGTCCACCGCCTTGACGTACCGGCTGCCGATGAGGATGCCGGCGGACTCGCCAGGTAGGTCGATTCCCGTGCGCTTCCCCAGCCCAAAGGCATTGAGGTAGCGGTAGAAGCTATCCGTTCCCATGCGCAGCGCCAGCTCCACAAACACCGGGTTGCAGGAGTTTTGGAGGCCCTCCGCCATGGTTTCCGCGCCGTGGGCCCGGCCCCAGCAGCGGATGGTATCGCCGTCCACCTTCACCTTTGCGGAGCAGTAGAAGCTGTCCTCCGGGGTGGTGACGCCGCTGTCCAGCGCCGAGGCGGCGGTAATGATCTTGAAGGTCGAGCCCGGCTCGTACACGTCGGAAATGGCCGTGATGCGCATCATAGCCGTCAGCGCAGCCACGTCGGAGCGGGGCGGCTCGTTGGGATCATAGGACGGCGCCATGCACATGGCCAGGATGCCGCCGGTGCGCACATCCGACACAATGCAGGCGACGGATGCGGCGGAATTGACCTCCAGGCATTCCCGCATCGCCTTCTCGGCGATCTCCTGGATGGAGGCGTCGATGGTCAGCTGCAGGCTGCTGCCCGCCCGGGAGGGGATATACCAGCCCTCCGTGCCGCTGATGATGCGGTTGCGGGCGTCCACCTGCTTCAGATAGCTGCCCTCCATGCCGGCCAGCACGTCCTCATACCGGCTTTCCAGGCCGGACTGGCCCTCGGAGTCAATGGTCGTCAGCCCCAGCACCTGGGTCAAAAGCTGACCGTAGGGATAATAGCGGGACACGTCCTCATCAAAGGTCATGGCGGACAGGCAGGCGCTTTCCGGCGCTTCCGCCTTGAGCGTCCGCAGCCGGTCAACGGTCTCCCGCTTGACCTGGCGCTTGAGGATCACCGCGCCTTTTGTATTGTCGGAGAGCTTTTTTGCCGCGCTTTCCCGATCCAGGGGCAGAATGGGCGTGACCGCGTCCAGAAAGGCGTCGATATCCGTCACCAGCCGGGGATCTGCCGTCACCGTATAGGCGGTGGCGGAGAGCGCCAGGAGATTGCCGTAGCGATCGGTGATGCTGCCCCTGCGGGCGGTCACAACGCCGGCTTTGGTCCATTGGCTGACGCCCCGCTGCGTCAAAGCCTCCGCGTCTCGTATCGTCAATGCGGCCAGACGGGCGATCACCAGCAGGAACAGCCCCGCCAGGACCAGCGTCATCAGCCAGATTCTCTTGCGTACCAGCAGTTCAGGATGCATCTGACCTCCCGTTGTTGGCGCGCATATTCCAAACGGGGAACCGAAGAGCTCGACCCCTCAGTCCCCCGATGTGGGCTTTTTCTGAATTTGCTTACTGTCCCCAGATGGAGGCCAGGGACTGGACGGCAGTCTGATCGGACATGCTGATCACCGCATCCTGCGGCGCGTCCAGATACTGCACCGCCACGCCCTTGGAGCTGATCAGCCCCATCCGGACAGCCTCCTGGCGGATATTGACGTCGTTGGACTGGCTCCGGATATTAGCTTCCGTCCGGCCGCATTCCACGCTCAGGACAGAGATCCGGTCGTTCTTCTGATTGATGGCCGTCTGCACGCGGCCCCGCTCGCCCAGCTGGGTCAGCAGCACGCTGCCAAGGCCAAGCACCAGGGCGCACAGCATTGCCACTGCCGGCAGGAAAAGCACGCCGTGCTTGTTCACCGCGGGCATCCGGGCCGTATCCTCCTGGCCAACGGCATGATAGCTGCCGGTCTGGCTGGCAGAGGTATAGCTGCGGCGGCGGGAGCGCGCCTCCACAGGCTGCTGATCCGCCATATCGGGGAACTCTCCGGTGAAGGAGAAGGAGCGGCTCCCGGGTCGGCTGAAGGCCATCGCCTCCGCCTGGCAGGATTTTGACACATAACCTGCGGGACGGGTATGGCGGCGCATCCGGTTGCGCATGGGAGTCGTCATAATTTATTCCTCCTCAGCCCCATCCATGCCATAAGCAGCAGGATGACGGCATACATTTCATTACATATTGGCCAGCACAGCGTCGATGTTGGCAATGAAGTCCATCAGCTGATCCTCGCACTTGACGCGCACAGCGATGCGCAGATGGTCGCCTGCACCCATGATGTCCACGTCCTTATCCTCCCCCAGGATGATCTGGCGAAGGCGGGCGGGCAGCAGCACACGGCCCTGACCGTCGCATTCCTGGGCGCGGAAGGTGTAGGCGTCCAGCCACTGCAGGTATTTCTTGCGCTCGGGATTGCCCGTCTCCTGCAGCGCCCGGTCATGGCTTTCGCGCATCCGCACATAGGCCAGCTCCGGATATACGGCGATGGACTTGAAGTCAAACTCCGGGGCCACCGTGAAGCTCTTGCCCAGCATATCGCGGAAGGCCAGCGGGATCACCATGCGGCCCTTGCTGTCCAGCGTGTGGGCAAAGGTGCCGGTGAAAGTGCGGCTGTATTTCTCCAGCAGCGCACGATCCTCGTCGCTCAGCGCAGAAGCTTCGGGCGCGATGGGCGCCGCTGCGTTCTGCAGGCCATTGGTCAGTTCCTGGTCAGCCACCCATCATCACCCCCACTTTTTTGCACAAAATAGGCTTTGAAAACCACTTGATCTCATTTTATCCCACTTTTGAAAGGAATGCAAGCCCTGCGCAAAATGTTTTTTTCTTCTTGCAAAGGCTCCACAAAGCCTGATTTTTCATGCTGTTGACATGATTCTGTCACAGCTCACCCCAGCATTTGGGGCCGAACACACATTCCCCGCCATCCGTGGTATAAAAAAAACGACCCCGACAAAATGTCGGGGTCGTTTCCTGTCGTTGCTTGACTTTTCGTTACAAAAGTTTTAGAATTATTTAATACTTTTGCAATATTTATTTTTCCAGAGAAAGCTCCAGCAGATCAAAATCCAGGCTGTCACAGGAGCAGAGCTGATAGCAGATCCCATTCCACATGCCGTGAAAGCCCGCCCGGATTCCTGCGCCGTGAAGATGACCGTAGACCACCGTGTGTACCTGATACCTCTCCAGCAGCGCCGTGAACGGCGTGTCCCGATCCGTCTGGTACAGCGGCGGATAGTGGAGCATTACCACAACAGGCCGCCCTGCCGCCGCCTTCTGCGCCGCCGCAAGGGCCAGCTCCAGGCGGATCATCTCCCGATTGAAGATGCGCGTCTCCTCCGGGGGCAGCGGGTTCTCCTCCGTGGGATACGCCCAGCCCCTGGTCCCGCAGACCACGCAGCAGCCCAGATCCACCGTGTCATGCTGGATGGCCTGCATGCCCTGCGGCAGCGCCCGGCGCACCTGGCCGATGCCGCCCCACCAGTAGTCGTGATTGCCCTTGATGATGATCTTCTGTCCCGGCAGCTCGCCGATGGCCTGCAGATCCGGGGCGGCCTGCGCCAGCTGCATGGCCCAGGAGATATCACCCGGAATCAGCACCGTGTCCTCCGGCTTCACCCGTGTCCGCCAGTTCTGGGCAATGCGGGCAAAGTGATCCTCCCAGTGGCCGCCAAACACATCCATGGGCTTCTCCTGCCCGCCGGGCAGATGCAGATCGCCGATGGCAAAGAGCCGCATGTGCTTCCCTCCCTTGCAGGGACAGGACTCACATCAGGTCGTCCTCGTCCTCATCCTCGTCGTCCATGTCCTCTTCTTCGCGCATGCTCTCCAAAGAGGAGATCTCGCCCGCCATCTTCTCGAACTCACCGGTGGGGATGTCGTTGTCCACCTCGGGGATCTCATCCATGGAGGACACATCGTCCAGGTCGGTCAGGGCGCGGGTATTCACCTGCTCCTCGCCGTCGCCGGAGTCGTCATGGGCAGAAGCGGCAACGGGCTGGCTGCCCATCTCCTTGAGGCAGAACAGGCAGATATCGCGGCCCGGCAGCACCGGGTTCTCGCTGCACACGGAGCACATTTCGATCTCGTCGTGCGCGTTGTCACCCTTCATCTCCCGCATGCATACCTTGCAGTACTTTTCACTGGGGGTGATGTAATTCAGATCACAGCGGGGGCATTTTTCAAAAATCATGGATGGATTCCTCCTAATATCGATCCGGATCGTCCGGTTCATCGCCTTGGTATGGGTTCCCATGGAAGCTACTTGGCATTTTCCTTGACCCTGCGCCTTCGTTTTATTACGATATTATTGCGATTTGAAATAAAATCGTAATACTTCGGAGGTGAACACGCATGTTCAAAAAGTACACAGCTCTGGCAGCAGCCATGCTGCTCGCATCCTCTGCCGCCTTGGCGGATTGCCCGGGCATTCAGGGCAGCTGCACCACCTGCAGCGCCATTTGCTGCGAAAACCAGGCCCTTGCTCCCACCGATGAGCGCACATTCTCCACGTCATGGGCAAGCATCCCCACCTGCGCGGATTCCTGCGCCACCGGATGGGCATGCAGCCCCACTTCAGCGTCAATCTGCAGCGAATGCAGCGGCTTTGGCCCCACTGTATTCCCACTGCAGGCGCCATCGAACACGCCTGTGCCGTCACAGCCGTCCTCTCCGGGGGATGATTATACTACACAGTCTGTCTCAGCGCAAGAGCAAATGATGATGAATTTGCTGAATATGGACAGGAAAAACAACGGATTGTCTCCCCTGACCCTGGACCCTGCCCTTTGCCGCATTGCCCGCATCAAATCCGAGGACATGCGGGACAACCGCTACTTCGCCCATGAGTCGCCCACCTATGGCAATGTGCGCGACATGCTGAAGCGCTTTGGCTACGCCTTCACAGGCGCAGGCGAGAACATTGCCCATCACGCCAATGTGGACAAGGCACAGGCCGCCTTCATGTCCTCCCCCGGGCACCGGAAGAACATTCTCTCCGCTGCCTGGACAAAGGCCGGGATCGGCATCTGCCTGGATGCCAACGGCTTTATTTTCGCCACGCAGATCTTTGCGCGGTAAACACAGGCACAACGGGGGCGCGTCGTCAGGCGCGCCCTCAGACCATCAACAACCCCCGGGAGGTGTCGGAGGGCTCGCAAGCCCTCCGACTCTACATCGAAAATCGGCGAGCCCCATTGGGGCGGTTAAACGGGGCGAAGCCCCTGCGCGGCGATTTTCGTGCTTTTCCGTCAGGAAAAGCTTCCTTACACGAACGAACGGCCGGGAGAACGACTTGTCGTTGCACGAGGGAGGCGCTCGCGCCGACTAGCGAGAGCAAATGCTTGCATTT
>JAFQIB010000031.1 GCA_017397765.1 Clostridia bacterium | reverse complement strand
GCGCGGCAAGAAGCAGGTCGCCAAGCAGACCCTGCACGCCGGCGATCTGGGCGCTCTGGCCAAGCTGCAGTACACCTCCACCGGCGATACCCTGGCGGATTACAACAATCCCATCCAGTACCCCGGCATGGTGTTCCCCACGCCCTGCATGCACAAGGCTGTGTACGCTGCCAAGCAGGGTGAGGAAGACAAGATCTTCTCCGGCCTGAACCGCCTGATGGAAGAAGATCCCTCCATCGTGATCCAGAAGAACGTGGATACCACCGAGACCTGGCTGTCCGGTCAGGGCGAAATGCACCTGGAGGTCATCAAGAACCGTCTGCAGGCCAAGTTCGGCGCCAACGCCATCCTGCAGGATCCCAAGATCCCGTACCGTGAGACCATCCGCAAGGCCGTGAAGGTCCAGGGCCGCCACAAGAAGCAGACCGGCGGTCACGGTCAGTTCGGCGACGTGTGGATCGAGTTCTCTCCCGTGCTGGACGGCTCCACCGAGCTGGTGTTTGAAGATGCGGTTGTGGGCGGCGTCGTTCCGCGCAACTTCATCCCCTCCGTTGAGAAGGGCCTGCGCGAGTGCATGGTCCGCGGCGTGCTGGCCGGCTACCCCATGGTGTCCGTGAAGGCCAAGCTGTACGACGGCTCCTACCATCCCGTTGACTCCTCCGAAATGGCGTTCAAGACCGCTGCCCGCATCGCCTACAAGAAGGGCTGTGCCGACGCGTCTCCCGTCCTGCTGGAGCCTGTGATGCACGTTGAGGTCCTGGTGCCCGACGAGTACATGGGCGATATCATGGGCGACATGAACAAGCGCCGCGGCCGCATCATCGGCATGGAGCAGGTCGGCGGTATGCAGCAGGTTGTTGCTGAGTGCCCGCAGGCTGAAATGTTCAAGTACGCCACCGATCTGCGCTCCATGACGCAGGCCCGCGGCTCCTTCACCATGGTGTTCGAGCGCTACGAGGAAGTGCCCGCTGAAGTGGCCAAGAAGGTCATCGCCGCCGCCGAGAAGGTCGAGGACGACGAGGAGTAAGCTGCTGCGCTGCTTTGCGGCGAAGCGTGTGTATGTATCCTACAGGGAGAGGTTCGCCTCTCCCTTTTCCCGTTATGCCTTGCTTTGCGGGGCAGTCTGTGCTATCATCAAAAAAGAAAACAATGGATACGGAGGGGAGCCCATGGCACTGGAGATCGTCAATGCTTACATCGAGGAATGCCCTGCCTGCTGCTTCATCGGCAAGCGCTATACCCCGGCGGACAGCGTGAACGGCGGCTACGGCCACAAATGGGGCGAGTGGTGGCGGAATGACTGGTTTGCACCGCTGGAGAAGCTGCCCCTGATGCCCCTCGTGGGGGACAGTACCATGGCGGCCCTGCGGGTGGTGAACGGCGAGGTGGAATACTGGATCGGCTTCTTCTGCCAGCCGGGGACACAGCCCCCTGCAGGCTATGAAGCCGTGGAGATCGGCCCGCGCCGCTATGCTGTCCTTTGGAAGAAGGGCGACGAAAACAACGGCGAGCTGTACGGCCTGGAATCGCATAATCTGTGCCTGGCGGAGCTGCGGCGGCATGGATGGGTGCGCGCGGAGGACGACTGGTGCTTCGAGCGCTATGCCTGTCCGCGCTTTACTGCCCCGGATGCGGACGGACGGGTCATTCTGGATTACGGCATTGCTTTGGAGGTGTAAAAGATGAAGGCATTCATTTTTGACATGGACGGGCTGATGTTTGACACCGAACGGGTCTTCATCGGTGCGTGGGATTACGCCGGGGAACAGATGGGCCTTGGCAAGGCAGGCTATATGTGCCTGAAAACGCTGGGCATGAATACCCCGGCCTGTGAGCAGGTCTGGCGGGACGAGTTCGGCGAGGTCGTGGACGTCGCTGCCATGTGGCGCTACTCCCGGGAATACATGGAGGCGTACTACAGCAAGTATGCGGTGAGCGTCAAGAAGGGCCTGTACGATCTGCTGACCTACCTCAAGCGCAAGGGCTACAAGCTGGCCGTGGCCTCCTCCACCAAAAGGGCGAAGGTCGAGAAGCATCTGACCGAGGCAAACGTCCGCCAGTATTTTGATGCGGTGATTGCCGGCGATATGGTTGAAAAATCCAAACCGGAGCCGGACATTTACCTCAAGGCCGCCGCTTCGCTGGGCGTCAAACCAGAGGAATGCTACGCGCTGGAGGATTCCCGCAACGGCTTGCTCTCGGCCAACAGCGCAGGCTGCAAGGCCATCATGGTGCCCGACCTGTGGCAGCCGGACGATGTGGTGAAGCAGTTCATCCTCGGCCCCTTTGAGGATCTGCTGCAGGTGCGGGACTGGCTGATCTCCCGGCAATAAGGCGTCCATTCAACAGAAAGGCTGCAGCTGATCTCGGATGGCTGCAGGAAAGAAGCTGCATATGAAAGCTGCAAACAAGAACCGGCGTTTCTGGCTGGCGCTGGTCATCTTCAGTCTGACGGGCCAGGTGGCCTGGGTCGTGGAGAACATGTACTTCAACGTGTTCATCTACAAGATGTTTCATGCCTCGGCAGAGGCGATTTCTGCCATGGTCAGCGCGAGCGCGGCGGCTGCGGCGCTGACGACGGTACTGGTCGGCGCGCTGTCGGACAAGGTGGGCAGGCGCAAGCTGTTCATCTGTCTGGGCTATATCCTTTGGGGACTGACGATTTGCAGCTTTGCGCTGATCCGCCTGGATGTGATCAATGCGCTGTTCCCGGCGGCGGCCTCTGCAGCGGCGGTGGGCATTTCGCTGACGATCCTGCTGGACTGCGTGATGACCTTCTTCGGCTCTGCGGCCAATGACGCAGCCTTCAATGCCTGGCTGACTGAATCTGCCGATCCCGGCCAGCGCGGCGCGGCGGAGGGCGTCAACGCCATGATGCCCCTGCTGGCGATTCTGGTGGTATTCGGCGGCTTCATGGGCTTCGACCTGAACCAGGCGGGCAGCTGGACGACGATCTTTCTGGTGATCGGCGGTCTGGCGACGGCGATCGGCATTGCCGGCTTCTTCCTCATTGAGGACAGCGGGCACAAGTGCGCGGAGAATCGCAGCTGCTTTGCCAACATTCTCTACGGCTTCCGGCCCTCGGTTATCCGCCGGAACCTGCTGCTGTACGTCACGCTGATCTGCTTCATGGCCTTCAACATCTCCATTCAGGTCTACATGCCCTATCTGATCCTCTATTACACCGAAGCGCTGCAGATGGACAACTACGTGCTGATTATGGCGCCGGCGATCATCCTGGCAGCGGCCTTCACGGCGGTCTATGGCCGCCGGTATGACCGCAAGGGCTTCATGGCGGCGGTGGTGCCGGCGCTGCTCCTGCTGATGGCGGGCTATGTGCTTTTGTACCTGTTCAAGTCCACCGCACTGGTGTTCCTGGGATCGCTGCTGATGATGTGCGGTTATCTGTCTGGCATGGCGGTTTTCGGTGCGAAGGTGCGCGATCATATCCCGGAGGACAAGGCCGGCATGTTCCAGGGGCTGCGGATCATCAGCCAGGTGCTGGTGCCCGGCGTCATCGGCCCGGCCATCGGCGCCAGGGTGCTGAAGAATGCCCGGATGATCCTCAACGACGACGGTACGTCCTCCTTTGTGCCCAATGAGAACATTTTCCTGGCTGCGCTGGTTGCCGCGCTGGTAATCTGGCTGGTGCTGCTGGCGATGCACTGGCTGCAGAAGCGGCAGACCGCAGCATGAGGACGGAGGCGGCTGCTTGATTTACGTCATGTCCGATATCCACGGGAACCGGGCCCGCTTCCGCAGCATTCTGCGGCAGATCCGCCTCCGTCAGGCAGATCATCTGTATGTGCTGGGGGACTGTGTGGACCGCTATTCCGACGGCCCGGCCATCCTGCGGGAGCTCTGCGCCAGGCCGAATGTGACGGTGCTGCTGGGCAACCATGAGCATATGCTGCTGGAAGCCCTGACCAAAGAGCATCCGGAGAACCTCTACATCCGGCGCTGGTACAAAAACGGCGGCGATATCACCCATGCCCGGCTGAAGCGCTGTACAAAGGCCTATCGGCAGGAGCTGCTGGCGCTGATCCGGAATCTGCCCCTCAATGCGGAGGTCAGCTGCGGCGGCAAAACCTATCTGCTGGTGCACGGCGCGCCGGTGGGCTTCAGCAGCCGGCACGGCGACGAGGTGATGGACGCTGTCTGGACGCGGCTGACGGCGGAGGATCGGATGCCGGAAGGAAAAACTGTGATCTTCGGGCACACGCCGACCTGGCACTATCAGGCCGATCAGCCGATGCGCATCTGGTTCGGCGAGCGCATGATCGGCATCGACTGCGGCTGCGGCAGCCCGGACGGACGCCTGGCCTGCCTGCGTCTGGACGATATGCAGGTGTTCTATTCCGAGCAGGAGGAACCGGAATGAGTCCAAAATGAAAAACCACCCGTTTGACGGGTGGTTTCAGCTTGTCAAAGAAGCCACTTCACAGTTCTGCGAGGTGGCTTCAAGCATAAGGAGAAAATCGGAAAACAGCGAGCGCAACCACTTGTGGATGGCCAGCTTTTTGAGATTGAGCGCAGCAAACTTGAGCTTGACCCAGGCCGTGACGGCGGCAAGCCCTCTGTAAGGCGTGTAACGCATAGCGTGTTTCTCTTTGGCGTCTGCAAAGACGCGTTCAATCGTTTGGGAACGAAGCGCGTAGGTCGCCTTACCCAGCGGCGAATGGCGGATGTCCTCGGCCTGCTCCAGGTAGTCCTGCCAGACATGCCGGGTGACTGTCTTGACACACTGCTTGTTCTGTGTGCACTGCTCCCGAACCGGGCACTTCTGGCAGATATATCCCTTGCTCTTGTATTCCCTGTAGCCGTCGCGGTTGGTCGTGGCGTATTCCAGCACCTTGTACTGCGGACACAGTACACAGTCGTAATACTCGTCGTAAACATACTCATACCATGGCAGATTCCCCTGCCTGGTCATGGGGCGCTTGTAGGGAAGCGAAGGAGTCCTGCCGCTGTCAATGACCTGCTTGCAGATCCACGGCGTTTTGTAGCCTGCATCGGCGGTAACCACTTCAACCTCGGGGTAATGCTCCATCAGCCGCTCGAATACTGTGTCGAATGCCACGCTGTCGTGGACATTGCCGGGCGTTACTTCCACCTCCAGCACATACCCTCGCTTCTCGCAGACTGTATGGGTTTCATACGCAAAGCACTTCTTGTGCTCGCCCTTGTGGAACACGCCGCTTTCCGGGTCGGTGGTGGACTCAATAATGGTCTTCTCTTCCGGCGGTGCTGACGACGTATCATCGTCGTCATCCTTTTTCAGCGGTTTCTTCCCATGAGCGGCGCGATCTGCATCGACTTCCTGCATCAGCTGCTCCTGGTAGTGTCTCGCTGCCTTCGGGATCGACTTCTTCACATGCTTCTTCAGATTCGCGTTCGCCTTGATGTGCGTTCCGTCCACAAACACCACTTCCGGCGACAGATACCCGGCGCGCGCCACTTCTTCCAGCACCCAGCGGAACACTCCCTCGATCACTTCTGCCGTGAATCGATGCCGGAACGCATAGCTGATCGTCGCAAAATGCGGCAGCGGCTGCGACATCGTGTACCCCAGAAACCACCGGTATGCCACGTTCACTTCCACGTCCCGCATCGTCTGCCGCAGCGATCTGATCCCGAACAGATGCTGAATCAGTACCAGCTTGAACAAGACCACCGGATCGATGCTCGGGCGGCCATTGTCTTCGCAGTACAGCTCTTCCACCAAGTCGTAGATATGCGTGAAGTCCACTGCTGCGTCGATTTTGCGCAGCAGGTGGTCTTTCGGCACCAGCATGTCCGTACACAGCAGTTCGATCGCTTGGCGCTGTTCGTTCTCTCGGTTCATCATTTTCATCACCTGGGCCTATTATATCAAAAAAAGCCGCTTATGGCGACCTTTTTTGACAGGCTGAAACCACCCGTTTGACGGGTGGTTTTTGCTTGCGAGTAAATGCATACAGCGCATTGATACGGTACGGACAAATAGTGATTTTTGCGATGGGTGGGAGGAAAATGATATGGCTTGCTTTATAAATTGGGATTTGCGGGGGCAAGCTTGCCGCTTACGGCCTCATCCGTCACGGCTTACGCCGTGCCACCTTCCCCCGAGGGGGAAGGTTTTGAAGCCCCGCGGCCCTTACGATTTTCATTCACTCCGGGCATCCATATGTACAAGCCGCAGCGGCTGCAGCGAGACCTCAAAAGGAACGATGCGGCGATTTTGCAGAGGGGTTCTTCCGCTTTGGCGGAAATTCAAAGAATCCCTCTGCAATCGAGCCGCCCCGGATGCAGCCGCCACTACGCCCACTCAGGAGAACAGAGGGGGACCGGGGGGAAGCTGTTTTTGCTTCCCCCCCGGCGGCTTTGTGCGCGCGGGTCGATGACCCTTCGACGCGCGAAAGTGGTTCTCAAGCTGCAGAACGGTCTTGTCGCTGAAGATAAACCAATCGGGCAATCATATGGCAGAAGCGGCCCTCTCAGTCAGCTGACGCTGACAGCTCTCCCAGCGGGAGAGCCTTTGGCTCCGCCCAATTCCAGTTTGCCACTTCCATACTATTACCATATGCAGCAAAAAACAGCATACTCCTTTCAGCATGCTGTTTCGATTTACTCTGATAATCCTAAAACCGGCTGTCACAATGACGAAAGACATTTTGCGACACACAGCCGCGCATCAGAATCCGCCCATATGCCCCAGGGTTTCCGAGGCGCGGCGGGAGCCCTCCTCCATCGCGGCAAGGATGTCGCCATCCTTCAGGAAGGAGCAGACGAAGCCCGCGTGATAGCTGTCTCCGCAGCCGGTGGTGTCGATCACCTCGGCAACCGGCACCGCCTGCACCCGGTATTCCCGGCCGTGCAGGTAGGTGACGCTGCCGCGCTCTGCCAGGGTCACGTTGAACAGCGCGTCATACTTTTCCGACCAGGCCTTGGCGACGGGCAGCACGCTGTCGTCCCCGCTGATGAGGAAGAAATTCACATAGGGCAAGAGCGGTTCCATGCGGGCAAAATCCCGGTCAACGTCGAAATCCACGGCCAGGCGGAAATCTGCGTGCTTGCGGATCTCCAGGATCTCGGGGAAATTCGGGCTGTAATAGGTGCAGAACACCACGTCCGCCGCCCGCATGGCGTCAGCATCCCCATCTGTGAGCCGGTAGGAAGAAAATACGCCGCCCTGCCAGGAATCCGGCTTGAAGTAGCGGTCGCCCTCCGGGGTGTGATAGATGCGGTGGGTGGCGGTTGCGCCGCCGGGGATGACATGCACATTGGACCGGTCAATGGGCCGCTCGTCGATGACCCGCAGGATGTGCCGGCCCGGCTCATCCTCGCCGATCGCGCCCAGCAGGGATAGGCGGATATGGTTATAGCGGGCGGCAATACAGGCGAAATTCAACGCCTCGCCGCCGGGCAGGATCTCGCCGGTGGCGTCAAAAATATCGGCGCACAGGGTCGGCATGCAGAGAATATGCGCCATGGAGCGCCTCCTTATGCGTTGCGGACGATGGTCTCCAGCACGTCTACCATCTTCTCCATTGCCTGGACGGTGATGAGCTCCTTGCGGCCGTGGAAGTTGTAGCCGCCGGTGGAGAGGTTGGGGCAGGGCAGGCCCATGTAGCTCAGGCGCGCGCCGTCGGTACCGCCGCGGATGGGGGTCTTGATAGGCTCCACGCCGCAGGCTCGGAAGGCAGCCTCCGCCTTGTCCACAATGTACATGCAGGGCTCCAGCTGCTCCTTCATGTTGCGGTAGCTGTCGCGTACCTCGCATACGAAGGTCCCTGCGCCGTACTTGGCGTTGAGGTAATCGGTGATGCGAAGCACCGTGGCCTTTCGGTTGTCAAAGCTCGCCGCATCATGGTCGCGGATGATGTAGCTCAGGGTGGTCTTCTCCTCGTCGCCCTGCATGTGCATCAGGTGGTAGAAGCCCTCGTAGCCCTCGGTGTGAGCGGGGATTTCGGCGGGCGGGAGCATGCTGTTCCACTCAATGCCCATGAGCAGGGCGTTCTTCATCTGATTCTTGGCGCTGCCGGGGTGGATGTTCACGCCGTAGACCGTCACCTTGCAGGAGGCGGCGTTGAAGTTCTCGTATTCCAGCTCGCCCAGCGCGCCGCCGTCCACGGTGTAGGCATAGTCCGCGTTGAAGCCGGGCACGTCAAACAGATCCGCGCCCCGGCCGATCTCCTCATCCGGCGTGAAGCCGATGCAGACCGTGCAGTGCTCCGGCGCATCGGGGGCCATGAGCCGCTGGGCCAGCGCCATGATCTCCGCCACGCCGGCCTTGTCGTCCGCGCCCAGCACACTGTCGCCGCTGGTGACGATCAGCTCCTGACCGGCCAGGGTGGACAGGAAGTCAAAGCCGTCGATGACCACGCCGTTCTTCAGCGTGACGGCCTTGCCGTCGTAATCCGGGATGCATACGGGCTTGGTTGCGCCGCGCACGCCGTCGGAGGTATCCATGTGGGCAATCAGACCAACCTTGGCCGGATGATTGCCCTTGGCCGGGATGGTGGCGTAGACGTAGCCGTGCGCATCCACGCGGGCGTTGGCGATGCCCATGGCCTGCAGCTCCTCCACAAGGAGCTTGGCCAGCACCATCTGGTTGGGGCTGGAGGGGCAGCTTTCGCATTCTGCCTCAGAGGTGGTTTCGATCTGGACGTAGCGCAGGAATTTCTCTTTCACAGTCATGGGGAAACCCTCCTTATTTGATGTTCAACAGGAACATATCTTCATTGAGAATTGATTTGCCCTCCGCCAGCGGACGAAGCTGCTCGTCCACCCAGCGGGTGAGGCGCGGTGCGAACCAGGGCTCCTTCGGCCAGACGTTCGCATGGAAGTCCAGAGCCTCCAGCAACCCCAAGGTATAGCCTGCATCCAGCAGGGGCAGCTCAATGCGGCCGCCGGCGGCTGCGTAGCCGTCAGCGATGGCCTTGCGCTGCGCCTGGGTGCTGGTGTTGCCCAGCAGGATGCCCAGGTCATGCATGGGATGACCAATGCCGCAGAGAGAGAAGTCGATGGGGACAGGGCCGCTTTCTATCAGCAGGATATTGGACTGGGACAGGTCGCAGTGGATGGGAATGAACTCACCGTCCGCCTTGCCCAGCTGGTCTTCGATGACGCGGGCAGCCTCGCATACCACGGCGATCTCGTCTGTATTCAGGTGATGCCGCTCGCCCATCTGCCGGAGTGCGCTGACCAGGCGGGCTGCATGGGCTGCGTCGTAGCGGCGCATGGCGTCATGGCGGAAGCCCGCCGCGGCCTGATGAAGGCGCGCTGTCATCGCGCCGATCTGACGCTGCATGTCGGTTGTGAACGCTGCCTCCGTGATGTGATGCCCCTCCAGCCAGGTCAGCAGGGTCGTTTGCGTGCCGTCAGAGAGGGTGAATTGTGCGATGGGACGCTGCACATTCATGCCGGCATCGGCCAGGTGGGTCAGCAGAGCCAGCTCAGCCTGGCGCAGGGCCGGGTCGTGGTCAACATGGAGCCCCTCTGCTGCCTTGTGGATGCGCAGCAGGTATTTGTCGTCTGCGCGGTACACCGCGTTTTCGTGCTGCTGGATAAACTCGGCCTGGGTCAGCCCGAAGGCGTACAGCGCTTCCCGTAGCAGCCCGTTCACAGGGCGCTCCTTTCCAGCGCGGCCCGGGCGGTGACGATGCCGTCCACCGCGGCGCTGACGATGCCGCCGGCATAGCCTGCGCCCTCGCCCACGGGGAAGAGGCCGTCCAGACCCTCCGCCATGAGGGTCACCCGGTCCCGGGTCAGGCGCACCGGGGAGGAGGAACGCGCCTCCACGCCGGTCAGCACTGCATCCGGATGGGCAAAGCCCCGCAGCTGTCCGTCCATGCGGCGGACGCCGTATTTCAGGTCCTCGATGATGAAATCAGGCAGACATGCCCGCAGATCCGCCGGGGTTACGCCGGGCCGGTAGGTGGGGAGAATGGCGCCGAGCTTTGCGGTGGCGCGGCCCATCAGCAGATCCTCCACGCGCTGCACGGGAGCTTTGTATCCGCCGCCGCCCGCGCGGTAGGCCGCCTGCTCGATGCTCCTTTGCAGCACAAAGCCGGCCAGGGGATGGTCGTCGCCGAAATCTTCCGGACGCACGCCCACCAGCAGCGCGGCATTGGCATTGACGCCTGCGCGGGCATGATAGCTCATGCCGTTGACGCACAGCCCGCCCTCCTGGCTCGCCGCCGCAATCACCTCGCCGCCGGGACACATGCAGAAGCTGTAGCAGCCTCGCCCGTCGGGGGTGTGAACGGCCAGCTTATAATCCGCCGCACCCAGCGCCGGATGCTGCCAGGCCCGGCCATACTGGCTCTGGCTGATGAGGGACTGGGGATGCTCGATGCGCACGCCCATGGCAAAGGGCTTCTGCACCATCATCACGCCCTGATTGAACAGGCGCTGCATGGTGTCGCGGGCGCTGTGGCCGATGGCCAGCAGCACGCTGTCGGTCAGGATCTCCTGCTCCCGGCCCTGATGCAGCACCTTCACGCCGGCCACATGGCTGCCGCGGATGATCAGTTCGGTCACCCGGGTTTCAAACAGCACTGTGCCGCCCAGACGGATGATCTCGTTGCGCATGGAGACCACCACGCTTTTCAGTTTGTCCGTGCCGATGTGGGGTTTGGACAGATAGAGGATCTCCTCCGGCGCGCCGTGATCCACAAAGGTCTGCAGCACCGTGCGGATATGGGGCGACTTGGTGCCGGTGGTCAGCTTGCCGTCGGAAAAGGTGCCCGCGCCGCCCTCGCCGAACTGCACGTTGCTGTCCGGGTCCAGGACGCCCCGCTCCTGCATGGCAGCGACGTCCTGCGTGCGGGCCTCCACGGGCCTGCCGCGCTCGATGAGGATGGGATTGGCGCCTGCCTGGGCCAGGGTCAGCGCGGCAAAGAGGCCGGCCGGGCCCGCGCCCACCACCACCGGCGGACGATCAAACCGACTCGGGGGCAGCGGTGCGATCCGGGGCGGATTCACTCGGCTGGCCGTGCCCGGCTTGAGCCGGGACAGCACTGCCTCCTCCTTTTTGACCTGCACATCCACTGAGACGACAAAATGCACGTCCCGCTTGTCGCGCGCGTCCACGGACTTCTTTGCCAGCGTCACGCTTTGCAGAGAATCCGCCGGAATGCGAAGCTTTTTCAGGACAAGCTCGGTCAGGGCGGCCATTGTCCAGTCCAGGGGCAGGGAAAGATTGTCAAGTCGAAGCATGGTCGGCTCCTCGGTCATCGCGCGGCAGATACGTCAAAGGGGAGCTGCCGCGCGGAATGGTCATGGTCACAGCTGCTGGTCGCGGGGGATGATTGCGCCGTGTCCGGGCAGGAGCAGCCAGCCGTCGCCGTCCAGCATATGCCGCAGGGTCTGCAGGATGGCGCGGTACTTCACGCTGTCCTGGTTGACGCTGCGGGCCAGATAGGGGGCGAGGCGGTTGAACTCCTGCTGCTTGGGGGTCAGATTACGGGTATTGATGTAGTCGTCGCCCGTAATGCCGACGCGGTGATGCTCATCCAGCAGGATCGTCTCGCCGGGCACATGGCCGCCGTTGCCCTGCAGCACGTCGAAGGTCATGTCGCCGAAGCGGAACACGCCCACCCGGCTCAGAGGCACGCTGTCGTCGCATTTCTCCGTATCCAGCAGGCATAGCCGGGACAGTGCCGGGGGCGCATAGGCGGTGATCAGCTTGGACAGGTGATAATAGGGGAGCATCTCCGGCTTTTCCTCCCGGGGGCAGGGGAGCCCCAGATGCTCGCCGGCAAAGCAGTCTGCCGTGCGGCGCGTGCACCAGATCTTCTGGAAGGCAGGCCAGACGCCCGTATGGTCGGAGTCGGAGTGGGTGAGCAGCATTTCCTTCTTCCTTGCGTCAAAATCGGGGAAGAGGTTGCGCAGCAGCCGGAGCGTCAGCGCTTCATAGCAGGTGAAGCCGCCGTCAACGACCAGCAGCGCCCGGGAATTGAGATCCTCCAGCACGGTGATGTTGGAGCCGCAGGGGGGCTCGATCACAGTGGCGGTGACCCGGTCGGTCAGCTTGACGCAGCTGATGCGGCAGTCGTAGTTGGCGCCGCCGTTTTCCGCCACGAAATGGGCAAACCGGCTCACATATTCAAAGGTTTTGCCGTAGGGCTCGCCCTTCTCGTCCAGCTGCTGCATGGCCAGGTTGGCGTAGATGATGAATTCCTTCGTCTGCTCCTGGGTCAGATGGAGCAGCTGGCGCATTTCATCGGCAAAGGAGAGGTAGAAGATGGTATTGTCCAGCCGCTTTTCGCTGGCGTCGTAATCCAGGATGCGCACCGGGCATAGCGCGGCGATTTCGCCAAGCAGCGCCTCGATGACGGCAGGGTCTTCAATGTACAGCCCCATTTTCAGCGGCGCGACGTCCCCACGGGGCGGCTGGCTGGAGATGTAGGAGATGCTGACCTCGTGCTTTTTGAGCGCCTCCAGCACAGGGATGACGCCGCCGGGCACATTGGGCACCTCGGCCTGGATCAGCACGATCTTGACCGGTCGCTCCTGCTGGAGGAAGCCCGCCTCATGCAGTTCGGATTCGATGGCGTCCAGCGCCTCGTCATCCGCTTCCACATCCAGGAAGAGGGTGTGGGCGTCCACGGCCTTGTTGTAGCTGGTGCGCACCATGTTGCCGCCGTGGGCGAGGATGATGCGGCTGGCCAGCAGAAATGCGCCGGACATATCCGGCAGACTGGTCATGAAGGAACGCTTCATAGGACACCTCCTGTGGGGGCGTACAGCCGGATGGGACTCCGGCGGAGAACAGTCAGGAAAGAATTACACAAACAGCTCCGGGTGCCATTCCCGGGCATGGGCGGTCCACTCGGCAAAGGCGGCCTCCCAGGTGGATTTGGAAAAGGGGCGGCGGGAATCGCCGATGCTTTGGGCATAGGCCTCGCAGGAATCCAGGAACTGATAAATCTTCTCCCGGCGGGTGCGCCATTCGGAGAAGATCAGCTCCGACCAGACCCGGGCGGCGGCATACTGTCCGCTGGCCTTGACCTGAGCGATCAGTTCTTCCGTATCATAGGGAATGCGCCGCTCCTCCACCGTAACACGGCCATCCTCGATGGTCATGAGGGAATAGGCGGCCCCGAAGTCTCCGCAGTCCAGCGGCATCCCGCAGGCGCCGGGATTGACGAGCATCCGGCCCTCAAAGTCAGCATGCGTCTGGATGTGGTTATGCCCGAAGAGGTACACGCCGGGCTCCAGGGCATGGATGTATTCGCGGAAGTCGGGCCTGTCCCAGAGCGCGCGGAAATCCGCAAGCAGCGCTTCCCGGCTGACCGGGCCGTCCGGATAAAACCCGGGCAGCACCGAGGTGCGGAAGCGGGTGTGCAGCGTCTTGCCCACAAAGGCCAGGGAGCTGTGGGCCATGTGGAGGGTTGTTCCCCCGCAGGGAATGGTCAGCGTTTCCGGCAGCGCATCCAGCCAGCGCTTGTCCTCCGGCGTCAGGGTGGACATGCACCAGCGGCTGACCTCGTACTGGCCGTCGTCGCCGGGCGGGACGTCCAGATGGCGCTCGTCGTTGCCGGAGATGAACTGGGCGTTGGGCAAGCCGCGCAGCAGCTGCACGACCTCATGGGCCCAGGGGGCGCTGATGCAGTAGTCGCCCAGGAGCAGATAGCCCTGCGCGTCCTGCCGGGCAGCGTCCTCCAGCGCCAGCCGGAGCGCGGGCGCATTGCCGTGGATGTCGGAAATAACGGCGTATTTCATGGCTTAATCCTCATGCCATTTGACCTGCTCGGGCAGGATGAAGGCAGCCTCCGGGTAGTAGACCTTTGTCAGCTCCAGGCCCTGGGGCGGCGCGGTCACGCCCAGGGACAGCCGGTCCAGGGTTTCATACGCCTCGGAAAAGGCGTTCACCGTCCGGCGGCCCAGGCCGATCTCGATCAGCGTGCCGGCGATGATGCGTACCATGTTGTACAGGAAGGCGTCGCCCTCCACGGTCAGGATGATCTCGTCGCCAAGGCGGATGAGATCCGCGCTGTGAATGGTGCGCACGGTGGTCTTCGCCGTGCCGCCGGAGGCCTGGAAGGCGGCATAATCATGGGTGCCGAGCAGCTGCTTTGCAGCCTCCTGCATGGGGGCGAGGTCAAGGGGCAGCGGCACATGCACATGGGTGTTGCGGCGGATGGCGCTGGCGTGGCGGCTGTTGACGATGCGGTAGGTATAGCGCTTGCCGCAGGTCATGAACCGGGCGTGGAAGCCCTCGGGCACCTCGCGGCCCGTGTGGACGCGCACGTCCCTGGGCAGCATGGTGTTGAGGACGAAGGGGTACTTCTCCGGGGGGATGCGGCTTTCCGTATCGAAATGCACCGCCTGACCCAGCGCGTGTACGCCTGCGTCCGTCCGGGAAGCCCCCGTGACGACGATGCGCTCCTTCGTGGCCTTCTGAAGCGCCTCCTCCAGCACCTGCTGGACGGCCAGACCGTTGATCTGCCGCTGCCAGCCGGCATAATTCGTGCCGTCGTATTCGACGGTCAGCAGGATGCGCTTCATGCAAACAACCTCTTGATCGCCGCCCAGAGGGGCAGGGTGATATGGCTCTCCGCCACGATCAGCACGATCAGCACGGCCACGCCGGCGGCGGCGATCCAATCGTTCTTTGTGATCTTCAGCACGCGCAGGCGGGTGCGATTTTCGCCGCCGTGATAGCAACGGCTTTCCATGGCCATGGCCAGATCGCCCGCCCGGCGGAAGGCGCTGACGAACAGCGGTACCAGCAGCGGCACCATGGCCTTGGCCCGGGCCAGGAGATTGCCGGATTCAAAGTCCGCGCCGCGGGCCATCTGGGCCTTCATGATCTTATCGGCCTCTTCCATGAGCGTGGGGATGAAGCGCAGGGCGATGGACATCATCATCGCCAGCTCGTGGGCGGGAAAATGCAGCTTCTTCAGCGGGGACAGCAGCATCTCAATGCCGTCCGACAGCGCGATGGGGGAGGTGGTCAGCGTCATCAGCGAGGTGCCGAGGACGAGGAACACCAGCCGCAGGGAATAATGAACCGCCGTGCTCAGTCCCTCATAGCTGATTTTAAGGAAGCCCCAGTCGATCAGCATGGTAGCGCCGGGATTGAAGAACAGATTCAGCAGGAAGGTGAGGATCAGAATGAAGCGCAGGGGCTTTACGCCCTTGAGCAGCATTTTGATGGGGATATTGGACAGGCGGCTTACCAGATACATGAAGCCCAGGATCAGCCCGTAGCCCACCAGCGTTTTGACCATGAAGACCGCCACGATCATGGCGATGGTCAACAGAATCTTTGTCCGGGGATCAAGGCGATGCACCCAGCTGTCCACGGGATAGTACTGCCCCATGGTGATGTTCTTCATCATGCGTGCTTCGCCTCCTTCCACAGCCGCAGCAGATGCTCGTACAGCTCCTGCTGCGTATACAGGTCATGGGGCAACTCAAGTCCCTTTTCCCGCAGCATGGCGCAGAGCCTGGCTGCCTCCGGCACGCCCAGATGCACCGAGGCCATCAGCTCCGGCTGGCTGAACAGGGCGCGGGGCGTGTCGCTGGCAACCACGGTGCCCTTGCTCATCACGATCATGCGGGTGGCCAGGCGGGCGCAGTCATCCATGGAATGGCTGACCATCACCACGGTCACCCCCTCCTCGTGCAGCTCCTTGACCATGCCCAGGATGCGGTCCCGGCCCTTGGGGTCGAGGCCGGCGGCGGGCTCGTCCAGGATCAGGTAGCGGGGCTCCATGGCCAGCACGCCCGCAATGGCGACGCGGCGCATCTGGCCGCCGGAGAGCTCAAAGGGGCTGCGCTCGGCGTATTTGTCATAATCCAGATGCACATGGGCCATGGCCTTGCGGACGCGGCGGTCAATTTCTTCCGCCGGGAGGCCCTGATTCTTCGGGCCGAAGGCGATGTCCTTGGCCACGGTTTCCTCAAACAGCTGGTATTCGGGATACTGGAACACCAGGCCCACCTTCTGCCGGATGAGCCGCTTGTTCACGTTTTCGCCGTTCATGTCCTCGCCGTCCACCAGCACCTGGCCGGCGGTGGGCTTGAGCAGGCCGTTGAGGTGCTGCACCAGCGTGGATTTGCCGCTGCCGGTGTGGCCCACGATGGCGACGAACTCGCCCTCTTCGATGGTCATGTTCACATCCTGCACGGCGGTGGACTGCAGCGCGCTGCCGGCGGAGTAGGTATGGGTCAGATGCTTTACTTCGATGGACATAAGAGCTTCGCTGCCTCCTCTGCCATTTCTTCCACGGTCAGGATGCCTGCAGGCAGGGGCATGCCGGCCTTGCGCAGATCCTGGGACAGATCGGTCATGTGGGGGACGTCCAGGTGGATCTCCCGGAGGGTATCCACCTGCTCAAAGACCTCCCGGGGCGTTCCGGAGAGCACGGTCGTGCCCTTGTTCATCACGATGATCCGGTCTGCCTGGGCGGCTTCCTCCATGAAGTGGGTGATCCACACCACGGTGATGCCCTTCTCCAGGTTGAGCCGGCGGATCGTTTTGAGCACCTCCTTGCGGCCGGAGGGGTCCAGCATGGCGGTGGCTTCGTCGGCGATGATGACGCTGGGCTGCATGGCCAGGATGCCGGCAATCGCCACGCGCTGCTTCTGGCCGCCGGAGAGCATATGGGGCGCGGAATCGGCATGCTCCGTCATGCGGACGGCGGCGAGCGCTTCTTCAATGCGCGTCACCATCACGTCATGGGGGACGCCCAGGTTCTCCATGCCGAAGGCCACGTCCTCGCGCACCACGGTGGCGACGATCTGATTGTCCGGGTTCTGAAAGATCATGCCCGCCTGCTGGCGGATCTCCCACAGATGCTCCTCGTCCGCCGTGTCAAAGCCGCAGACGGTCACCTGGCCCTCCGTAGGCAGATAGAGCGCGTTGAGCAGCTTGGCCAGCGTGGATTTGCCCGAGCCGTTATGGCCCAATACGGCCAGGAATTCTCCGCGCCGCACGTCCATGGTGACATGGGTCAGCGCAGGCTCCGCAGCCTCTTCATAGGTGAAGGACACATCCTTCACATCAATGATCGTTTCGTTCATCTGAAAAGCTCCTTCAATGGTGTTCCATATAATGTAGGAATAATACACCACCCTGCATTATACCACAGCCTTTGCAAAGGGGCAAGGGATATCCGCGCAAATCCTGAAAAAGCCGGAATTGGGCGGATGCATAGGCGGCATTTTGCCCGGAAAGGCTACAGGAAAAGGAGAGGAGGCGCGTACATGCTGACCATCTTTGTGCGTTCGGTGCTGCTGTACATCGCATCGCTGATGGCCATGCGGGCCATGGGCAAGCGGGAGGTGGGGCAGCTGCAGCCCTTTGAGCTGGTGGTGGTCATCATGATCGCCGAGCTGGCCGCCACGCCCATGGGCGGCGTGGGGATTCCGCTGCTCTACGGCGTATTGCCGATGATTGCGCTGGTGGTATGTCACGGGCTGATCAATGCGCTGAGCATGCGCTGCCAGCCCTTCCGCGCCTGGCTGAGCGGACAGCCGGCTGTGCTGATGCGCGGCGGGGCCTTCTGTGAAAAGCAGCTGCGCCGGACAGGGATGGATCTGAGCGAGCTGATGGAGGAAATCCGTACAGCGGGCATCCTTGACCCCTCCGAAGTCGGCACCATCGTGCTGGAGCCGGGCGGGCAGGTGAATGTCTTTCCCAAAGCCGCCTACCGGCCCGTGTCGCCGGATGACCTGAAGCTGGCGCCGTCCCGGGAGGGGCTGCCGCTGCCGCTGGTCATGGACGGCGTCATCCAGCATGACAACCTGACCCGCGGCAAGCTGACCCTGGACTGGCTGCGCAAGGTTGCCCGGGAGGCCGGATACCCTGATCTGACGAAGGTACTGTTTCTGAGCCTGAATCTGCGGGGCGAGATGCTCATCCAGGGCAAGGGCGCGGAAAAGGCGGAGCTGGTGCAGGCGCTGGCGCCGGAAAGGGCGGTATGGTGAATGCGGACGGAAATGTGGATCGCCATCGGGCTGCTGCTGGTGACCATCGCTGCCGGCGTGTGGTCCTCCAGGGAGGCAAAGCGCCTGTCTGACCGGTATGTATCGGCGGCAGAGGAGCTGCGCATCATGACGGCCAGCGAACAGTGGCCGCGGGCCAGGGAAACTGCGCAGGCCTATCTTGCCGCATGGAAGAAAACAGTGCCTTGGCTGCAGGTGCTCATCAACCATGAGGACATTGACGACGTGACCCTGGCGCTGGAGCGGCTGCTGGCGGGCGTGGAAGCGCAGGACCGGAGCGCCTGCTTCGAGACTTGCGCCGAGCTGCGGGAAAATGCCCTGCATATCTATCACCGGGACGCCTTTACCCTGGGAAATGTGCTGTGAACCGGCGGGGACATATTCTGCGGCGGGAGATTTCCTGCCGCAGCGGATTGACAATGACCGACGGAAATTGTATACTATAAAAAACACTCTGCGTTGACAAACTGCATAGGTACGGAGGGAAAACAAATGAAGCAGATGCAAAAGATTGTGATGCTGGTACTGGTGATGCTGCTGGGGCTGTGCTGCACGGCGCAGGCCATCACCCAGAGCGAAATCGAGGGCGTGTGGCAGGTGGATCTTGTCCCTGTTCTGATGACACAGGGCTACACGGCAGAGCAATGCGAGGTTCTGATTTCTCAGGCCGAGATGGCCATGACGATGGAGTTTACTGCGGATCAGAAGTATATTCTTCGCGTGACCGCAAACACGGTGCCGGAGACCCGGGAGGAGTATTCCTACATGCTGCTGGGCAATGATATTGTCCTGGACAGCGGCTTGAGATCCTCGCTGACGCGGTCGGGCGATATCCTGACCATGGTGGACCCGGACGGAACTACGACGACCATGACCTACATTGACACGGATGCGCCTGCTGCTGATGCGGCGCATACGGGCAATGACCTCGTCGGCCTGTGGAAGCTGGATATTGATACGATTGCCCAGATGGCGGGGATTTCTCCGGAGGAGTATGAGCAGGCCAGGCCGATCCTGGAAATGATGACCGGCACGATGGAGTTTACCGCTGACGGACGCTGCGTGATCACGATGGATGTGCTGGGCCAGCAGGACGTGACGGAATCCGCCTATGAGGTGAAGGACGGGAAGATTTACCTGGATGGTGACCCTGCGGAGTATACCATCGTCGGCGATACCCTGACCATCATTGAAGGCGAAATGACCATGACGCTGATCCGGGCGGCGCAGGAAGCGCCGGAAGCGTCTGTTGCGCCTGTAACTGCCGTGATGCAGGCGGATGACGGCCTTGTGGGCGTGTGGAAGCTGGATGTCGAAGCAATCGTACAGCTGGCAGGGATTCCTCAGGAAGAATATGAGCAGCTGAAGCCGATCTTTGCGCTGATTACCGGCACGATGGAATTCACGGCTGACGGGCGCTGCGTGATCACAATTGATGCGCTGGGCCAGCAGGACGTGACGGAATCTGCCTATGAGGTGAAGGACGGGAAGATTTACCTGGACGGCGCACCTGCGGATTACACCATCGTCGGCGATACCCTGACGATCATTGAAGGCGAAGTGACCATGACGCTGACCCGGGTGGTGCAGGAAGCGTCTGTTGCGCCTGTAACTGCCGTGATGCAGGCAGAGGGCGGCCTTGTGGGCGTGTGGAAGCTGGATATTGAAGCGATTGTACAGCTGCTGGGGATTCCTCAGGAAGAATATGAGCAGATGAAGGCGTTTCTTGCACTGATTACCGGCACGATGGAATTCACGGCTGACGGGCGCTGTGTGATCACAATTGATGCGCTGGGCCAGCAGGACGTGACGGAATCCGCCTATGAGGTGAAGGACGGAAAGATTTACCTGGACGGCGCACCTGCGGATTACACCATCGTCGGCGATACCCTGACGATCATTGAAGGTGAAGTGACCATGACGCTGACCCGGGTCAAGGAGGCTGTTCCCCAGGGCTGACCGCGGCCCACAGGGAGCCGCCTTCCCCCTGACAGGGAAGAAGGACAACCGCTAAAGAAGTGACCTGGGCAGCCGGACCGGCTGTGTGCTCAGGAAGCTTTCCAACGTGCAATCAGCACGGTAAAAGCCTCCGCAGCTGCGGAGGCTTTTATCATGCCGTTATTTCGCTGTGTTGACGGTGATCAGATGAATCTGCGGCGCACAGAACAACCGGACGGGCAGTCCGCTGGTGCCTACGCCCCGGCTGACCAGCATGTTGATGCGGTTGTGACGGAACCAGCCGGCGGTGTATTCATCCGGCACGCCGTCCTCCTTGAGCATCGGGCCGAGCAGGGCGATCTGTCCGCCGTGGGTGTGGCCGAAAAGCCCCAGATCAAACCAGCTCTGGCTGCCGGCGCGGTCGGCTGCCTTCAGGGCGTCGGGGATGACGGCAGGGCTGTGGCAGAGGAAGATCACAAAGTCAGAGGCGCTGACCTGCCCGGCCACGCCCGTCAAATTGGGATGCCCGTTGTCGACGTCGTCAATGCCGGCGATGAAAATATCATTCACGCCGATATGCACCCGGCTCACCGCGTTCACCAGCGGCGTGACGCCGGCGGAGAGCATGGCGGCGCGCAGGGTGTTCAGATTGTTCTCGGGGATGGTACGGTCGTGGTTGCCCAGAACGGCATATACGCCGTAGCGGCTGTGAATGGCCGGCATGCTGCGGAAAAAGGCGATCGCGCTGTCGCTGTCATCGGCATAATCGCCGCCCAGCAGCACCAGATCGGCATTGGCGGCATTGATGTGGCTGATGACGTCCGCTACGCGTCCGGCGGTCATCAGTCCGCCCTTGTGGATGTCTGCGGCATACACGATGCGCAGCTGACCGACGCCGGCGGGGAGATCTGCACTGGTGAGGGTGGCATATTCGGTCTCCAGCATGAAGGGCTCGATAAAGGGCCAGGAGAGGATCAGCAGGGCGATCAGGATCAGCGCGGCCTTGAAAACCCTTCTGCCCATGCTGGTGGAAGGATCATAGGCGCCTGCATGCCGCCCGCGGGGCGAGGCGTCGCCGGGAAAAATCATGGGGATGGCCTCCTTCAGACAAGCATCAGCATCAGCGGTACGGTGACCATGGACAGCGCGGTGGACAGTGCCACGCCGCGGCTGGCCAGCTCCCGTTCGCAGTCATAGCGCTCGGCCTGCATGGCGGTCAGCGCCGCGCAGGGCATCGCCGTGCACAGGTAGACGCTGGATACCACCATCTCCGGCAGGGGCGTGAAACGCAGCAGCAGGATCAGCGCCGGGAAGACCAGCAGCCGCAGCGCACAGACCGTCAGGAGCTTCACGTCCTTCAGGTGATCCGCCCGCAGGCTGATCAGCCGTGCGCCGATGACGAACATCGCCACCGGGGTGGTGGTTGCGCCCATCATGGCCAGCGCGTCGTTGACAAAGCCGGGCAGCATCCAGCCGGTGAGGAAGAACAGCATGCCGGCCGCCACCGCCCAGATGGTGGGATTGGTCAGGAGTTTGAGCGGCTGCATGGCTTTGCGTCCGCCGTAGAAATACGCACCCAGCGTCCAGCACATCAGGTTGAAGGCGGTCACAAAGATGACGGCGTAGATCAGGGCTTCCTCGCCCATGGTGGCGGTGATGACCGGATAGCCCATGAAGCCGCAGTTGGACACCATGGAGAGGTTGGTCAGCACGGCGCGGCGCTTGGGCGCTTCCCGGGCGAACAGGCGGAAGGCGATGAGGCCGGCCAGGGCGATGGTTGCGCAGGTCAGCACAAATACCCACAGCAGCTCGCCGATCAGCTCCGGCGTTGCGGGGGTCTGCAGCTTGCTCAGGATCAGCGCGGGCTGGGCAAAATTCAGCACCAGCGTGTTCAGCCCGCGCAGGCCCTTGTCGTCCAGGATGTTTTTCTTTGCGGCAAAGAAACCGCTGAGGATCAGCAGGAAAAGTGTCATCACCTGCAGGAAAACAGTCATGATATCCCTCGATTCTTGACTTTCGATCGGCAGTATTGTACACTAATTCCGATGAATAAACAAGAGGAGCGTTGTTATGAGCACTTTCCGGGAGCTGGACCCCTTCACGATGCTGTCGCCCGTGCCTGCCGTCATGGTGTCCTGCTGTGATACCGCGGAGCTGGCCAAGCCCAATATCATCACCATCGCCTGGGTAGGCACGGTGAATTCCGATCCGCCGATGGTGTCCATTTCCGTGCAGAAGCGGCGCTACAGCTACGATATGATCGTCAACAGCGGAGAATTCGTGGTGAATCTCGTGGGCGCAAAGCAGTGCATGGCAATGGATTACTGCGGCGTGAAGTCCGGCCGGGACTGCGACAAGTGGGCGGACTGCCACTTGACGCCCGTGCCTGCAAAGGGCATGGCGCGCACGCCCGCCATTGCCGAATGCCCCGGCTATCTGGCCTGCAAGGTGCGCCATACCATCGAGCTGGGCAGCCATGTGATGTTCATCGGCGAGGCGGTGGGCTGCGGCGTGCAGGAGACCCTCTTCGACGAGGACGGCTCCATGCATCTGGAGCGCGCCGAGCTGGTCACCAAGGCCCACGGCGTATATCAGAAGGCCACGGACGTGCTGGGCTTCTTCGGCTACAGTGTCGCCCGCCCGGATGTGCTGAAACGGCGTATGGCGACCTACAAGCGGAAAAAGTGAAGCTTACTGACGGGATTGCTGTTAAGGAACAATTTATCCAACAACCAACAAACGAGCATCCGACATTCGGATGCTCGTTTGCTTGTGTAGGCAAACAAACGCAATGCACTGCTGCAGCGCGTATTATTGCGCCCTCCTGAAATCGTGGGGAAGTAAGTTTACGCCTGTTCGACAAATCGGAATTTGTTGATTATACCGGTGTTCCTACTTCAATTAAGTTACCATCCAAATCGTAGAATCGGACCACCTTTTGTCCCCAGCTGTGTGTCATCAGGTGATTGACATATTCAATTTCAGGGTAAAGTGTTTCAAGCCGCTCAACAAATTGTTCTATGTTGGGCTCTTCAAAATACAACTCAGATTGATTGCTGTTTGGAATAACTCTTCTTTTTGTGAATTGTTCCCAGTATCCTATTTCCTGTAAAAATACATGATTCGTCAATTCCATATTCCCATCGTTGTCTTGAAGCAGTTGAAATCCAAACATTTCACGATAGAACTTTAACGCACGGTTACAATCTTTAACAACAATAAGCGTTCCTTTGTATTTCATATTTGTTCTCCTCGTCATATTCGAGTTTATCGCTTTCATTCTATCATAGCAGTATGTAAACCGCAAGCCAGTCAAGGCTTATGGTTCTGTTATTTGCCTGGTGCAAAGGGATGGATAACGCCTTCCTTCATAGCACGCTCCATGGCAGCTGTGATTCTTCTGGCTGCTGATATTTGAGACGGCTCCTTTTCAGCAGGCCACCATATCAAGGAAAAAAGCCACATGCCAAGGCCCCGGAGGAATCTGCATCCCCCCGGGACCTTCATCTGTTCACAATCTAAATTCCGAATTCCGAATTCCGCATTCCGAATTGCGGAGCGATTCCCAATCGCTCCGCAGCATTCCCCACATCTCCACGTCTCGGAACACGCCCTTGCAGCAGATGCGTCCCCGCAGTCGGCCTTCATGGCGCATGCCGCATTTCTCCATCACCCGACCGCTGGCGGGATTGTCGGTGAAATGCATCGCCTCGGCCCGGTGCAGCCGCAGCACCCGGAAGGCGCTTTCCAGCACAGCCTTCAGCGCCTCGGTCATCAGCCCCTGCCCCCAGCAGGCCCGGGAGAGGGAATAGCCGAGCTCGGCGGTGTTGTGGTCTGCGGAATAATTCATGTAGCCGATGGTGCCGACCACCCGGTTTGTTTCCCGCAGGACGATTACCCAGCTGCCCGGCATGCCGCTGCGGTACTGGGAGAGCAGGAAGCGGATATATGCCCGCGTCTCCCATACGGAGGTATGAGCGTTCCACAACACATGGCGGGCCACCTCCGGATCGCAGGCGTAGCGGTACATATCCTCCGCATCCCGGAGCGTGGCCCTGCGCAGGATCAGCCGGGGCGTTTCAATGACCGGCAGTCGGGCGAAATAGTCCTGGGGCGTGCCCGGCTCGGCGGCAGGCAGGGTCAGCCAGCGCCAGAAGGAACGGTGTTCACCCATGGCGCAGGATCGTCTCCAGGGCAAAAACCCCCTTGCCCGGCAGCCGGGGCTGGGGCAGGCCGTTGGTGGCGCTGCCGTAAATGAACAGCGCAATCGCGCCGATGAGCAGCACAGTCATGATGAGCAGGAAGATCCGATAGCCGCGGGGGCCGCGTTTCCGGTCAGCCATGGGGGACACTCCTTTCCTGTAAATAATTGGACGGTGAAACGAAATATCAGCCCCTGCCCGGGGAAGAAAAGGGGCGGCTGCTTCGTTTAGTCTTTGAGTGCGGCGGAGGCCATCATGATGGCCAGGGCAGTTTTTCCGTCGCGGAAGGTGCCGTCCATGACCTTGGCCACTGCCTCCTGCAGGGGCATACGGGTGGTGGCGACGAACTCGTCCTCATCCGGATGGGTCTCGCCCTGACGGAGCCCGGTAGCGAGGTAGATGTGAATCCGCTCATTGCAGAAGCCGGGGGTGGTTTCCAGCACGGTCAGCTTGCGCCAGCTTTCAGCGGTCAGGCCGGTTTCCTCGCTCAGCTCGCGCTGGGCGCACAGGAGGGGGTCCTCGCCGGGCTTGTCAAACTTGCCCGCCGGAATTTCCAGCGTCAGCCGGCCCACGGGGGCGCGGTACTGCTGCACCAGGATGATATTGCCCTGATCGTCCAGCGCGGCAACAGCGGACGCGCCAGGATGGCAGGCCACCTCGCGCAGGGCCGGATTGCCGTTGGGGAGCGTCACCGTCCAGTGCTCCAGGCGGATGATCTTGCCGTCAAAGACGACCTTGCCGTCCTGATAGGTCTCGATGAGGTTCTGTTCGTTCATGTGCAGGCCCTCCTGATTCTTTTGAGGAAATGGCAGATTTCTGCTGCTCATACAGTTCGACGGGGCGGGGGAGATTCCTGCCTGCGCGGGCTGTAAATTCCTTTGCCGCCGCCCCGGTCAAAGCCAGACGCGCAGCCGCTGCGATTGACAAGAGCCGGGGCAGGGCGGTATAATATACTGAATCCCTTTATCAATCCTGACATTTTAAGGAGGGACACGCCATGAGGATCAATGGCGCAATGCATTGGCACCGTCTGGCAGCCTGGCTGCTGGCGACGGCGCTGATGCTGACCAGCTGCTTGACTCCCGCCCTTGCGGCGGACGTCTGGGATACCTTCATGCTGAACGTTCTGTGGACAGATGAGAACGGGCAGACGAGGAGCTATCCCGCGGCGGATATTTCCCAGGGCGCAGAACGGGCGTACTGGGCCAATGTGGACGCAGCGGCGCTCAATCAGCCGCTGACGGTGGAGGCACTGTGCGACGACCCCGCCTATACCTTCTATCTGGACGACGGCTGGGGCAACCGCGGCACATCCTTCCTCTGGCTGCCGGAGATGAATGCGTCCACGACCGGCTATGAGGCAGCCTACCAGCTCTATTATGACGTGGACGGCGTGCCGGGCGGAGCGCCTGTGCTTTTGTATGTCTCCACCAGCGCCATGCCGCAGGAAACGCCGGAATTCCAGCCCTTCCCGGTGCAGGTGCCGGTGTATTACGTCACCGAGGACGGCACGGTGCTGGACAGCCAGATTGCCGAATGCTGGGCCGGGGAGACCACAGATGTGTGGGCTGCCTCCCGCGCCACGGAGGGCTATGCCATCACCGGCAGCGAGCGCGTGCAGGTGAAGGTGAACCAGCAGGGCGTCGCCGATCCGGGCGAGGTCACCTTTGTGTACCGTCAGGTGGCGACGCCCACGCCGGAACCCACTGAAGCGCCGACCCCCACGCCGGTGGCGGAGGTCTCCGTGCCGGTGGTGTATTACCATGTGAACGGCGAGCAGCTGGACTTCCAGGAGCTCTTCCTGCAGCCCGGCAATCATGTCATTCAGGCGAACAGCAGCAAGGTGAGCGGCTATGTGCCGGCAGGGGAGCAGAGCGTGTATATCACTGTGTTCCCGGACGGCACGACGGATCAGGGCAGCGTGGTCTTCTATTATGAGGACGCAGCCCCTGCCGAGGCAGTCATCCCTGTGTACTACCTGCATGAGGACGGCACGACGCTGGACATGCAGGAGCTGACCCTGCTCGAGGGCAATCACGTCATCCAGGCAAACAGCAAGAAAACCGAGGGCCTGGAGCCTGTCGGCCCCACCGCTGCGGAGGTGACGGTGTACCCCGACGGCAGCGCGAGCATCGCCTCCGTGCAGTTCGTGTACAAGACGCCCTATGTGGCCCCTGCCGAGGCGGTCATCCCCGTGTATTATCTCCATGAGGACGGCACGACGCTGGACATGCAGGAGCTGACCCTGCCCGAGGGCAATCACGTCATCCAGGCAAACAGCAAGAAAACCGAGGGTCTGGAGCCTGTCGGCCCCACCGCTGCGGAGGTGACGGTGTACCCTGACGGCAGCGCGAGCATCGCTTCTGTGCAGTTCGTGTACAAGACGCCCTATGCGGCCCCTGCCGAGGCGGTCATCCCTG
>JAFQIB010000148.1 GCA_017397765.1 Clostridia bacterium | reverse complement strand
TGAACTTATCGACTATCTGCACTACTACAATTTCCGCCGGATCAAAGCCAAGTTAAAAGGCTTGCCACCTGCTATCCACAGGCAACAAGCCCTTTTGGTTGCTTAATTCTTTTCCTTGTCTAACTCTTTGGGGTCACTTCAACCTCCTCTGTTCAAATCTGATTGCTCTCCCCCAGCATCCAGTCCACATACAGCCCATACCCCTGCGTTGGATCACTCACAAACACATGCGTCACCGCCCCGATGATCCTTCCGTCCTGAATGATCGGGCTGCCGCTCATGCCCTGGACAATGCCGCCGGTGGCGCTGAGCAGGCGCTCATCCGTCACCCGCAGCACCATGCTCTTTGGAGCAGGCGCGCTTTGAGGATTCACCCGGGTGATCTCAACGGTGTACTCTTTGACGCCTTCTCCGTCCACGGAGGAAAGAATCGTAGCCGCACCGGTATGGACGCCGGAACGCCGGCCGATGGGCAGCCCTTCGCTGTAGAGCGGATTCACAGCGGGCGCGTCCAGCGTGCCGTAAATGCCCAGGATGGAGTTGCGACGGATGCTGCCCAGCACCTCGGCCTCCCGCAGGAAGCTGCCCTTCAGCTCCCCCGGCTCGCCCCGCTTTCCCTTCTGCACCGCCACGATGCTGGCCCGGAGCACCTGCCCCTCGCTGACGGAGAGCACCGAACCGGTGTCCCCGTCGGTAATGGCATGGCCCAGGGCTGCATAGCGCCCCGTGTCCGGATCATAGAAGGAAAGCGTCCCGACGCCCGCGGTGGAATCCCGCACCCAGGCGCCCAAGCGGACTGCCCCGGTGGCTTCGTCCTGATGCGGGGTGAGCAGCGCCGTCCGGGATTCTTCCCCCCGCTGATAGGCAATGTGCAGCCGTTTTGGGCCTGCCTGGGTAATCAGATCCGCCAGCTGCTCTGCCGTGGACACGGAAACGCCCTCCACGCTGCGGATCACATCGCCGGCAATGAGGCCAGCCTCCTTCGCCGGGCTGATCCCCTGGGCAACCTCGCTGATCCCCACCACCAGGACCCCCTCGGTGCGCAGCGCAATGCCCAGGGCCTGTCCGCCGGGGATCAGCCGCTTTTCCGGGCTGACCTCCACCGTCACCTTCTTCAGCGGGATGCCCAGGATGGACAGCACCATTTCCGTCGCGCCCGCCTCCCCGGCGGAGATGTCCACCGCGCCCACAGAGGCCAGCGTCTCATCCCCGGAGGCGGTCACGGTCAGCGCTTCCCCGGTGAGGGATAATCCGCCAAGCGCCAGCGTGCTGATCTGCCCCTGCGTCAACGCAAGGGTATCCGGCATTTCCCGCAGTGTCCGCTGCATGGGGGAGAACCAGCTCAGGCCCAGCAGCACCGCTGTGACCAGACCCGCCGATTGGCGCAGGATCGTGGGCTTCTTCATCGTGATAACCTCCCTTTCCTCCGGCATTTTGGCCCGCATCCGTTTCGTCTATGCTGGCAATCCCTGCGCGGCACGCTGAATGCCCATTTTCGCGGTAGACAAATCAGCAGTTTCCGGCTATAATGAAAACACCCCAAACGTTTCAATTCAATAAGGAGGTTTCCCGATGATTTATTATGTCAACGCCCGTGCGCCCCGGGAGGGCAACGGCACGCAGGAACGCCCCTTCCGCCGCATCAGCGACGCCGCGAATATCGCCCAGCCCGGCGATGAGGTGCTGGTCTATCCCGGCGTGTACCGCGAGCAGGTCATCCCCCGCAATGGCGGTACCGAGGACAAGCGCATCACCTACCGCTCCGTGGAGCCGCTGGGCGCGGTGATCACCGGCGCGGAGGAGGTTTCCGGCTGGGTGAAGCAGGACAACGGCCTGTGGATGCTACGGGTGGACAACAGCATTTTCGGCAGCTACAACCCCTATGTGGTCGAGGCCTTCGGCGACTGGTATTTCGCGCCTACTGTGCGCCACACCGGCTGCGTCTACCTCAACGGCGAGGCGATGTATGAAGCATTGACGATGGAGGAATGCATCGCGGGCGAAGTCTACACGCCCTCCTGGGACCCGGAGAACTCCATCTACAAGTGGATCGCCGAGCAGGACGGCAGCGAGACCGTTATCTACGCCAACTTCCACGGCATTGATCCCAACGCGCAGAAGGTGGAGATCAATGTGCGCCGCCGCTGCTTCTTCCCCGATGAGACCGGCAAGGGCTACATCACCTTCTCCGGCTTCAAAGTGGAAAAGGCCGCAACGACCTGGGCGCCGCCGGCAGCCTTCCAGGACGGTATGGTCGGCCCCCACTGGTCCAAGGGCTGGATCATTGAGGACTGCGAGATCTCCCACAGCAAGTGCTGCGGTATTTCCCTGGGCAAGTACCTTGATCCGGAAAACGACCACTACTTCACCGTGAAGCACGTCAAGTCCCCCACCCAGATGGAGCGCGACGCGCTGTGCCGCGGCCAGTATCACGGCTGGCTGAAGGAGAAGGTGGGCAGCCACATCGTCCGCCGCTGCAACATCCACCACTGCGAGCAGACCGGCATCGTGGGCCGCATGGGCGCGGTGTTCTCCGTCATTGAGGATAACCACATCCACCACATCAACAACATGCAGGAGCTGGGCGGCGCGGAAATTTCCGGCATCAAGCTCCACGCAGCCATCGACGTGACCATGCGCCGCAACCACATCCACCACTGCACCATGGGCATCTGGTGCGACTGGCAGGCCCAGGGCACCCGCATCAGCCAGAACCTGCTGCATGACAACCAGCGGCCCGATTTCTGCACCTGGGCCGAGGGCGGCATGGAAAGCCAGGATATCTTCGTGGAGGTCTCCCACGGCCCGACGCTGATCGACAACAATATCCTGCTCTCCCGCGTCAGCCTCCGCATCGCCACCCAGGGCGTGGCCATGGTGCACAACCTGATGATGGGCACCTTCACCTTCGTCGGCGGCGGCACCGGCACCCGCTATACCCCCTATCACATCCGTCACCGCACGGAGGTCGCCGGCTTCATGCACTTCCTCCACGGCGACGACCGCTTCTACAACAACATCTTCGTCCAGGGCATTTCTCCCCAGCCCGACGGCCGCCGCGGCGAGCCCGGCGAAAAGGAGCGCATCTGCGGCACCTGGCAGTTCGACGAGTATCCCCCCTATGACGAGTGGATCAGCCATTTCGATCTGGACGTCGCCCGCCCGGATATGGGCAAGCTGGAAAAATACCATGAAGGCCATCTGCCCGTGTGGGCCAAGGGCAATGTGTACCTGGGCGGCGCAAAGCCCTGGAAGCATGAGACCTCCTGCCTCGTCAGCGATGCAATGCCCGTCGTTGAGCTGACCGAACAGGACGGCAAGCCCGTGCTGAACACCAACGTCTACGATCTGATCGCCGGTTTCCGCGCAGGCATGATCAACAGCGATATCCTCGGCTGTGCCTTTGAGCCGGAGCAGCGGTTCGAGAATACCGACGGCAGCGAGATCGTCTTTGACCGGGACTACCTGGGCAACACCCGCGGCGTGGGCGTGCTGCCCGGCCCCTTCGCCGATCCCGATGCAACGAAGCTGCCCCTGTGGTAAGCCGGAGATCATTCATCATCACATTTTGGCGGCGCATGTGCTTTTCATGCGCCGCTGCTTTGACAAACTGGGATTTGTAGAGATGTGCAATCGTTAGATGTTTGTATCTTTGTGGCAGGTCACTTGTGAGAGATCTTCTTTCTCGGTCCCGAGAAAGAAGCATACCGGCCCACAACAGGCACAAAGCCTGCTGTGGGCTTCGCGTTATCAACGCAAGCGCTGACAACGCTCGTTG
>JAFQIB010000147.1 GCA_017397765.1 Clostridia bacterium | reverse complement strand
GGCCGCCCTCGCCGGGCTTGGCACCCTGTGCCATTTTAATCTGGATTTCGTCTGCGTGGCACAAGTAGTTCGTAGTGACTCCGAAGCGACCGCTGGCCACCTGCTTGGTGGCGCTGTTGAGCTGCGTGCCGAAGCGCGAGGGCTCCTCACCGCCTTCACCGCAGTTGCTGCGTGCTCCTATGCTGTTCATGGCTGCGGCAATGGCATGGTGCGCCTCAGGGCTGAGCGACCCCAGCGACATCGCGCCCGATACAAAATGCTTCATTATCTCACCTTCGCTTTCCACTTCCTCCAGCGGAACCGGTGGTACTTCGCGAAAATCCAGCAGGCTCCGCAGCGTGCACGGATGCGCTTCCTGGTGGTCAATCAGGGCACTGAATCCGGCCATCTTCTCTTCATTGTTCTCCCACACCGCTTCGCGGAAAAGTTTGATTGCCAGCGGTGTCCACAAACGGTATTCACCGTCCTTGTGATACTTGTAAACCCCGCCCGGCGGCAAGGCCCGGGAAGCGGATTGCGACTGCGCCAGGCGCGCTGCCGCATCAGCCGCGATGCGGGGCAGCCCTGCGCCGCCTATGCGCGTCACCGTGCCGGGCAGAAATTCGTTGATGAAATCGGAGCTCAGGCCCAGGGCCTCGAAGGCCTGCGCCGAGCGGTAGCTGCGGAGTGTAGAAATCCCCAGCTTCGACATAATCTTGAGCAGACCTTTATCAAGAGCCCGCACATAATTGCCGGCCGCCGTGACCGCATCGCAGTTCACCTTGCCGGAGCGGGTCAGTTCAGTGATGCTCTGCAAGGCCAGCCACGGGTTGATGGCGGTGGCACCATAGCCCAGCAGCAGCGCGGCGTGCATGACCTCGCGCACTTCTCCCGAGCTGACGATGATTCCGGCCTCAGGCCGCAGGTTGTGCTCAACGAGAGCCTTATGCACAGCGGCCGTGGCGAGGAGAGAAGGAATGGCGGCGTATCCGGCGGGCAGCATCCGGTCAGTAAGCACAATCAGGCGCGGCCCTGTCTTCACGGCCTCGATGGCATGTGCGGAGATGGCCTGCAGCGCCTGCCTGAGTGCCGTTCCATCAGCATCCGGCACAAAACCGCAGCAGATTTCGGCGGTTTCGTAACCGTTCCTCTCCAAGGCGGAAAGATGCATCAATTCGTCATCCGTCAGGATGGGGCGTCGCAGCTTGATGAGCCTGGCGTGCTCCGGCGTTTCTTCCAGAATATTCCCCTTGTTGCCGATGTAGGTCATGAGGCTCATTACGAGTTCCTCGCGGATGGGGTCAATGGGCGGGTTCGTAACCTGCGCGAAGCTCTGCTTGAAGTAGTTGAACAGCAGCTGTGGCTTGCCGGACATCACCGCCAGCGCCGCCTCCATCCCCATGGAGCCTATGGGCTCGGTGCCCTTGTCCGCCATCGTTGATAAGATGGTATCCACATCCTCCTTGCTGTAGCCGAACAGCAGCTGCTTTCTCAGCAAATCAGCCTCCGGTTCTGCCGCCGTTATCTCAGTAAACAGCCCGCGCACCGATAAGCGGTTTTCCTCCACCCAGCGGCGATAGGGCTTGCTGCGGGCCAGGGCAGTCTTCACCTCGGCATCCTCCAGAATGCGTTGCCCGGGGATGTCCAGCACCAGTATGCCGCCCGGTTTCAGGCGCCCCTTGCGGCGGATTTGTTCCTGCGGTATATCCAGCACCCCGGCCTCACTGGCCAGAACCAGCAGACCATCATGACATTCCGTGAAGCGTAGGGGGCGCAGGCCATTCCTGTCCAGCAGGGCCACGGCCCGGCTACCATCAGTTGCCACGATGGCTGCGGGACCATCCCATGGCTCCATCAGCGCAGAGTGATACTCAAAAAACGCGCGGACATCGCGCCCCATGTGGTAGTTTTCCCCCCAGGCCTGAGGAATGAGCATCAGCAGCGCATGCTCCAGCGGCCGCCCGGCTGCCACAAGAAGCTCCAGCATATTATCCAGACAGGCGGAGTCGCTCTGCGCTTCGTTGATGAGCGGGAGCAGTTTACTTAATCGCTCTCCGAGTACGGCGCTCTTTAACAGATTCTCGCGGGCTTTCTGGGCATTCAGGTTGCCACGCAGCGTGTTGATTTCTCCATTGTGCGCCAGATAACGGAACGGCTGCGCCAGGGCCCAGGTGGGGAAGGTGTTGGTGCTATAGCGCTGGTGCACCACCACCAGCGGTGATACCATGCGGGTATCCTGCAAATCCGGGTAAAAGGAATCCAGCTGAGCACCCTGCAGCAGCCCCTTGTATACGATGGTGCGGGACGACATGCTGCAAATGTACAGGTCCGGGATGGCTTTTTCGAGGCAGCGCCTCATGACGTAAAGGTTGATTTCCATCTCCCCGGGGGCTTCCGTGTTGTCCGCAATGAATAACTGGCGGATGCTGGGGACGGTATCACGCGCCACCTTGCCGATACGCTCCGGGCAGACCGGCACCTGTCTCCACCCGAGAATCCGGCCACCTTCCTGCTGTATCACGTCCTCGATGGCTGCTTCCTGCCCCACTCCGCCGAATATCATGGCCACGCCATACTGCCCGGGCGCTGGCAAGGGAAAATCAACGATTGCCCGGAAAAAGGCATCGGGCAGGGCAATCAGCAGCCCGGCACCATCGCCGGTATCAGGGTCAGCACCGGAGGCGCCTCTGTGCATCAGG
>JAFQIB010000030.1 GCA_017397765.1 Clostridia bacterium | reverse complement strand
GGGCCGGCTTTCTTGCAACAATACGGAACGAGCAGCAGAGAAGCCCGATGTTCCGGTAGCGTCGCGAGACCGTTCAGGCGAGCGGCGCACCAACAAACAAAGGAAAAATCAATAAATGGTACGCCCCCGCGAGGCCCATGCGGGGAGTACAACTCCACCTAAAGACTACTATGTGGGGGCGGGGGGAGTCCAGAGGGGGTGGCAATCAATGGTGGGAAGTTTGCCACCCCCTCTGGCCCTCTTTGCTTCTTTCTCGGGACCGAGAAAGAAGATCTCTCACAAGTGACCTGCCACATAGATACAAACATCTAGCGATCGCACATCTCTACAAATCCCAATTTATCGAAGACTGATCCTCCCTTTTTTCTCCCCCATCAATTGCTGCCATGACAGTTTTTCCACAAATAGAAGCCAGGAAACGGCGGCTGCAAAACCTTCCCCCTCGGGGGAAGGCGGCACGGCGCAAGCCGTGACGGATGAGGCCATCAGCCACGTGCCACCTCTCCGCCAGATTCTCCCCTGCAAAGCACAAGAGCGCACTTGTCTGCCGCCCCATGGGCAGCAGCGAGTACGCTCTTTATGCCTATATCCGACTTCACGAATCACACACACAGGGAGCCTCACTCCAGGTCAAAGATCCCGCCCTCCAGCGCGCTTCTTGCGGCCAGAATGTACTTGCTGGTATCCAGCGGATCGACGCTGCGGCGCGGCGCAGTGGCGCCCAGCTCCAGCGGACAGTCCCGGTAGCCGTGGAGCTTCACGCTCATGCTGCCCCGTCCGCCGGTCGCGCTGGCCAGGGTTGCCGCGTAATCCACGCTGGTCGCCACAGGGATCAGCGCCGTCATCAGCACGCGGTCCGCATCGGTTTCCGTATGGGTCACCTCGCCCCGCATCAGCGCCACGTCGCTCATCACCCGGCCCACACAGTCCGGCGGGAGCAGGAAGCGGGTCTCCAGGATCGGCTCCAACAGCGTCGAGCCGCCGCGCTGCAGACCGTCCTGAATGCCCCAGGGCGTGGCGACGATAAAGTCCAGCGGATGGGTGTGGAACTGATGATGATTGCCGTCCACCAGGGTGATGTTCACGTCCGTCACCTGCCAGCCCAGGCGGCCCTGATGCAGTGCCAGGGGCAGCGCCTGCTCCACCTGATGCTGATAGCGCAAAAGGATATCCCTGACCGGCACGGTGGAGCGGAAGGTCACGCCGCTGCCCCGGGGTGCCGGCTCGATCTCAAAGCGCATGATGGCCCAGCAGGGCTTGGGCATGGTGTAGGCCACAAAGCCGGAGGCCGCCTTCGCGATGGTCTCCCGGTAGATGACCGCAGGCTTGGAGAAGGTCACCTTCATGCCGAAGCGGGTCTCCAGCAGCTCCTGGATGATCTCCAGCTGAATGGTGCCCATCACATGCAGCTGCAGCTCGTTGAGCGCCTTGGCATAGCGCACCTGCAGCAGCGGGTCCTCCGCCGACAGCGCCTCGCAGGCTACACGGAGAGCCTGCATCTCCTCCGGCTTTTCGGGGATCACCTGCACGGTGATCAGCGGCGTGCGCAGCCGACCCGGCTCCACCCGGCGCGGCAGCAGTCTTTCCTCTCCCAGCACCTGACCGACCCTCGCGTCGCCCAGGCCGTAGATCACGCCAATTTCGCCCGCCGTCAGGCTGCCGGCATCCGTGCCGTCCACCCGGCGGATCTGGGTAATCTTCCGCTGCACCAGCTTCTCCTCGCCGCTCAGCGGATCAACCCCGGCGGGCAGGATCACCGGCGCGCGGTTCTCCAGCGAGCCCGCGTACAGGCGTACCCACACGCCCCGCCCCAGCACCCGGTCCTGCGTGGAGGCAAACACCACGCCGCACAGCGCGTCTGCATGCTCCGCCGTCAGCCGGTTCGCCGGCGGGGGCAGCAGCTCCGCCATCGCATCCAGCAGGGGGACGATCCCCTCGTCCTTCAGCGCTGACCCGGCAAACACCGGGTACGCCTGCGCCGCGCGGGTCAATTCCTGCAGCCGGGTGCGGAGGAAGGCCGGTTCCAGCGTTTCTCCGGCCAGATAGCGTTCCAGCAGCCCATCGTCCTGGGCGCAGACGAACTCCGTCACGGCTTCCTCGTCCGCCATCAGCACCGCATCCGGCGTCAGCAGCCGATGGATCTGCGCCAGCACCCGCGGCACGTCCGCTCCTTCGCGATCCGTCTTGTTCAGGAAGAACAGCGCGGGGATATCCTGCTCCTTCAGGGCCTGAAACAGCGTTTCCGTGTGGGGCTGCACGCCCTCCACAGCGCACACCACCACCACCGCTGCATCCAGCGCCCACAGTGAGCGCTCCACCTCAGCGGAAAAATCCACGTGACCGGGGGTGTCGATCAGATTGATCTCCGCATCCTGCCAGGTCATGCTCACGCAGCTGGCCTTGACAGAGATGCCCCTGCGCTGCTCGACAGGGAGCGAATCCGTATGGGCGGTGCCCTCATCCACGCTTCCGGCGCGGCGGATCGCCCCCGCATGCATCAGCAGCTGCTCGGACAGGGTCGTCTTGCCCGCGTCCACATGAGCAAAAACCCCGATATTCCGTATCGTCTTCATGCCGTCCTCCCGGTTCCTTGCTGCCGACAGTATAGCACATCACTCCCTTTGACGCAACCAAAATCCCCGCTCGTTGACTTTTGGCCGCCGTTCTCCTATAATAGCATTGTCATTATCCTCCGCCGCCGCGCAGTCTGCTGCGCCTGATCCGGCGGCGGAAAACCGGAGTGAAGCAATTGGAACGCGTACTGATCTTTGGCAATACGAAAGAAGGCCGGGACACCGCCCGGATGCTCCGCCGCCGCGGCAGACAGGTCATCTTCAGCGTGACGTCGGAATACGGCCGGACGCAGCTGCCCCAGGGAACCCTGTGCCACGTCGGACGGCTGGACGAGCAGGCCATGCTGGCCTACATCCGCGAGGTGAATCCCCAGCGGATCGTTGATGCGACCCATCCCTATGCCGTTGTGGCCAGCCAGAACATCCGTCATTGCTGCGATGCGCTGAACATCGCCTACGAGCGGGTGCATTTTGACGATATTGAAAACGCCTGGCGCGATGCGGTGGAATGGGTGGATTCCCATGAGAAGCTCTATGCTGCCGTCGTGCGCGAACAGGGCAATATTCTCCTGGGCATCGGCCGCGACCCGATCCTGCCCCTTCCGGCGCAGGCCGATCCCGCCCGCCTTTTCCCCCGCATCACCCCCTCGGCGGAAGCTGTCACCGCCTGTCTGGCCGCCGGCTTCTTCAAGGCCAACATCATCGCCATGGACGGCCCCTTCTCCAAAGCCCTGACCATGGCCCTCTTCGACGAAAAGCACATTACCGCCGTCGTCGTGCGCGACGCGACGGACAAGTCCTACCTGCATGAGATGGTCGTCCCTGCGCTGGAAAGGGGCTATCACGTCATCATGTATGGGAAGAAATAAATGCAAAAGACCGGGAGCATTCCCGGTCTCAGACTGTCAAAAAACCTATGGGTGGCATCGGAGGGCTCGCAAGCCCTTCGATTTTAGATCGAAAATCTGCGAGCCCCTTCGGGGCGGTTAAACGGGGCGAAGCCCCTGCGCGGCGATTTTCGCGCGATTTTGCTTGCAAAATCGCTTCCTTACACGAGCAAACGGCCGGGAGAGCCATTTATGGTTCGACCAGTGCGCGAGTGCAATTCCTCGAAAAAGTGCCTAAAGCACTTTTTCGACACCCTGTGACCGGGAGCGTTCCCGGTTTTTTTGTATGCAGCTATATACAACGCTCCGTCAGCAGCCGGAACTCCGGCCTGGTTACATAGGAAGCATAGGTCACCTGTCCGCTGAATGCCAACGCCTTGCCGATCCGATAGCGTATCACAGGCGTCGTCACATGCTCCAGGGCCCTGTCCTTCGGCACCCAGATCACCTCGCTGGACTCCTCAGACGTCCGGCATTCACCGCTGACATATTCACAGATAAAGTCCAGGATAACCTTGGTGGGCACAGGGGTCACACCATCATAGAAGGTATGCTGTCCCACATTGGAATATACCCCGCACAGACACTTCACCCTGGCAGTAATGCCGCTTTCCTCCATAATTTCACGCAGAACAGCTTCCTCCAGGTTCTCTCCGATCTCTACCTGTCCGCCAGTACAGTCCCAGCCCCGGTTCGGCGTCTTAATCATCAGGAGATTCCCCTCTGCATCAAACACATAGCCTGCCGCAGCAACGATGTGCGTCGGGAATGTCATTGCTTCCGCCTCCTCATTTCTTCCTCGCATAATGCGCCATGGTCGCCGCGACCATCACGCCGACGATGATCCACGGCAAGGCATGCTGGATAAAGTCCTTCATGGCTTTTCCTTCCTTTCCCTGTGCAGGAGCCAGGTGTTCAGCCACAGCCCCAGCGCAGAACACAGCAGACCGCCGGCAAGCAGCCAGTTCCGGTGCTCCCCCGCATGCAGCATGCAGCAAACCAGCAGCACCAGCGCTGTCACAGGCAGCAGCAGGCGGATCAGAAGCTGTGCGATTTTCATGGCTGATCCTCCCCGTTCTTGTCATCCTGCTGCCCGTTCTTCTGCTGCCCCAGCGCCACGCTGAAGCACAGGCCCACGCCCATACCCATGCACATGCCCAGTGCGATATTGTCCATTGCCACGCCGAAGCACAGACCGACGCCCAGACCAAGGCACAGCCCGATGGGGTTGAAGCCGCCGGATTGCTGTCTGTTCTGATCTGCCATCCATTATTCCCCCTTCGATTCATCCCGGATCATCCGGAAGGTCACACTGCCATCCGCCCGCTGTCCGCTGACGGTGATCGTGTACACCCCATCCGTGAGAATATTCACGCGGAACTGCCCCATCTCCGGGTTGTGTCCCTCGTAGACCACATTCTCCCCGCAGGCGATGCGCATCCTGAGGTCGCCGCTGATCTGCACCACAGTCACTTCAATGGCGTCGCCTGCCTCCAGGGAGAAGTCTGCCGACTGCTCCCCGTTCATGTACGACATGCCCAGAGAGAACAGGTCGTCCTCCCGTGTGATGGTCGATCTACCCGGCTCCATGACGCCGGCGAGCACCAGCACGCCCATCACCACAAACACCGCCGCCAGCGCATAGAGCGCGATCCGCCAGCCAGTCTTCATAGACAATCACCTCACTCGAACAGCTGGGCTTCCTTCTCCAGCCGCTGCTTCTTTTCGTTCAGCTTGACCACGCCCTTGTACAGCAGCCACGCCACCGCCGCAGACATGCAGGCGCACAGCACGTTCACCACCGAGTTCAGCCCGATGCCGATGCACAGGTTGTACACGCCCACGCCTACATTGAGAGCCATCAGGGGCTTGAGCAGCCGGATGATGCCGCCCAGGTGCTTGATGCGGGTGGCGTTGTCGCCGTGCAGCTCGAAGGGGCCGTCCGCTGTCTTCTTGCGGAAGTACACCCACTTCATCACCTTGCCGATGTACTCCGCGCCGGTTTCCTCCACGAAGGCAATGTACTGCTGTCCCTGGGAGCTGTCGGGCGCATGCTCCAGCATTTCCAGCCGGACGGCATATTCGCCGGGCGCGCTGTCCTCAAACTCATAGGTGCAATAGCGGGCGCTCACCAGCGCCTTGCCCTGGGCGGCCATATCGTTCAGCCACTGTTCTTCCTTGTCAAACTCCCATGCCCAGAACCACTTGCGGATCACCTGTCTCATACGCCCGTTTCCTCCTTCTCCAATACCGCACGGCCGTTCTCCACCAGCTCCTTCAGCCGTGCATACTCGGCACGGAGGACTTCACGGCCAATATCCGTAATGACATATTCCTTCTTGCGGCTGTCCGCTGCGCCGTCCAGCGCGGTGATCCAGCCCTTCTCCTGCATGGTGCTGATGGCGCCGTAGAGCGTGCCAGCCGCCAGATGCAGTCGCCCGCCGGAGAGCTCCTCCACGTTCTGCATGATGCCGTAGCCATGCAGCGGCTCCATCAGCGACAGCAGGATGTAGTAGACCGCTTCGGTCAATGCGGTGTTGATCGTACCCATTGCGTTCATCCTTTCGGCAGCCGTTATATCGGCCGTCGATATATAGTATATCGGATGCCGATATATTTGTCAATAGCTTTTATGAAATTTCTGCAAAAAAGATCATCCTCCCTTCGGAGGATGCAGAACACAGCAAAAACGCCCCCTCCAGCAGGAGTGACGGAAAGGAAGGAGTTATCTTTCGCTTTGCACCAAAGAAATACCGAAACAGCAAGCCCGCCAAGGCTTGCTGTTTCTTGTTCTGCGTGATAGAATGAAAGCGATAAACTTGAAGTTGTTGAAGAGGAGAAGTATTGGTATGATTCATGTTAATGTAAGAGGTTTACTTGTTCGAGAGATTGAGAATGAAAAGCAACTTATTATCCAATTGAGAAAACGAGAGGGCGAGCCAGAAGTTTATGAACTTCCAGGCGGCAGAATTAACGAGTATGAGAAAATAGTTGATGGGTTAAAACGAGAAATCATAGAAGAAACTGGATTAAG
>JAFQIB010000029.1 GCA_017397765.1 Clostridia bacterium | reverse complement strand
GTCGCTCAGGTCAAGGGCGAGAAGATCATGATCTACAAGTACAAGTCCAAGAAGAACTACCACCGCCGTCAGGGCCATCGTCAGCCCTACACCAAGGTGGAGATCACCGCGATCAACGCCTGATGACCAGGTGTACGCTCTTTGTGGACGGCGCTTCCCGCATCACCGGATTCTCCATTAAAGGACATTCCGGATATGCGGAGGAAGGCAGCGACATCGTCTGCGCCGGCATTTCAGCCCTCGTGATCACGACGGAAAATGCCCTGTGTCAGCTCTTGAAGCTCTCCCCCACCGAACGCGGCGGCGAGGACGGCTTCCTGGAGGTCCTTCTTCCCGAGAAGATGACCGAAGCACAGATGCACGACGCTCAGCTGCTGATGAACACGCTCCACATCGGGCTTGAAAATATCGCACAGGCTTACCCCGACTATGTACGGCTCACCGTCCGTAAAGTCCGGTGAGAAACGACCACCATTCTGAAATCGGAGGATAAATACCATGATGAAGATGAATCTTCAGCTGTTCGCTCACAAGAAGGGCGTGGGTTCTACCCGCAACGGCCGCGACAGCGAATCCAAGCGTCTTGGCCCGAAGCGTGCTGACGGCCAGTACTCCCTGGCTGGCAACATCCTGGTGCGCCAGCGCGGCACCAAGATCCACCCCGGCAAGAACGTGGGCATCGGCAAGGACGACACCCTGTTCGCTCTGGTCAACGGCATCGTGCGCTTCGAGCGTCTGGGCCGCGACAAGAAGCAGGTCTCTGTCTACCCCGTCGAGACTGAAGCCGCTGAGTAATCGCGCCGCTGCTTCATAAGCACACTTCAAAGCCTGTCCGATGCAATCGCTCGGGCAGGCTTTTTCAGTTCTTCCCCACTCTTTATCAGGAAGTGATTTCATGATCGGCACATTGATCAATGCAGCCGCCATCATCCTGGGCACCCTGATTGGCCTGCTGCTGCGCAAGGGCATCCCCCAGCGGCTGCAGGATACCATCGGCCAGGGTCAGGGGCTCTGCGTGATCCTCATCGGCCTGTCCAGCGCATTGAAAACCGCCGATATCACCTGCGTCATTATCTGCATGGTCATCGGCAGCCTGCTGGGCGCCTGGATCGACATTGAAAAGCGGTTGGACAATCTGGGCAAAGCCATTGAGCACAGGGTTTCTCCCAACGGCGAAGACGGCAGCATTGCCAAGGGCTTTGTCACCGCATCGCTGGTGTTCTGCGTCGGCGCCATGGCCATTGTAGGCTCTATGGACAGCGGATTGCGCGGCGACCACTCCACCCTGATCGCCAAGTCCATCCTGGACGGTGTGTTCGCCATCATTTTTACCAGCAGCCTGGGCTGGGGCGTTGGCCTGTCCGCTCTGGCGATCCTTGTCTACCAGGGCAGCATCGCCCTGCTGGCCATGTGGATTGAACCGCTGCTGACAACGCCCATCATTACCGAGATGAGCGCCGTCGGCGGTCTGCTGATTATGGGCATCGGCCTGAACATGATTTACGACAAGCATATCCCCGTGGGCAATATGCTGCCGGCAATCTTCATGCCGATGGCATATATCCCGCTGTTGTCCCTCTTTGCATAATGAAAAAGGCACCGGTTGCAAGCCGGTGCCTTTTGATTGTTTTCAGGAAGCAGATGATATACGGTCAGCCAGTCCCTCAGCCATGCAAGCTGTTAAATCCCCAGGAATCTGCGCTGGAAGCCGCCGCAGAGCTCTTCTGCCGTGTCAATGCCATAGCGGTTTGCCAGCACTTCATAGCACTCCTGCATCTTGCAGCGGCGGGAATGCAGGTTGTGTGCGTCTGTGGCTACGCAGTCAATATACCCGTTTTCCAGCGTCTTGCGAATCCAGCGATCCTCAAAGAACCCCTTTTTGGTAATCACGGTGTTTGCATTCATCTGCATGTTCACCTGATATTCGTCGCGAAGGATCTGGATGTTCTTGCCCTTGCGAAGCGCCTCATAACGCTCGATGTGCGCAAACAGCACCTGATATCCCGCAATGCCGAAATTCTTTGCCGCATCCGTCATCTCCTGGAAGCTGGCATCCGGACTGAATTCCACAAGCACTGCATCGCTGTATGCCAGGGTGGGATACTGTCCGTTCTTCAGCAGCCGGGCCGCAGCATCCGTGTACAGCACCTCGCAGCCGGGATACACCCGCAGCGGAATCCCCTGCCCTGCAAGGAAAGCTCTCGCTTCTTCCAGGTGTGCATAATACCGGTCGATAGGAAAGGGCGCAATCCCGGGCGTCACATGGGAGGTGCAGACAATATCCGACACCCCCTGGGATACAGCGTGGAGCATCATCTGGCACATATCCTCAAAGGATTTTGCGCCATCGTCAATGCCATAGATCAAATGATGATGAAGATCAACCATATTTCTCATATTTCACATGAAAGGCCGCACAGACTGCAGGAACCACAGCTGCGCGGCATTGTTGTTATGCTTTCGCAGACCCGGCTTCATCCTCGCGATAGTAGCCGCTGCGATAGTGACTGTAGTAGGACTTGTTATAGTACTTTTTCGCACTCAGCGATTCAAAGCTCACCTTGTTGATGATGCAGCCCAGCACCGGCGTACCGGACTGTTCCATCTGGCGCTTGCACTCGCGGATTTCCCGGATGCGGGTCTTGTTATAGTCGATCACAAGCACCGTGCCGTCGCAGTTGGCTGCGATTTCTGCTGCGTCAACCACCATGCCGATGGGCGGTGCATCCACAATGACCATGTCGAACTGTTCGCTGAGCAGCTCCAGCAGCTGTGCGAAATACGGGGAATCCAGCAGGGATACCGGATTGGTCACGTCACGGCCGGCCGGGACGATGCAGGCGCCGTACATGTTGGTCTTGTAGATAATATCGCCAAGCTTGCACTGACCGGTCAGGTAATGTGCCAGACCCATGACCTCGCCGGTTACTTCGATCTTGTAGCGCTGCAGCAGGAAGGAGCGCCGCAGATCCACGTCCACCAGCACAACGCGGCGGCCGCGCTGTGCAAGATTCGCCAGCACATGCATAGCCATCCAGCTCTTGCCTTCAGACTGTGTATTGGAGGTAAAAATGACCTTCTTCAGATTACGGCCTGCAAAGGCGAGATTCGTGCAGATGGTATTCATCGCTTCCGCGCCCGCATAGTCAAGGGCTTTCATCTGCCGGATCGTTGCAGTCTTCATTCCTTCGCCACCTTTCATGCTGGCCTGGAGCTGTGTCCTGCGCCGTCCGCTGCGCGAATCCTGCGCCGGATCATGCCACTCCGTATAGGCCGCATCAGACATATTCATCTGATTGACAGTAGTTTCGTTCATTTCTTGGCACCCTTTCCAGGCTTGCGCTTTGCGTTTTTCTCATCCATCCCCTGAATCGGCATCATGCCCAGCGTGGGCAGGCCCAGGCGCTTCTGAAGGATCTCAGCATTGCGCACACGATCGTCAGAGATAAACTGGATCAGGATCACAGCGACAGAGATCACGCCGCCGAAAAACGCGCCCAGCAGCAGGTTCAGCATCTTTCTGGGAGCAGACGGCTTGGTAGGCACCCGCGGTTCCTCGAAGATATTGGGTCGGCTGGTTTCCATTTTCGCCTCAATAAATGCCGGGGCAACCTGAGCATAGGTCATTGCGATATCCTTGGCTTCCTGCGGATTTTTACTGGTGACAGTGATCGCAATGATTCGCGTATTGGTCAGCACAGAGATCTTCAGCATGCTCTGAATCTGTTCATACGTGTAAGGCAGATCCAGGGTCTGGATTACCTTCTCATGCACGTGCCAGTTGTGGAAAACCTGCACATAGTCTGCCGTCAGCTTGTCAGACAGATTAATCGCGCTCAGGTCTACGACATTGTTCTTGGATTCCTGAACGATCAGCTTGGCAGTCGCTTGATAGGTGGGCGTAATCATGAACTTGGTAAACAGACCCATGGCCAGCATACCAAGCAGAACAGCCGCAATGATCCATTTTGCCTTTTCCACCAGGCGATAGAGCAACTCAACCAGATCAATTTCCAGCTCTGCGCCATTCTCTTCATTCAGCCGCAAATCGGCATTTTCATGCAAAATGTTCCCTGAAGACATTTCTTTCCCTCTCTTCTATCATCCAACTGCCATCAGTTGATTGGATAATAAAGCGCATCCAGCGCCCACTTGATACCTGCGTCCTTTTCTGTAATAAACTCCACTGCCTTATTCTGGCCAATATATCCGATGGTATGCTCACCAGGCAGATTTTCAACCGGGCAGATTTCATAATCCAGAGAATTCAGCATCATGGACACGATCCCATCCATGGACTGATTCGTCATCAGGTAATGGGTGGGGGTGTCGGTAATCGGCGTGCCGCGGTGATCGGTGGATGTAAAACCGAAGCCGTCGTCCAGCTCCTTGGAGGTATCAAAGATCAGGCCCATCCCGTTGAGCAGCTCGTTGGCGTAGCCGGGATCGTCCGCCAGTTTTTCCTTCAGCAGCTTGGCTGCAGCCTTCATGTAGGTACGCTGACGGCGCATGCGGTTCTTATTGTCCTGGGTGCCAATATAGTACCGGAGGCGGCAATAAATCATCGCCTGACGGCCGGTGAGCTTCATGGTCTTTCCGGGCGTCATCGTTTCGTCGTAATGGGAAAAATCGTCCTCGATGGGCACCGTAACGCCGCCCAGCAGATCATTCAGCCGATTGATGCCGGTGATGTCCATGGCCATGTACCAGTCCACTTGTGCACCGTCGTTCTCACCGGCGATCCCCAGCAGATTTTCAACAGCCCAGACGGAGTTTTTGTTGTTTTCCTCCTGCGTCATGCCATATGCATGGGACAGACAAAGCTGCAGACGACGGGGGTAGCTCTTCTTGCCGTCGCGGCTGATATAGATCACGTCCGTCATCGTATCACGGTCGAACTGGAGCTGACGGATCTGCTTGTTCTCATGGTCGAAGACCAGCAGCAGGAGGAAGTCCGACTGACCGCCGTTGATGAAGCCTTCCTGATCCGAAACGATCTCTCCTTTTTTCTGATAATCGTATCCGATCAGCAACACCGTGGTCACATCGCTGGAAGAGCGCGCCTGATAGGTCTTTCCGTCATATTCCACAGTGGGCAGGAAGCTGAACTGGCCCTTCGCGCTGTCCGCTGCAGCAAGGGACGTCACGCCCATCACCAGTGTCAAAAGAAGCAGTGCAAACCGCATAATGCCGCTTCGAATCATATCTTTCTCATCTCCGATTTTAGTCTAGTACATACCAGTAAAAATTATACTACAAAACCACTATATATGTCAAGCAAGTCGCTTATCCGGATAAAAAAGTTTACAAAAGAAATACTGAAGAACATCAAAACGAACAGGAGGAGGACGCATGTACTGGTTTTCTTTGGCTGCCGGTGCTTTTCTGATGCTGTTGATCAGTCTTGCCGCCTATCTGATTATTCGACACAGGGAGAAAATCGCAGCGCGGCCTGCCGCTTTTTTCCGGCCTTTGAAGGCGCATCTGCTGATTGCCGACACCCTCCGTCTGCTGAAGGCCTCCATCCGCACCTTCGATCCGGAGCCGGAAATGAACTGGCGCATCCGGGTGATGCGGATATTGACCGCCCAGCTGCTTGAGGTGCAGCAAAAGCTCAGATTGCAGCCCTGGCGCACGCAAGCCCTGCTGTCTCAGCCGCAGCTTCTCATGCTGGCACAACCGCCTGTCCATGACGGCAGCTGCAGCGCATCAGACCTGCTGGATGCACTTTCGGCAGCGGAATCCCCGCTGTCCGCTTCGGTCATCGCTGCATTTCCGCTCTCCACTGCCTTGGTCATCTGTCAAAAGCTGCAAAAAACGTTTTGCTGCCTTTTATCCGATGAGCAGGAGCGGCGCATCGCCCGCAAGCTGCTGCACAGGCTTCATCACACAGCCGAACCGACCCGGCTGTTGAAGAAAACCCATCTGGGATCGGCAGGACAGGCCTGTCTGCTCAGCGCGCTTTGCACGGATGAACTTCAGCCGCTCCTGTCCGCATACACAAAGCAGCTTCAGGCCCAAGGCATAAATGCCGCCGAGCTCTCCAGGACCGATGCACAGCAGCAACTCCGTCTCACCGACGAAATCAGGCAATGTTCAGATATGCTCCTCTGCCTGAACCGGCTTGATTGGCTCCCCCACTGCGCGTCCGCCGATCCTCTGCACAGCCTCCTGTGCACGGAAGCCTCCGGCACCTATGTGCAAATGGACGTTCAGTCCCAGCTGCAGCTCCGCCTTTGTGCAGAGGCGTTCAGCCGGCATGCGCATTTGCCTGCGGAGCATATCCTGCGACATGCCCTCGAGCTGAGTCAGCAAGCCGAGAAGGACGCCGTCGAACGGTATATCGGCTTCTGGCTTCAGGACGCCGGCGGTGCCCGCAGACTTCTGCAAAGCCTGCAAAGCCGCAGAGGCTGGTGCTATCCGCTTACCGTGAATCACAGTATTTTGGAGCAGCTGTTCCTCTGGACTGCCGGCGGAATTGCAGGGTTTCTGTTTCTGCACACCAGAGGCCCCGTCGTGATGCTGCCCTTCTTTTTGCTTGCTGCCGGCAGTTTGCTCCGGCGGATCGTTTTTTCTGTCAGGAAACCGCCCCTGCCAGCCATGAAGCTGACCTCCTTATCGGGCAATTTGCGGACGCTTGTTGTCGTTCCGGCAATCCTGCATGATCCGCACGAAGCCATCCATACAGTCAGGCAGCTGAAGGTTTTCATGAAGACCCTGAAGGATGCGGATGCAGATTTCCTCCTGCTGGGTGACTTCGCCCCCGGGATGACTGCAGTGAGCAGTTCAGATGCTTCAATCATACAGGCTGCAATGTCCGCTGTTCACGCTCTTGAGGAAGACAAGCGCGTATTCTATCTGCAGCGTGCCCGGACGTGGGACGGACGTCGCCGCTGCTATTGTCCTCGCGGCGGACAGCAGGGTGCTGTCAGTGAGCTCTGCAGACTGATCGTGCACGGCGAATGCAGGGACGTCATTGCGGCAAGCACCGTAGAGCCCGCCGGGCTGGAGCGAAAATACGCCTATGTCCTCCCCCTTTCTCCCGATTGCCGCCTGGCGCCCGGATCGTTTGAAAAGCTGCTGCGCTGTATCACCCATCCGCTGTGTACCCGCCGCGCAATCTCCGGCGGTTGGCGCGGCTTTTCCATCCTCACCCCGGAAAACACGCGCCGGTATGAAGGCGTCGGTCTGATCCGCCCTGACGTCTTTCTGGAAGCAACAGACTGCCTCGCTGATGACCTTCAGGATGCAGATGCGCTCCTGGGGGCGCTGGCCGGTCATGCGGCAGTCCCCGGCACATATCTGCAGCGTCCTGACGAAACGCTTACCTGGGACAGCCGCTATGCCTCCGTGCATCGGGCCTGGCGGCTGTGGCAATGGCAGCTGCCCCATGTGCAGACAGCCGCTGGGCTGATCCGGAATCCGCTTTCCTACCTGGCGCGCTTTCAACTGCGCGAAGGGCTTCGCGATTCCCTTGTACCGCTCGCAAGGTGCCTCCTGATTCTCTATAGCGCTGTGTTCCAGCGCTGGCTGACGCTTCTGCTTGCGCTCGCATCCCCCGAGCTCCTGTCTTCCCTGTACAGGCCGAGAGATTTCCTGCATGCAATCTGCCATCTGGCGCTCTTGCCGACAAAGATGACAGTGCAGCTTTGTGCGATCTGGGATGCTGTGCGCGGACCCCACCGGAAGCAGCGCGCCTGGCTGTCTGCGGAAGTATGGGCACAGGGGCTCGCTGCAACGATTCTGACCGCTCTGGGGCTTGCATTCCCCGGGTTCGCGGTTCCCTCCCTTGCTTTGGGCATCCTGTTTGCCTGTTTTCCCCTCGCGCACAAATACATGGATGCACCGGTATTCCCGTCCGATGGGCTGGAGGAACCGCAGGAAGTTCTGCTGGATTCTCTGGCAGCCTCCACCTGGCAGTATTTCGACACCGCCGCATCCGCACAGCATGCGCTGCCCACTGCTGCCATTCAGCACGATCCCCCACTCGGCGCCAGCCCTTCCACCACGCCGGAAGCCATCGCCGCATCGCTGCTTGCCCTTGTCTGCACGAAGGAGCTGGGCTATCTCTCCGCGCCTGATGCCGCCAAACGGATACAAAGCATGACAAAGCAGCTCTTCAGCCTGCCCATGCCCTTGGGGATTCCCTGTTCAAGCTATGCCCTGCCGTCCCTGACCATTTTGGATGCAAGCGCACAGGCCGGTCCCACCGGGTTTTATCTGGCTGCCCTCATGACGACCGCTCAGGCGCTGCGCTGCTGGCTGCCTGAGCTGCCCGATGCGCTGCACGGCATTTCAAGCAAAATGGAACAGCTCATACAACAGATCGACCTTTCGGCGCTTTATGATCCGGATACAGGGCTGTTTCATCGCAGCATCGATGAAAACGGTCAGGGAACGGATGATGTTTCTGTCTTCACGGATGAGGCTTTGCTGCTCTCCCTGGCAGCCTGTGCCCGCGGAATGATTCCTCCAAGTCATTTTCAGCAGCTTCAGCAGCCCTGCGTCCGGCGCTCCGGCGTCCTGCTCCCCCTGTCGATGCACGGGGACGCTGTCGCGCATCTGATGCCGGCGCTGTTCTTTCCCATTGACGAAAATACGGCTTGCGCCTATCTCCGGCAGCTTCGCCAAAGTGGTCGGGACAATCTCTGGGGCCAGAGCGCCTGCGCCTGCTGGAAATTTGATCCGCAGCTGCGGTATCAGCGGGATCACTTTGGTGTTGCCTCAGCCGCGCTGAGCGCCGCAGCTTTCGCGCCGGTCTTCACCCCTTATGCAGCTGCGCTGTGCCTCCCCTTCATGCCCCGGGAGGCTGCAGATTGCCTGCTTCAGTTTCAGGCAAAGGGCGCTTTGGGGCCGCTTGGATTTGCGGATGCCATCGACCTGACCCAAGGCGCGTCACTGGTCAAGCTGCAGGATACCTTTCATCAGGGGGTGATCCTCCTGTCTCTGGCCCATTTGCTTGCCGATGCGCCGATCCAGCGTTACTTCACAAGCCTGCCCGAAGTGGAAGCCTGTCTGCCGCTTCTGAAAACGGCTGCCATGCCCATCACGCTTCCGGCCCTGCAGCCGCACCGCCACACGCCGGTTCCCGATCATGCATCGGAGCATTGCATTGACGCGATGCGCACTCCCTGCTGTACTGCGCTGCTGGGTGACGCAGTTTTCTCCATCGCAGCAAACGCTGCCCAGTTCAGCGATATCCGCTGCGGGGATATTCCGTTGACGCAGGAAGCACCGCCTGATGAGCCCCATGGATTACAGCTTTACCTCAAAGATGAAGGACGGGTATACCGGCTCGGAGATCCACGACTTGGCGGCGACGCAGTTTTTGCAGCCGGAGAGGTCCGCTATGAGCAGCTGACAGGCAGCCTGAAAGCCGAGCTGATCGTCATGGCTGATTCCGTCCGGCAGCAAGCGCTTCACATCCTGGTGATTACCAACCTTTCCACCAGCGACAGAAGCATTGAGGCCGCCAGTTTTCTGCTGCCGGGTCTGGGCGTCCCCGCCGACACGCTGGAAGCTGCCCGTCCCGAGCCCGGCAAGCTGTGTCTGCTTGCGCGCGGCTGTGACCGCGGCCTGTATCACACCATCAGCGCCTCGGTACCGCCGTACAAGCTCCACGCCTGTACAGACGCAGTAAGCTTTCTGGGCCGGAACGGTACCCTTCACTGCCCGGCCAGCCTGGAGCATGCTTCCGCTGACATATGCCTGGCTTCCGGCAGCCCCTGTCTGTCCTTCCGCGGACAGTTTCAGCTGGGTGGTCGGGGCCAGATCACGCTCTGGTTCACGACCGCTATGACGGAAACTACACCCCCGTCCCTGACTGAGCTTTCAGGTCTGCGCAGCCTCTGCGCAATGCAGCAGACAGCAGCTGCCGCCAGCATCCCCATCAGCGCTGCACAAACAAAGCTGGCCTCTGTCTGCTATCCACTGTTCAAATCTGCGAAATGCCCGATTCTCCATCTGTCCGGAGCAGACCGTCAGGCGCTGGAGGATCTGCAGACCGTCCTGCGCTGGTATCAGCTGCATGGCTATGCGCCAAGCCTTCAGGTGGTCTGTGAAGACTCGTTGATTACAGAAATCCAGCAGCTGTACGAAGGATTTCTCCCGGAGGACAACTTGGTCTTCATTTCACCGGAGGATGCCGCAAACCACCCCTTGGCCTGGCATCTGCACGCGAACAGACCGCTGGCTGAACAGCTATTCTCTGTGCAACCCGCTTATCCGGAATCCGTCTCCGCCGGAAAAGCACCCGTCCCGGCATTACTGCCGGAGCAGGCGCTCATTCATGCCGGCTCCTACGGCGGCTTTGACCCGGATACAGGAGATTATATCATTCAGCTGAAGCCCGGTGAAGCCACACCCGCTGCCTGGACAAACCGGCATCATACCAAAGTCTATACGGAATCCACAGACGAAAGCGGCTTGCAAAGCCCTTTTGCAGAACAGGTCTTTCTGCAGCTGGAGGACGAAACATGGCTGTCACCCTTCTCGCCCGAGCTGCCCCGCTCCGTCCGCATGGCTGCAGCGCATACCAGCTGGGAAGCATGGTCTGATACCCTGGACGTCCGGCTGACCGCAGCCTGCATTCCCGCGCACCGCTGCGCCCAACGGATTCTCCGGCTGCGCAACGCAACGGATGCGGTAATCACAGTGACGGTCTATGTCGCTGCCAAGCTCAGTGACGAGGGCGCGCCTCTGCGCTGTGAGCCCGGCATCGTGATGACAAACAGCGCTGAGCTCACGTCACAGGCCTGGCTGGCCGGTGAAGGCTGGGAAGCCCGGCGCATCCATAGCTTTGGCATGACTGGCCCGGCCCTCTGCGGACAGGCCGACGCAGCCGGCGGCACAACCGCCTTTCTGACCCATCGTCTGCAGCTTGCTCCCCACGCCAGCGGCAAGGCTGTCTGGCTGTCCGGATTCGCTCGCGATCCGGAGGCGGTGAAGCGCACGCTTGTGCAGGTTCAATCCGCCGGTGCTTCTGCGCTGCTGCGTTCCGCCCAGCTGCAGCTGTCCCGGCAGCTTGATCGACTGACCGTCACAACCCCCGAAGATACCTTCGACAGATTGTTCAACAGCATCCTGCCCCGGCAGGCTGTCCAGACGGAGGATTGGCTGAGGATCGCCGCACTCATCCAGCTTGACGCACAAGCTGCAAAGCGGACCATTCTGCAAACGGCCCTTCATTCCTCCCAGCAGCAGATCTGGCTGCCGCTATTGCTGCTGACGGATGAGTATGTCCGCGTCACCAAAGACGATGCGATCCTGGACGCAACCCTGCCGTCACGGGACAGCACGCTCCTGACATGGTTCCGGCACGAGCTGGAATCGGGTGATCCGAAACAAATAACTGCAAGTAATACACCGCCAAACGCCGTTTTTCTTCTGGCGCTGGCAGCAAAGGCCATGAACAGGCTGCAGCCTGACGAAGCAATGCAGGCTTTGTCGCGCCAGCTGCTCAATACTGCCGATACGCATCTTTGGCATACGGATCACTACGGGACGCCCCTTTGTCTGACCACACAGTGCCTCGCCATGCTTGCCTTCGGGCCCAACCATCGCACGCGCCAAGCCCTGGAGCGCTGCTGGAGCACACTGTATGACCGGCCCCACGGCCTCATCCGAAGGATGGAGACAGCAGATTTACCGCCCTTGCCCGGTTCTCCGGAAAACGGCGGCATGAAGACTGTCGATGCAGTGCTCACCCTGCACGCCCTCTTTGCCGCAGGCCGCCATGAAGACGCCTTTGAGCTGCTCCGCGCCCTCAACCCGCTGCATCATACGGATACGCCGCAGCGCACAGCCGTTTTCCGCTGCGCCCCTTATCTGCTGCACGGCGGCATGTACGCTGCGCCCCTGGAAGCAGGCCAGGCTGCAGCGGATGGCGGCGATCAGGCAGCATCCCTGCTCTATGCCTGCATCGTGAAGCATATCTTTGGCCTGCGCCGGCATGGCAGCAGCCTCCGCCTCTCTCCCTGTGTCCCTGCGGACTGGGAAGACTTCACCCTGACGCTCCGCGAGGGCAGCACCACCTGGCGCATCAGTGCAGATCGTCGTCTGACAGCAGCCTCCCTGGACGGTGATGAAATCAGCCCGGCTGAAATCAAACTCATCGACGACGGCGGTATCCACCAGATCAGACTTCCGCTCACATAAAAACAGCGGCCTCCCCGATTCAGCTTTCGGGGAAGCCGTTGTCTTATGACCATTTCACCGGCAGACCCTGCCGATCCCTGGGATTTCCGATCAGCAGAGAGAGCAGATCCACCAGCCAGCCAAAGCCTAGCAGACCCTGCGTGAGCAAATAGAGAACGCCCGTGCCGATTTTTCCCAGGTAAAACCGGTGTACACCGAAGATGCCGAAGAAAAAGCACAACACCAGGGCGATCCCTCGGCTTCGATCGCTCTTGCGTTCCGTCGGAACATATACCGTCTCCACCCGCACCTGCGCTTCAGGCTGCCGTTCCTGATGATAATGGATGTGGATCTGTTTTTCCGTCTGGGCAGAAAAGTCCAGAGGCGTTCCGCAATACGCACAGTATTTGGCCTCCCGCTCACAGGCCGCGCCGCAGTTGGGGCATTTCATACGATCACCTCAGTCGATATTGTAAAGCAACCAGTCAATCTGCGCAACAGAACCCGCCTGAATTGTCATCCGGACTTGCTGAATTGTCCCTTTGGCGGTATAATGGCCGCAGGAGTTGATACGATGGAACACATCATTACCGCATCCGAATCCGGCCGCCGCCTGCGCGATATCCTGCGTCAGGTCATGGGGGTCAGCTATTCTGCCATGAAGAGCGCCAAATGGGACGGCCGCATCACCGTGGACGGCAGGCCCGAGCCGGTAGACGTCTTTGTCCGCGAGGGGCAGACGGTCTGCATTCGCTTCCGGGACAACACCCCGGTCTATCAGGTCAAGCCTTATCCGCTCCCGCTGGTGATCCCCTATGAGGATGAGCATCTGTATGTGATCGACAAGCCGGCCCCGTTGGCCAGCCAGTCCAGCGTAAACCATCCCGACAATGCGCTGGAAAACGCCCTCTATGCCCACCTGGGCTGCCCGGAGGATTTTGTCTACCGGCCGGTCAACCGCCTGGACAAGGGAACCAGCGGCCTGATGATTGTCGCCAAGGACGCACATGTCCAGCACCGGCTTCAGAAGCTGCTCCACTCCGATGATTTTGCCAGGCGGTATCTCGCCGTCGTCGAGGGCCATTTACCCGCCCGATCCGGCGTGATCGACGCCCCCATCGGCAAGGAGGACGCAGCCAGCATCCGCCGCCTGATCCGCGAGGACGGCAAGCCCTCCGTCACCCATTACGAGGTGCTGGAGGAATCCGCCCGACGCTCTCTTGTGCGGCTGCGGCTGGAGACCGGCCGCACCCATCAGATCCGGGTGCACATGGCCCATCTGGGCTGCCCGGTCTGCGGTGATTTTCTCTATGGGACAGAGCTGCCGGAGCTGCCGGGGCGCTTTGCCCTCCACTCCCACGAGCTGACGCTGACCCATCCGCTGACCATGGAGGGGCTGCACATCGTGTCTCCCCTTCCTGCAGCGCTCAGGGCTTTGCTTGATTGACTGCGTCCTTCAGCCAGGCCTTTGCTTTTTGTGCATTCTGTTCCAGTGTGCAGTTGACCGCCTGCCAGTCGGGCGCTTCCAGGTCCGTGACGTTCAGGCTGCGGAGCAGCTGATCAATGCGGCTGTTCTTGCTCTCCGGATCATCCTCCCGGTAACGGCGGACGATCGTGCAGGGCCGGTTGAGGATGGCGGAGAAGGTCGCGCCGTGGAAGCTGTCCGTCACCACATGGGCTGCATGGCCGATCAGGCTCAGCCAGCGCTGCGGCGGCACATTTTCCTCCAGCGGATAGCCGGCGCTGCGGGCGCCCTCCGTGCGGGGAATCACCCGTACGGCGCAGTTTTCCTTCTCTGCCTCAGCCCGCACGGTCTCCCAATAGGCGGGGTCGTCGCCGATGAAGTAGCACAGAATGTACCTTTCACCGGCATGCTCGGTCTCCATCAGGGATTCCCAGGCGCTCCTGCCAACCAGCATCACAGGATCAGGCATCACGGCCGCCTCCACCCCTGCCATGCGCTTCAGCAGCGCAGCGCCCTCCTGCTCCCTGACGGACAGAGCGGAGAAGCCTTTGACAAGCCGGGCGATTTTCCGCTGCTTACCGGCCTTGGGCATCTCCTTCACCCCCAGGGAGGGCGCGTAGGAGACCTTCGGCTTGTCAGAGAAATCCAGGAAGTACGCAGGATTCAGCCATACCGGCGACCAGATCTGATCCGAGCCGCAGACCAGCACATCCATCGCTTTCGCCGCTGCTGCCAGCGCCGCACGATCGCGGCAGGGCGCTGTGGTCCGGATATTTTTGCTGCGGAATTCATCAAAGCCGCCGTGCATCTTGCCGGTGGCGCTCTTTTTGCGCATGCCTTCAAGGATCAGCCTGGGCGAATTACCGCTGGTCAGCAGATTGCGGATTTTTTCCTTTTGGGAGGGTGCATAGTCAATATGGACAGCTTCATAGCCCATATCCATCAGCGTCTGCTGCAGCGCCCAGGCCTGCAGGATCGAACCATAGTTATCATTGTGCAAAAAGGTCATCACGCCTACACGCGTCATATCCAGCCCTCATTCTTCATCCGCGGCATCCACGGCTCGTTTGAATTTGTCCGCACAGGCAATCCTTCCCGTCAGGAGCAGCCGGCAGGCAATTCTTTTGTTGATTATACCACGCTTGCACGGAAGCGTCAAACATGATACAATACCTTGTCAACATCGTCCGGAAGGAGGCATGCCCATGGGCCGCACCGTAGTAATCGCCGAGAAACCCAGCGTCGGGCGGGATATCGCCCGCGTCCTGAAATGTACCCAGCGCGGACAGGGCTGCCTGATGAACGATCAGTGGGTGGTCACCTGGGCCGTGGGCCATCTGGTGACGCTGGTCGAGCCGGACGAGCTGGATGAAAAGTACAAGAAGTGGCAGTTTGATACGCTGCCCATCCTGCCGGAGGATATCCCGCTGAAGGTCATTGCCTCCTCCCGGGATCAGTACAAGGTGGTCAAGGAGCTGATCAACGCCGCCGATACAGATCGTCTGGTCTGCGCAACGGACGCGGGCCGCGAGGGCGAATTGATCTTCCGCTACATCTATGCCAAGGCAAAGTGCAGGAAGCCCTTTGACCGGCTTTGGATCTCCTCCATGACGGACGAGGCCATTCAGGAGGGCTTCCGCAACATCCAGTCCGGCGAACGGTATGACGGATTGTACCGCAGCGCCCAGTGCCGTTCCCAGGCGGACTGGCTGGTCGGCATGAACGCCAGCCGCGCCTTTACGCTGAAATATGACACCCTGCTCTCCGTGGGCCGGGTGCAGACCCCGACCCTGGCGATCCTGGTCAAGCGGCGCAGGGAGATCGAGGACTTCAAACCCGAAGAATATGCCACCGTCACCGCCGACTTCGGCGACTACAAGGGCACCTGGTTCCATGAGAAGCTGGAGCCGGACACCCATATCCCCAAGATCGACGCTGCCCGGCGCATTGCGGAGGAAATCAAGGGCAAGCCCGCCAGGGTGCTGTCCGCCGAAACGGTCCGCAAGAAGGAGCCGCCGCCCCAGCTGTATGATCTGACCAGCCTGCAGCGGGACGCCAACCGTCTGCTCGGCTTCACAGCAGACAAAACCCTCAAGGTCGCCCAGAGCCTCTATGAAACCCGAAAGGCCCTGACCTATCCCCGTACCGACAGCCGCTATCTGCCGCCGGATATGATTCCCCGCGTCGTGCAGACCATGCGGCAGCTGCCCGCGGCGTATCAGGCCCTTGTCCCCGGCGCGCTGCCGGATGGGAAGCTGCCGGTCAGCAAACGTACGGTCGATCAGACCAAGGTCACCGATCACCATGCCATCATCCCGACCACCCAGCGGGTGAATCCGGAGTCCTTCTCCGAGGATGAAAAGCAGCTGTACGATCTGGTTGCCCGCAGAATGCTGGCGGCATTCTATCCCTGGTGCGAGTATGATGCGACCAAGGTCATCACCGAAGTGCCGGGAGAAAAGCAGCCCCATCACTTCCGCACCAACGGCCGCGTGGTCATTGTCAGCGGCTGGCATGACGTGCCGCCGCTGGTCAATCCGCCCAAGGCCAAAGCAAACAAAAAGAAGACCGGCGAGGAAGAAGAGGTCGCCCTGCCGCCCCTGCAGGCAGGCGACCAGCGCACGGTCAAATCCGCTGCCGTCAAGGAGGACAAGACCAAGCCGCCCGCCCACATGAACGACGCTTCCCTGCTGGCCGCCATGGAAAACGCCGGCAAGGAGCTGGAGGACGAGGAACTGGCCCGACAGATGAAGGGCAGCGGCATCGGCACACCCGCCACCCGCGCCGCCATCATTGAGCGGCTGATCAAGGTCGGATATGCCGTACGCAAGGGAAAGACCATTGTCGCCACGGACAAGGGTGTTCAACTCATCGCCATCATGCCCCAGGAGATCGCCTCCCCCGAAATGACGGGCCGCTGGGAGCTGGCGCTGGATCAGATCACCGACGGCAGGCAGGACGCAGACAAGTTCATGGAGAGCATCCGCAAATTCTCCACCTTCCTGGTCAATTATGCCCGCAATAACCGCGCCAATGTGACATTCCCGGACGACGGCCGCAAAAAGAAGTTCACCCAGAAATTCGTTGCAAAGGGTACCGTGGTGGATGGCTGCAAATGTCCCGTCTGCAAGGAAGGCAGCGTGCTGGAAACCCAACGCTCCTTTATGTGCTCCCGCGCGGCAGAAGGCTGCAAATTCACCCTCTGGAAGGACTGCCTGACCCGTGGCGGCGGCCCGGAGCTTTCCGCCAGGCTGGTGCAGCTGGTTTTGTCCCAGCAGGTCGTCAGGGGGTCCACCGGGGTCATTATGGTGGATGACAGGCAAATCCAGTTCTTCCCCCATGGCTCTGATGCCGCTTCTGCCCGTCGTTCCCTGATTTATGAAAAAAGATAACTTCCCCCCGTATTTCCCACATGGACAGCACGCCTTCGACACCGTTCCGGAGGCGTGTTTTGTTCGTCCGGGATTCAATAAAATTTTTGCGGGATATGGCTTGATTTTTCCTTAACAATGGTGTACTATGTATGCTGAGGGAATAAGTGGTTGTCCATTTCCCGGGCAATCATTTCACCCATACATATTTTGAGAAAAGAGGTTGTTTGCATCATGGCACTGCTTGACCTGACCAAGTACGGCATCACCGGCACCACCGAGATTGTGCACAATCCTTCCTTCGAGAAGCTGTTTGAAGAAGAGATGAACCCCGCCCTGGAGGGCTTTGAGAAGGGCCAGCTGACCGAGCTGGGCGCCGTCAACGTCATGACCGGCATCTACACCGGCCGCTCCCCCAAGGACAAGTTCATCGTGATGGACGAGAATTCCAAGGACACCGTGTGGTGGACCTCTGACGAGTTCAAGAATGACAACAAGCCCGCTTCCCAGGAAGCCTGGGCCGAGTGCAAGCGCCTGGCGCAGGAGCAGCTGTCCAACAAGAAGCTGTACGTCATGGACGTCTTCTGCGGCACCAACAAGGATTCCCGCATGGCCATCCGCTTCATTATGGAAGTGGCCTGGCAGGCTCACTTTGTGAAGAACATGTTCATCAACCCCACCGAGGAGGAGCTGGCCAACTTTGAGCCCGACTTCGTCTCCTACAACGCCGCCAAGGCCAAGGTTGTGAACTACAAGGAGCTGGGCCTCAACTCCGAGACCGCTGCCATCTTCAACATCACCTCCAAGGAGCAGGTCATCCTGAACACCTGGTACGGCGGCGAGATGAAGAAGGGT
>JAFQIB010000028.1 GCA_017397765.1 Clostridia bacterium | reverse complement strand
TCCTGTTTATTTCTTAACCGGTTTCCCCGGCCAAGTTTCAACTCATTCGGAATTACTGTCTCTATCTTTGCGTTTCTTTCTTGTCTGTATCGTTTTCAAGGTTCAGTGCCTTCCCGGCGGTTCCCCGCGCGAGTCAGCTTGAATATATTAACACCTCCCAAAGGAAATGTCAACAGCCTTTTTCAACTTTTTTTGCAATTTTCTTATTCTTTTTGGGATTCACGAACATTCCGCCAAAAACAAACGCAAGAATTCTGATATATTTTCAGCCCATTCCCCTTGCTTCCCAGGCTATTATTCGTATTTTGGACGCAGCCCAAAGCATTATCTTCCGAGCATGCCTATGCTCACAAGCCTCGCCCCATCTTTCCGGCACACCACACTCCGCCCTACATGACCGAGTCATTCTCCCGGATTTTCACTCTTTCCATTTTGTCCAACTTGCGCTATACTATATATTAATGTAGAAAAACATCACCAAGGAGGGCTCCCCCTATGAATATCGGCATCCGCCTTCACGATACCGCCGGCTCCACGCTGTCCGAGCACCTGGCTGCCGCCAGGGCCCAGGGCTTCACCTGTGTACACATCGCTATGAGCAAAGTCATCCCCGGCTTCAAGATGGCCGACGCACCCGCGCTGCTGACCGATGAGCTGGCCGCCTCCGTCCGCGCCGAGCTGGAACGGAACGGCCAGACCTGCGTTCTGCTGGGCTGCTATCTGAACCTGTGCTCCCCCGATCTGGAAAGTCACGAGAAGACGGTCGAGATCTACAAAGCTCACCTCCGCTTTGCAAAGAAAATCGGCGCAACGCTGGTCGGCACGGAAACCGGCGCCCCCAACACCGGCTACAAGACCTGCCCGGAGTGCTATACGGAGGAAGCGCTTCAGCTGTTCATCGACCGCGTGACCCCCGTGGTACGCTATGCCGAGGAGGTCGGCCAACGCTTCGCCATTGAACCGGTCATCCGCCATATCGTTTCCACGCCAGAGCGCTGCGAAAGGGTGCTGAAGGCGGTCAATTCCCCCAATTTGCGGGTGATCCTGGATGCAGTCAACCTGCTTTCCGAGGATAATGTGCACAGCGCCAAAGCCATCATCGCCGATGGCATCGAGCGTTTGGGCAACCATGTCTCCCTGCTGCACATGAAGGACTTCATCCCCTTTGCACAGGAGCGCGGTCAGCAGCTGAAGGCCTCCGTCCCCAATACGGACGTTTTCTCCAACGTTGTCAGCTGCGCCTGCGGTCTGGGTGATATGGATTATGCCCCGCTGTGCGCGCTGGCCCAAGCCCATGATATCCCCATGACGCTGGAGAACACCAACCCCGGCAACGCCATCGCCGCCCGGGAACATCTTGAAAAGATCGGAGCGAGCCTCTAATGTCCATGGATCTGCAAAGGCTGACAAGCCTGCTGCGGCAATGCATTCAGCGGTATGACATGATCCAGCCCGGCGACCGGATCGCCGTAGGCCTGTCCGGCGGCAAGGACAGCCTCTGCCTGTTGATGGGTCTGGCTGCGCTGCGCCGGTTTTACCCCATCCCCTTTGAGCTGCAGGCCATCCACGTGGATGTGGGCGCAGGCATGCCGGAAGAGGCACTCCGGCAAATGGCCGATTTCTGTCAGGCACAGCAGGTGCCCTTCCATCAGGTGAAGACACAGATCTATCAGATTGTGTTTGAGGAACGGAAGGAGAAAAACCCCTGCAGCCTGTGCGCGAAGATGCGCAAGGGCGCACTCAACGAAGCCGCACTCTCCCTGGGCTGCACAAAGATCGCCTACGCTCACCACAAGGATGATTTCATTGAGACCCTGATGATGAATCTGCTGCAGGAGGGCCGCTGCGAATGCTTCCCGCCGGTGACGCAGCTGGACAAAACCGGCCTGGCTGTGCTGCGGCCCATGCTTTATGTGGAGGAGCGGGACGTAATCGGCTTCACGCGCAAATATGCTTTGCCGGTGGCGAAGAACCCCTGCCCCGCCGACGGCGCAACCCGCCGGGAGGACGTGAAGCAGTTCATCCGCGCAAGCCGCGCCCAGTTCCCGAACATCCGGGAGAGCCTGTTCAGCGCAGTGGAACGGCTGTTTGAGGAGGATCGCCATGCCTGAGCTGATTCTCCGCCCCATGCAATCCTCCGAGCTGATGGCGCTGACGAAGCTGTTCGATTACAATGACGTGCCAGCCATGATTGCCGAAAATGCACAGCTGATTGATTCCGGCGCATTCAGCATCTACCTGTTGCTGGAGGACGGCGATCTCATCGGCGAGCTGCACGTTACCTGGCGCAGCGAAGATCATCTGGCTGCCGCAGAGGGACAGCGGGCGTATCTGTCTGCCTTTCGCATCCGGGAGGACAGACAGGGCCGCGGCTACGGACAGCTGCTGCTCCGCGGCGTGATCGACGCCATCGAGGCCCGCGGCTACCGGGAAATCACCATCGGCGTGGAGGATGACAACCTCCGCGCAAGACACCTGTACCGCAAGTTCGGCTTCACAGAGTTTGTGGAGCGGCGCAGCGAAAGCTATCAGGGCGACGCCTATTCATACGATCTGCTTCTGCGGAGAAATGACGACATATAATATTGGAGGGCTTCCCATGATTCATCCCCTCGACCTGCGGCAGACGCCCTATTCCTGCCGCGGCTCCTACCTGGCACTGTCCTTTCTGAACGAGAATCATCACGGCTACGGCAACGCAGCGAGCCTGCACCTGCGCACATTGCACAACAGCACCATCACGCCGCTGATCGCCCGGCTGACCCTGCATTGTGCCGGCGAACCCTGCATGCCCGCCTCGCTGCTGGAGGACGCCGCCCTGCGCCTGGAAAACGGCGGCAAGGTCCTGGAATGCTGCTTCGCCAACGACCGGACGCTGCTCTTCCGCGGCGGCCCCGGCTGCAGCCTCACCCTGGATTTTCTCACCGAGAACGGCCCCTATGACTACATTTATCCCCTGCTGCACGAAGGCCGCACCCTGTACATGGCCAACTGCTACAAAAACAACTGCCAGTATCTGATCGTCCCCCAGCACGGCGACTGCGAGCTGGATCAGCAGTGGGAGGAGAGCAGCTCCCTGTGGTCCCGCCTGACCTTCTCAGGCGACGCAGGCTTCCGCTTTGCCCTTCTGGAGATCGAAACCGAGTGGGATCAGGTGCTGCCCGAGGAGGATTTCGACGCGGCCCGCGCCCGCACGGATGCGGATTTCCGCACCTTCCGCAGCGCCTTCCCCGCCCTGCCCGAGGCCTGCCGCGCCATGGGTGATCTGGCGGTTTACGTCGACTGGAGCTGCCTGGTGCGTCCCGACGGCTTCCTCCGCCGCGAGGGCATGCTGATGTCCAAGAACTGGATGAACAATGTGTGGAGCTGGGATCACTGCTTCAACGCCTTAGCCCTGGCCGACTGCCATCCGGAGATAGCCTGGGACGCCTATATCATCATGGCGGATCATCAGGACGTCAGCGGCCGGCTGCCTGACAGCATCAGCAGTCAGCACGTTATCTGGAATTACTGCAAGCCGCCCATCCACGGCTGGGCGCTCCGCCGCCTGATGGCACACATGACCCTCTCCCCCCGGCAGCTGGAGGAGGCCTATGATTTCCTCTCCCGCTGGACGCTGTGGTGGATGAACTTCCGCCGCCGCGACGGTTTGTATTACTACAACCACGGCAATGATTCCGGCTGGGATAATGCCACTGCATTTTCCCTGCTGCCTCCCATTGCCACGCCGGAGCTGCAGGCCTTCATGATCGTCCAGATGGAGATGCTCAGCGATCTGGCGCGCCGGCTGAATCGGACGGAGGACGCGCAGCGCTGGCAATCAGAGGCGGACCATCATCTGGAGGTCTTCCTGGCACGCTGCTTCCGGGATGATCTCCCCGTCGCCATCCAGCTTTCCACCGGCCAGATCGTGGAGAACGAGAGCCTGCTGCCCTATGAGATCCTCGTACTGGGCGAACGGCTGCCGGCACGCGTCCGCGAGAAGGTGATCAGCCTTGTCGGGAGCGAGAAATTCTTCACCGCCCACGGCTTTGCCACCGAGAGTCCGGCCAGCCCCTTCTACCGTGACGACGGCTACTGGCGCGGCCCCATCTGGGCCCCCAGCACCCTGCTGATGATCGACGGCCTGGAGAAGTGCGGCGCGGCTGAGCTGGCGCAGGAGGCTGCCCGCCGCTTTGTGGACATGGCGGCTGCCAACGGCTTTGCGGAGAACTATGACGCGCTGACCGGCAAGGGGCTGCGCGATCTGGCGTATACCTGGACGGCCAGCGTGGCGCTGGTGCTGGCCCGGGATTATCTGGCATAAGGAAATCCCCGGCAGATTCGCAAGACGTGCGAGTCTGTCGGGAATGTGCGTTTTTGGGGGAGGTATTCCGTTTCTTTTAGAGATGGGCGAGCTGTTTCGGCGGAATCAGAGATTCCGCGAAAGGCGCACGGGTCTTTGCGCTGCGGCGCGGGGCTGCCTCCGGCGGCAAGGGACGCTGTCCCTTGACCCTGCGAAGGGCCATCGGCCCTCTCGACACCCATTTTCCTGCCCCGGCTGTACTTAACCTTCCTGCCGGATTTCCCCGCACAGATCCGTCATCAGCAGCTCGTCGGTATTGTCCTGGGCAAGGGCCCACATCAGCTTCGTTACGGCAGCCTCCGTCGTCAGGTCCTGACCTGAGATCACATCCGTCTTCAGCAGCTGCGTGCCCACCTCATAAATGGAAAGATCAGCCTTCTCATACATGCACTGAGTCAGCACCAGGATGCGCACACCCTTCTCCCGCAGCATCCGCAGCTTTTCCACCAGATTGCGGCGGATATAGTGCAGCCCTCCCAGGCCAAAGGCTTCGATCACCAGGCCCCGATAACCGGCCTGCGCCACAAAGTCCAGCACATCCGGCTGAGTACCGGGCACCAGCTTGAGCAGGAAAACCCGGCTGTCCACCTCCGGGCGGAACAGATAGGGTCCGCTGATCTTCTGCGGCCGCAGGAACCGCACGCCCTCGGAATCGACGATGCCCGCCAGGGAGCGGTTCACACTGGAGAAGGCGTCAAAGGACATCGTATGGGTCTTGACCGCGCGGGTGCCGTGGATCAGCTTGCGGGCGAAGCACACATAGGTGCCGGGCACGCCCTTGCAGGCCGCCTCAATGGCACAGGAGAGATTCGTTTCCGCATCGGACAGCGGCGCGCCCAGGGGCAGCTGGGAGCCGGTCAGGATGAGGGGCTTGGTCTGGCCGTGCAGCATATAGGAAAGAGCTGCCGCCGTGTAGCCCATGGTATCCGTGCCATGGGTGATGACCACGCCGTCGCAGTCCTCCATGGCAGCGTGCACCGCCCGGGCCAGGATCGACCATTCCTCCGGCTGGATGTTGGAGGAATCCATGGAGAAAACGTCCCTCGGGATGATCTCCACATCCGCACGGCAGGGTACGCTGTGAAGCATCTGGCTGGCACGCAGCGCAGGGGTCAAGCCATCTGGCGTTTGCCGGCAGGCAATGGTGCCGCCGGTGGCAAGCAGGGCAATGCGCTTCATAGGAAAAACACCTCAGTGTCATACTTGATTTTCACCCGGTATTATACCACAGCGGATGACAAACCGCAACGCCTGTGCTATGATATTCCCATCCTGAAAGGAGGTCCGACCATGCCAGAATTCCGCCTTGCCCGCCCCGAGGATGCCGAAGCGCTCCTCCGCCTGAACGCCGCCTTCAACGGGGTGAAAAACGTCTCTGCGGAGGATGTGCGCCGCAGCCTGACAGCCTCGCCGGAGATCGTCGTTGTCGCCGAAACCGGGCGCGATGCCGTTGCCTTCTGCTGCGCCCAGGTGCACCATTCATTCTGCTACGCCGCACCCGTTGCTGAGGTAACGGAGATGTATGTGGCGGAACCTCACCGCCGGCGGGGGCTGGCTTCCGGGATGCTTGCGTTTCTGGAGACACACCTGCGCAGCGTCTACGGCGCAGATGAGCTCCACCTGCTGACCGGCGCAGAGAACCTCGCTGCCCAGTCCGCCTACAAAAAGGCAGGATTCCGCATGAAAAACGAGGCGTATATGACCAAAGAACTCCCTCGAAAGCGTTGACAGCACCGGTATTTGCGGGTATAATAGATCGGTAATACTGGACTAGTATGCACTCGCGGCAACGCGGGTGCTTTGTACCGCTGAACAGAGGGTCAGCGAGTAGAAAGGAGTTCTTACAATGGCTGAAGAAAAGCGCAATGTAATGACAGAGGAAGGTCTTCGGAAACTTCAGGAGCAGTATGACTATCTGATTAACGTCAAGCGTAAGGAAATCATCAACGCCATCGAAGTCGCCCGCGGCTTCGGCGACCTTTCCGAAAACGCTGAATATACCGAGGCCCGCAACGATCAGGCCAAGAACGAGGCGGAGATCACCCGTCTGAAGGCCATTATCGACAATGCGGTGGTCGTCTCCGAGAGCGAGATCAACACCGACAATGTGTCCGTGGGCACCACCGTCAAGTACCTGAACGTCGCCACCGGCAAGGAATCCGAGTACGGCATCGTGGGTGCTGACGAAGCCGATCCCCTCAAGGGTCTGATCTCCAACGAGAGCCCCATCGGCATGGCGCTGCTGGGCCACAAGGTTGGCGACACCGTTGAAGTGGAGATCCCCAAGGGCTTCCTGACCCTGCGCATTCTGGACATCCACCGGTAAGCCGGGCTGCCCCGGCGGGCGGCTCGCAATTGAGTTGACTTTCTTACCGAAGTCCTGCCGCGTGCGGCTTGGGCTCGTGGATTTGAGTTGACCTGCCGCGCCCTCATGGCGCGGGCTATGAAGCGGTCCGTGCGCCTACTGCAAGTGGGCTGCCCCGGCGGGCGGCTCGCGATTGAGTTGACTTTCTTACCGAAGTCCTGCCGCGTGCGGCTTGGGCTCGTGGATTTGAGTTGACCTGCCGCGCCCTCATGGCGCGGGCTATGAAGCTGTCCGCATCCATACTACGATTACAGGAGTTGTACATCAAATGGCTGATTATCCCGTAACGCCCCTGACTCCGCCGCTGTCGGAGCAGGAAATTATCCGCCGTCAGAAGCTGCAGGGCCTCATTGACGCCGGTCAGAATCCCTATGAAATCACCCGCTACGATGTGACCCACCACTCCCAGGAGATCATCGACAATTTTGTGGATGACGCCGAGCCCGTGGAGGTCGCCATCGCCGGCCGCATGATGGCCCGCCGCGTGATGGGCAAGGCATCCTTCGCCTCCATCCTGGATGGCCAGGGCAGCATCCAGCTCTACGTCACCCGCGACGATCTGGGCGAGGAAGCCTACGCCGCCTTCAAGAAGAGCGACATCGGCGATATCTTTGGCGTGAAGGGCGTCCCCTTCCGCACCAAGACCGGCATGATCTCCGTGCACGTCAAGTCCATGACGCTGCTGACCAAGTCCCTGAAGGTGCTGCCGGAGAAGTTCCACGGCCTGGTGGATACCGACCTGCGCTACCGTCAGCGCTATGTGGACACCATCGTCAACCCTGAGGTGCGCGACACCTTCCGCAAGCGCTCCAAGATCATCGCCGCCGTGCGCGAGTTCCTGGATGGCCGCGGCTACCTGGAGGTGGACACCCCCGTGCTCCACACCCTGGAAATCGGCGCCTCCGCCCGTCCCTTCCGCACCCATCACAACGCCCTGAACCTGCCCATGTTCCTGCGCATCGAGACCGAGCTGGCCCTGAAGCGCCTGATCGTCGGCGGCTTTGAGCGCGTGTACGAGGTGGGCCGCATCTTCCGCAACGAGGGCATGGACGCCACCCACAATCCCGAGTTCACCTCCGTGGAGACCTATCAGGCCTATGCGGATTACAACGAGATCATGGAAATGGTCGAGCAGCTCTACGAGTTCGTGGCGCTGAAGGTCCTGGGCACCACCGATGTGCCCTATCAGGGCCAGACCATCCACCTGAAGGCCCCCTGGAAGCGCATCACCATGGCTGACGCCGTGAAGGAAGCCTGCGGGGTTGACTGGACGGAGTGGAAGTCCGACGAGGAAGCCCGCGCCTGCTGTGACGAGCGCGACATCTACGTCGAGAAGACCGCCAAGCGCGGTGACTGCCTGGCTGCGCTGTTCGACGAGTATGTCGAAGCCAATCTGATCCAGCCCACCTTCATCATCGACTACCCGGTGGACATTTCTCCCCTGGCCAAGCGTAAGCCCGAGAACAAGGAGCTCACCGAGCGCTTCGAGTTCTTCATCAACGGCCACGAGATGGGCAATGCCTTCTCCGAGCTGAACGATCCCATCGATCAGCGCCGCCGCTTCGAGGAGCAGGTCGCAGCCCGCAAGGCCCAGGGCATCAACGCCGAGGTAGACGAAGACTTCGTCAACGCCCTGGAGTACGGCATGCCTCCCACGGGCGGCTTGGGCTTCGGTCTGGACCGCATGGTCATGCTGCTGACCGACAGTGCCACCATCCGCGACGTGCTGCTCTTCCCCACCATGAAGCCCATGGGCAAGAAGGATGAGGAAGCAGAGGAAGCAAAGGCTTGATTTGACTGGGGTTGACGAGGTGGAGGTCAATGAATAACCCCACCTCATACGCCACTTACGCCAATTCTTATGCCAAATACTAACTAACTGCAGCGGATTCAAGGAATAAAATAGGAGCGTCTCGCCAATCACGGCGGGACGCTTTTTCTTTGCCTCCGACTTCACATGTGACTGCCGCGCAATATCTCGTCGTTTTTTTCTTGAACAGGCATTCGGCAACAACAGAAATCGGCGCACGCTCGTTCTCTAAATTGCCAGTAATCATTGGGAAAATCATCGTTATTTCGGCCCAAAGGCAATATAATTTACAAAATTTTTATTTTTCTGAAAATTTCCCCCACAAAACGTTCCCATCATATATAGGAGACTCCAACAAAGATTTCCATCTCGCCAATATTCTGTACATTATCTCAGGAGGATCAACTACATGGGAACCATGCATCTGTCCGACACCGTAAGTTATCTCGATGACATCCAGCCGCACCTGCTCACCATGCTATACGCTGGCGTAGGCAGCGGCAAGAACCACTTTATCAATCAGCTTATTGCTGGACACACCGATAAGCGTCATGACGGTACCGAAGTCAAACTCGATCCGATGTATGTCCTGCTCATCACATCCCGTCGCTCAAAAGTGAATGAGCTGCTTACAGAAGATGATCTTCCTCTTGACGACAAAGTCGGCAAATGGAACTGGTTCCGCCAACGCATCTCAATCCCCTCATACATTCCTATCACCCACACCGACAAGCAAATCACGCTGGAGAGCCAATACGGGAAACAACCATACTATCCCCGTAGCTTCGCCTGCACAAATGCCTTTATTGAACGATACCTACAATATGTCTATCACCCTCAGGACATCAAGACCCATCTGTGGGAGCTGTTTGACCTCATCGTCGTCGATGAATCCCATTCCTTGGTGGCGGATGCCTCTTATCAGTCTGCTCCGTTCTATGTCGATGATCTGATTCGTGAATTCTGCACACGCCATAAGGCAGCTAAAGAGGATCCTGAGCATCACAAAGCCCCTCGCTGCAAGAACCTGCTGATGATGACCGGCTCCGTTGCTCCAATGCGGGAGTACCCCTTCCCCGTCGAACCTCATGTCATCAACCGAATGGATGAATGCATCAACGTCATTCCTGCCAATATTCATTTCATTACCAGTGCGGAAGCCAAAGCACAACTCAACAATCAAATGCAACACGGTGAGAAAGCTGTGTACTTCTCCAACCACACGTCCCAGCTTGACACCTTTCTCAAAGGAACTACCATTGATCCCTCCGCCGTAGCCCTCTCATTCTCCAAGGAGGAAGGTCGGGAGAAACTTGCCAAGGATGCCCCGGACAGCGTCAAGCGCATGGAGCAGGTTGAGGAATCCATCGCCAAGGATAACTTGATTCCTGATGACATTCATCTGTGGCTTACTACCTCCCGCAACAAGGAAGGCATCAACATTCTGAACGAGGACATCGAACACCTTTATGTGGAGAGCCATATCCAAAGCGACATCATCCAGATGGCTGGCCGAATCCGATGCGGAGTCAAACACATGTACATCATCGTTGACTCCCAGGATCATTATTTTTCCAGCTGGCAAGATGAACCTTACCTATATCGTGACGAATCTCCAGGCTCTATCATTTCCAGCTATAACCGCCCCTTGAAAAGCTTTTACGGCAATGTCGGTACCAAGCCGCCTTTCGCTAATACAGAACCATTCGCTTTTGATACCGAGCGGACATGTGAGCGTGTCGCAGCTTATGTTGAACACGTTCATGAGCGTGCTTATGTGCGCTACAGCTATTTCGACAATGCATTTCACTTCTACAATTTGCGCGATCTCAGCATATGCCTTCAGACGCAAGAGCATAATATGTTCAAAAGAGCAATGCAGGCCCCCGGTCACATTGAGGCAGTTTTTCAGGAGTGGTTTCCTGACTCTGTCGTACATCTATACATCTCCATCGAAGAAGCCAGGAAGCAGAAAGCCGCCGAATACCTGCATAAGCTGGGCATTACTGACGCAACCAAACGCTTCACCTGTGATGAATGCACGGCCATCCGCAACGAACTCAACCGAATCTATAACGAAGACCTGACAAGCCTCAATTCTCTCCTGAAGAAATGCCTTCCGCTCAAAATGAAGCGCATCAGCAATGACAAGAGTAACGCCGGATACAACCTTTACCATGCAGTCGTGCTGAACGAAGCAAGCTGAGCAGAGTGGTGATGATTTTCTCTTCAACTATTAAAACAGGAGAATTTCGTCACCACCTAGTTTTCTCGCAGTCCATTTTTTACAAACACAGTAAAAAGGCGGCAGACATACCATCTCCGCGCTCATCGCCGTTGCGTCTAGTCCGTTTTGTATTAAGTTTGGTATGGCTCACAACAACTGGTTATCCTCTGACGGGACATACGCCACGCTTTCCTCTATGCGACATTATAGAATGCGACATAGATCGCTAAGCGTAGTTGTGTTAAGCAGCTTGTTCTTACGAAGCTTTTCGATGGTGTAGCTGACGATATGGTGCTTGATTATGAGCTTATACATGGATAGGCCAGACCGGTTCGATGTATAGAAGAAAAGCCGAACTGTTTCAGCCCGGCTTTGGGTTTATGTCATTGTTATGCGTAATGGTGCTATCTGCAGTGTGCATTGGTGTTAGTTGTTCAAATCGGCGACGCTCTGCCTTTCCACCAACCACACACCTAGCAGGGTGCGCTCGGGAGCGAGATCTTTCTGCTTAATATGACGGATGAGCATGTCAACAACCAAATGAGCCTTTTGATCAATATCCTGGGCGAGTGTTGTCAGCGGGGGATGCGTGAGTTCGGCGGTGGGGAGATTGTCGAAGCCAACAACGGAAATGTCATCCGGCACACGGTAGTTGAGATGATTCAGCGTTTGGATCAGCTGAGCGGCTACACGGTCGGATGCACAGAAGAATGCAGTGGGTGCGTCAGGACGCTGAAGCAGGTTTTTCAGCAGATCGGGATTGTAGACATTGGCTGGGGTGGGGAGGACGAAATCATCTGTCAGAGTGATGTCATAGGCGGCCAACCCCTCCCGAAAACCTTGCAAACGATGCTGATCAACGTCGCTCTCGTCAATGCTGTTGGCGATGAATGCGAGGCGTTTGTGTCCCATTTGTGCAAGATAGTCGCCAGCCAGCTGCCCGCCGGAAACATCGTCCACGCCAACGTGGTTGGTGCCGGGAATGCGAAAATAGCAATCGGTGAAGACTGTTGGCACTGTCGTGAGAGATTTGATATTCTTCAGATGACGGGGAAAGGTACCGCTGAAGATTGCACCGGCGACATTCCAGCCGCGCAGGTCTGCCACAACGTCCCGGTAATCGTCGGTGGAACGGATCAGCGGAAAATAGCCGTGCCGGTAAAGCTCAACTGTCAGAGCACCTACATATTCGGCGGTGTAGGGATTGCGAAAAATATTCTCATTGGGGATAGCTTGAATAATAACTGCTACGACTTTTGACTCGCGCTGGGCAAGGGAGCGTGCAGCCTGATTGGGAACATAGCCGGATTCTTGGATGATATTTTGAATTCTCTCAACAGTATCTGCAGATACATGATGCAGATTACCGTTAATTACATTGGATACGGTAGCCGTGCTAACGCCAGCGGTTCGGGCGATTTCTTTGAGTGTCATCCTGGAAACCTCGCTTATTTTGATTACTATAATATTGTATCATAGCTGAAGAAAAAAAGCAAGAGACAGGGTAAAGCGCTTAACGTAACATGAGAAGAATACGGATGAATCACGAAAACGTGAATTGTACCTTGCCAATGAAAACATGGATAATATATGCGAAATAAGGCACGAATGATACAAATAACAAAGAAAATTTGTTTTGAGGGTTGACATCAAAAAGAAAGTGTGATATATTCAAAATACGTTAAGCGGTTAACCAATATAACGGAGGGGATAGGATGCAAGCGAGACTGAATCGCATTGGTCGGCAGATTGCTCGCAACTGGGGATTGTATCTACTGCTGCTGCCGTCATTAGTGCTGTTGATCATTTTCGCCTACAAGCCCATGTATGGCGTGATCATTGCTTTTAAGAAATACAAGAATGCGTTGGGCATCATGGGCAGCCCCTGGATTGATCCGATATTCAAGAACTTCGAAAGGTTCTTTAGCTCTTTCCAGTGCAGCACGACGATCCGCAACACGATTGCGTTGAGCTTGTATAGCATGATTGCTGGTTTCCCCATTCCAATCATGCTGGCACTGATGATCAACCAGATCACTGCTATGCGATTCCGCAAGGCATTCCAGACAGTTCTGTACCTGCCGCACTTCATCTCCACGGTGGTAATGGTGGGTTTGCTGCTGATTTGGCTGTCGCCCTCTCGTGGCCTGATTGGCACGATCTATCACGCCTTTGGCAAAACGGCACCTAACCTGATGGCCAGTGCATCGGCTTTCCCGAGTTTGTATGTGTGGTCGGATGTGTGGCAGCACGCAGGCTGGGATTCCATTGTGTTCCTTGCAGCACTGTCTTCGGTGGATCCGACGTTGTATGAAGCAGCCACGGTGGATGGTGCTACTCGCTGGCAGAAGATGATCTACATTGATCTTCCGCTTCTGCTGCCCACGGCCTGCATTCTTCTGATCCTGCGCTCCGGTAACCTGATGAACGTTGGTTTTGAAAAGGTCTTCCTGATGCAGAACGAGCTGAATCAGCAGACCAGCGAAGTGATTGCGACCTATGTGTACAAGCTGGGTATGAAGTCCAATCAGTACTCGGTGTCCACGGCTGTGAACCTATTCAACAATCTGATCAACCTGGCTCTCCTCTTGCTGGTGAACGGCATCACCGGTAAGCTGGGTGAAACCAGCCTGTGGTAAGGAGGATGCTGGATGAAAAAGACTCGACATAAGGTGCGTCGACAGGGCAAGGATCTTCTCTTTGATATTGTCCTGTACAGCATATGTGCTGTCATGCTGCTCCTGGTGATCTACCCGCTGTGGTTTATTGTGATCGCCTCCTTCTCAGATCCGTCTGCGGTGGCAGGCGGTCATGTGTGGATTCTACCGGTGGGATTCACGCTCGAAGGCTATGACGAATTGTTCAAACAGGCAGAGGTATGGACTGGGTACAAAAATACCATTATCTATACCGTGCTTGGTACGATTTTCGGATTGGTGGTCAATATTCCGGCTGCGTATGCCCTCTCCCGCAAGGATTTGTGGGGCCGCAAGGTACTCATGGGGCTGTTCGTATTCACCATGTTCTTCTCCGGTGGTATGATCCCAATTTTTCTGACCGTGCAGGAGATGGGATTCTACAATAATTTCTGGGTGATGATTATCCCGTTCTCAGTCAGCGCCTACAACATCATCGTTGCCCGTACCTTCTTCGAGACAAGCCTGCCTGCTGATTTGTGGGATGCGGCCCAGATCGATGGTTGCGGAAATCTACGGTACTTTTTCACCATAGCATTGCCGCTTTCGAAGGCTGTGATCTCTGTCATTGCTCTGTGGACGGCGGTTGGCCAGTGGAACGGCTACTTCAACGCGTTATTGTATCTGCGTGATGCGAAGCTCCATCCTCTTCAGTTGATCATGCGCAATATCCTTATCACCAACCAGGTGTTTGCATCCATGGGTACGGGTGAGGCAGCGATGATTGCGATGCGTCGTGCCAACCTGGTGCGTTACTCCATGATTATTATTGCTACAGTACCCATCATGTGCGTCTACCCCTTCATTCAAAAATACTTCGATCAAGGTGTCATGATTGGTGCGGTCAAAGGATAACTGTTGTGAATTCTCAAACGGCGTTGTCCGTTTAGAAGAAATAAAAGGAGGTATCCCCATGAAGAAACTGTTGTCTCTGGTGCTTGCATTGGCGATGCTGCTGTCCTGCGGGGCGGCGATGGCCGAGGAACCTAAAACCTTCAGCGTGATGACCATGCGCTGGGCTGGTATGGGCGATTCTTTTGCGACCAACCCCTTCCTGGTGAACCTGGAGAAGGAAATGAATGTCAAGGTTGACTGGCAGATCGTTTCCTCTGCGGACTGGTTCGATACCCAGAAGCCCGTTCTGCTTGCCGGCGGCGAGAGCGTGCTGCCTGATGTGTTCCTGGGCTTCCAGACTTTGGGCGAGCAGGACATCATCAACAATGTTGAGTACTTCATTCCCCTGGAGGATCTGATTGAGCAGCACATGCCCAATCTGATGAAGGCCTTTGAAGAGATGCCTGCCCTGAAGGCAACGGCGACTTCTGCTGATGGCCACATCTACTCTCTGCCCAGCCGTATGCCCAGCCGTCCCGTGGCCTGCAATGTGCCGGTTGTCAACGTGCAGTGGCTGGAAAACCTGGGTCTTGCGATGCCCACCAACATCGAAGAACTGGAAAAGGTTCTCCTGGCCTTCAAGGAGCAGGACGCCAACGGCAATGGTGATCCCAATGATGAGATCCCCTATACCAGCATCGGCTTTGATATCTCCTTCCTGGTGCCCTTTGGCATCAATGATCCCAACGGTACCGGCTATGTGGTGAACGCGGACGGCTCTGCCAGCTACGTCTACACCAGCGAAGCCTACAAGGAAGGCCTCAAGTGGATGAACAAGCTCTACAACATGGGTGTTGTGGACAACGAGATCTTCACCCAGGATCAGACCATCCGCGACGCCAAGTGCGACGATCCCGTGGCGGCTAAGGTTGGCTTTGCCTATGCGTGGAGCTACGACGCGATCTTCAAGCGCTGGATGAAGGAATACCAGGTTATGGAACCCGTGGCTGGCCCTGACGGCGTGCGCTATGCTCACGGCGATCTGAACGGCGTTTCTTCCATCAAGTCCAACCAGCTGTGCATCACCACCGCCTGCGAGGATCCGGTGACCGTGCTGAAGTGGGCTGACAAGTTCTACACCGGCGAAGCCAGCATCCAGAACTTCTGGGGCGGCCTGGGCGAAGTGACCACTGCTAATGCTGACGGCACTTACACCCTGAACAATCCGCCGGAAGGCATCTCTGCTGACAGCTGGTACTGGGATCGTTCCCTGCGCGACTTCGGCCCCAAGTACTCCTCTCTGGAGTTTGATAAGAAGATTATCCTCGATCCTACCCAGGGTGATGGCCTGAAGGTTGCCATGGATGCCAACACTGCCAAGTACGTTACTCCTTGCTTCCCTGAGCTGAAGTTCACCAGCGAAGAGTATGAGGAGTTGTCCTTCATCAAGACCGATATTGATGCCTACATCGAGACCACCCGCGCGAAGTGGATCACCGAGGGCGGCATTGATGCGGAATGGGATGCCTTCGTCAAGCAGCTGGACGCCATGGGTCTGCAGGACATGAATGCGATCTACATGGGCGCTTACGCTCGCTATGTCGAATCCCAGAAGTAAGGAACCGCTGCGGGACCCCGTGCCCCGTAAACTGTAAACAAGTGAAAGGGGTCGAATGACCCTCGGGCGGGGGCAGATGCATTGACATTTGCTCCCGCCCATTCCATATCATAAACAAAGGAGAGTCAACGATGATGACCACCTTCACTGGCAACGGTTATCGCATCACCTTCCTCACCTCGCGGCTGGTGCGATTGGAATATCAGGAAGAAAACCACTTTGAAGATGAACTGACAACTTGTGTCCGCTGCCGTAATTTCCCCGAGGTGGAGGTGGTATGCCAGCGCGGTGCCCAAGGGATGGAACTGGATACGGAGCATTTACACATCGTCTATAATGAGGGGCCGTTTTCAACACATGGATTAAGCATCTCGGTCAAGGGCGGATTGACGGTGTACCACAGTACCTGGCGGTATGGAGAGGCGTTCACAACGCTGGGCGGCACTGCCCGTACCCTGGATGGCGCTGATGGTCGGATCCCTGTTGGCGAGGGTGTGATTTCCAGACAGGGATTTTCCGTGCTGGATGACAGCGCCTCCATGCTGCTGACAGACGATGGTCGCTTTATCCCGCGACAAGCAAGCGGCAGCGACCTGTATTTCTTTGGCTATGGGCATGATTACGCGGAAGGCTTGAAGGACTATCACCGGTTGACTGGCGCTGTTCCAATGCTGCCGCGCTACGCTCTGGGCAACTGGTGGAGCCGTTATCATGAATACACCGAAGAAAGTTATCTGCAACTGATGGCGCGCTTTGAACGGGCGGGAATTCCCCTGAGCGTGGCGGTCATCGATATGGATTGGCATCTGACGGACGTGCCCTATGGCAGCGGCTGGACGGGGTATACATGGAACAAAAAACTGTTTCCTGATCCTCGTCGGTTTCTGGAAGCCCTCCATCAGCGGGGGATGCGCACAACGTTGAATCTTCATCCAGCTGGCGGCGTAGCGCCCCATGAGGCAGAATACGATCGCTTCTGTGCTGCGGTGGGCCGTGATCCGCAGCATAAGCAAATCATTGACTTTGATCCGGCGGATAATAAGTTCATGCGGGCGTATTTTGAGCATTTGCATCACCCGTTGGAAGCTGAAGGCGTGGATTTCTGGTGGATCGATTGGCAGCAGGGAGCCGTATGCTCAGTGGAGGGGCTGGATCCACTGTGGGTGCTCAATGAACAGCATTATAGGGATAGTCAGCGCCATGGAGAACGTGGTATGATCCTCTCCCGTTACGCTGGCCCTGGAAGTCATCGCTGCCCTGTGGGATTCTCCGGCGATACGATCATGTCTTGGGAGTCCCTGCAATTCCAGCCGGAGTTCACGGCAACGGCGGCCAATATTGGCTATCCCTGGTGGAGCCATGACATCGGCGGACACATGCGGGGCATCCGCAGTGATGAGCTATCTGTGCGGTGGCTGCAGTTTGGCGTTTTCTCGCCCATCATGCGGCTGCATTCCAGCAAGATGAATTTCGCCAGCAAGGAACCCTGGGCGTATGGTGGTGAGGCGGAGCATATCATGACAGAATACCTTCGCCTGCGGCATCGTCTGATTCCATATATCTACACAGCAGCTGAACGTACGCATCGTCTTGGAGAAGCGCTGGTCAGACCGGTTTACTATCGTTATCCGGAAGTGCATGAAGCATATCAGGTGTCGAATCAGTATGTGTTTGGTCAGTCGCTGATGGTGTGTCCAATCACCCAACCGATGGATCAGGCACTGCAAATGGCCTGCGTGACTGCTTGGCTTCCTGAAGGACATTGGTTTGATTTCGAGACAGGTCAGATATACACCGGCGGGCGTATGCTGAAGCTCTGGCGTATGCTGGCGGATTACCCGGTGCTGGCACAGGAGGGTGCTATTATTCCCATGGCTGATGAACTGCGAGCAGACAAGAATCCTGCAGAATTGACGCTGCGGGTTTATGCTGGCAGTGATGGGCATTTCGATATGTATGAAGATGATGGCATCCTTCTGGATGGTGAGCATGTGGTGACCCATATTCAGCTGGATTGGCAAAACAGGAATCTTCATCTGTGTGCAGAAGGGGCTGTTAATCTGCTTCCTGAAATGCGCATCTGGCATGTGGAGTGCATTGGCTTTGCTGATACACAGGTATCCATGGACGGCAATGTGCTGCCTGCGCAATATGATGCATCGCGTAATGCATTGTGTTTTTCCTTCGCTAATCAGCCTGGTCAAACGGCGGTAATTACTTTTGAAGAGGCGAAGATTGCAAGCGACAACTGGCTTGCACGGGCAGAAAAGATCCTGCACCAGGCTCAAACATCCAATGAGGAAAAGGAGAAGATATGGCATCTTCTGAACAGGAGCAGGCGCAGCGCATCGGTGCTGGGGACACTGCAGGCGATTTGTACGACACCGGGTTTAGTGGAGTGCCTGACAGAAGTCATGTTTGCCCAGGATGAAGAGTGAGGAGGAATGGTTATGCTTCGGCATTTGCCGGAAGGTGTTGTTCCCTTTGATGACTGCGGTTACAGTCGTATACCTGTGCAGCCTATGACAGGTCAAGTAATCTACTTGGAGTGTCAGTGTGATGGGGAAGCATCACTGGAAATAGAGGGTTTATTCGGCGTCGTGCGCAGCGTGGGTGCAGGACGATTTCTGCTGCCTGCCCAAGAGGATCCATGCCATCTGCGGTACCGTTTTGTCTGTGGAAAAGAAACAACGCGCTGGTATGAGGTGGATGTGCTCAAGGAGGAGCAGATTACGCATCCAATGCGTACGGGGGATGGCTGGGCACAACTGTGTCCAAATGCCTATCTGACAGCAGAACGGAATGCTGATGGGATGACATTCAGACTCACGGACGAGCAGCCTGTAGATCATTCGGCAGAGGGAATCGCCTTTGGCCATCCCCTGTGGTCAGTCGCATCGGATGGGCAAACGGTACTGCAATGTGAGTCGATTACGCTGGGACTACGCGAAGACGGCAGTGTGGCCTTTCAGCGGATGATGCTGCGGGGCAGCCATCATCATGTGTACGGTACGGGCGAACGCTTTGATGCGGTGGATCAGCAGGGCTCAGGGAGCTGCGGGCAGGTGGTGGAGCACTTCACCCAGCAGGGTGAGTGGAGCTATCTTCCAGTGCCAGCGTTCCTGACAGATGGAGGCTTCGGTTTTTATCGCGGTACGGGATGCAATGTTGCAATGCGGTTTGGCGATGTCATTGAGGTGGCTTCTGCTGTTCATCCGGGGATGGAAGATCATGTGCTACTGGGGAGTCCGGCGCAACAGCTGCGAGGATATATTCAGCGTACAGGAGAACCGGTACTGCCACCGGAGTGGGCATTTGGCCTGTGGATCAGCGCCAATGGATGGAATAATGATGCCGAGGTGGATGAACAGCTCCGGCAGATGAAGATGAATGACTATCCTGCTTCCGTGATGGTTCTGGAAGCCTGGAGCGATGAAAGCACCTTCTACCGCTGGAGCGGTGCCTGGTCGGATGCTGTTGCAACTGTGCAAAAGATCCGTGAGTCGGGACTGCACTTGGTATTGTGGCAGATTCCGGTGCTGAAGGCGCTGAAGGATTGTCCTGATCAGGAAAGCGTCAGCAGAGACCGGGAAGAGGCGATTCGTCGTGGTCTGGTGGTATGTCATGAGGACGGGACGCCTTATGTTATTCCAGAGCGCTGGTTTGAAGGAAGCCTGCTGCCTGATTTCACCAATCCTGAAACCTGTTCATGGTGGTTTGCCAAAAGAGATCATCTGCTGGATGCAGGTGTGGAAGGATTTAAGACCGACGGCGGTGAATTCCTCTTTGGCAGTGATGTCTGTTTGGCGGATGGCACTCGGGGGGCAGAAGCCCATAATCTATACCCAATGCAATATGAGCGAGCGTACCACGCTTGGATGCGCAGCAGGGGCGTGGAGGGCGTTCTCTTCAGCCGGGCGGGTTATGCAGGCGCGCAGACGGTGCCCATCCATTGGGCGGGCGATCAGCTGAGCACCTGGCCGGAGCTGCGTGCTCAATTGAATGCTGGTTTGTCTGCAGGGCTGAGTGGCGTGCTCTTCTGGAGCTTTGATATCGGCGGCTTTGCGGGAGAACTTCCGGAGGCGGAGCTCTATCTGCGGGCGACAGCAATGGGCTGCTTCAGCTCGGTGATGCAGTGGCACGCAGAGCCAAGAAACGGTCAGTTCTATGCAACCCATGATGCTGCGTTCAATAACGATCGCAGTCCATGGAATCTGGCAGCCAAGCTGAACGATCCTTCGCTTCTTGAAATCTCCTGCAGATTTGCCCGCCTGAGAGAACAGCTGCGTCCTTATCTGTGGGAAGAGGCACAACATTGTGTGCAGGCATTCCGGCCTATGATGGCTCATTTGTGTCTGGATTTCCCGGAGGATGCCATGGCGCTTTCCTGCCATGATGAGTACATGCTGGGCAGGAAGTATCTGGTAGCGCCGGTGCTTGAAGCACATGCAGAGGGTCGAAAGGTGTATCTCCCCAGGGGACGGTGGAAGCACTTCTTCACAGGGGAAGTTTTTACCGGCGGGATGGCCTATGAGCTGCCTTGTCCGCTGGATCAGGCACTGGTGTTTGAGAAAATGGAGGCATGAATATGCAGCTTCGTAATATGACGCTATATTCCATCTTCGTGCGCAACCACGGCGGCACTTTCCGTGCGGTAGCGGAAGATATCCCGCGCATCCGGGATCTGGGCGTGGACGCGGTGTGGCTTTTGCCCATTCATCCCATCGGCCGGGAGAAGCGGAAGGGAAGTCTGGGCTCTCCCTATGCCATTGCCGATTATCGCAAGGTCAATCCCGAATACGGCACGATGGAGGATTTCTGCTATCTGGCGGATGTGGTGCATCAGCATGGCATGAAGCTGATAATTGACGTGGTGTACAATCATACATCGCCGGATTCCTGGCTGCGGGAACATCATCCGGAGTGGTTCTATCGCAAGGCGGATGGCAGCTTCGGCAATCATGTGGGTGAGTGGTCTGATATCATTGATTTGGATTACAACCAGCCGGAACTGTGGGACTGTCAGATTGAAACACTGAAAATGTGGGCTGAGATCGTGGATGGTTTCCGGTGTGATGTAGCGCCCTTGGTGCCGCTGGAATTCTGGAAGCATGCTCGCAAGGAGGTTGAAACGGTCAGACCGGGCTGCATCTGGCTGGCGGAATCGGTAGAACCAGCCTTCACACGGGATAATCGAAATCGTGGGATGATCAGCCACAGCGACAGCGAGTTGTATCAGGCGTTTGATATCTGCTATGATTACGACATTTATGGCGATTTCATGGACTATGTGCAGGGAAAAACGCCGCTGGCAGCCTATGTTGCAGCTTTGGAGCGTCAGGAAAGCATCTATCCTGCGGATTATGTCAAGCTGCGCTTCCTGGAAAATCATGACCGCTCCAGGATGGCATTCCTGTTCCCGGACAGAAAGGTACGGATGAACTGGCTGGCGTGGATGTTCTTCCAGAAGGGCATGGCGCTTCTCTACGGAGGACAGGAGTGGGAATGTGTCCATCGTCCTGGCTTGTTTGATGCAGACCCTGTACTCATGGAGGGAACGGCTCCTCTGGAGACGCTGCTCAAAACGCTGATTGCCATGAAGAAGGATGGACTCTTCTCTGATGGCGTGTATGAGTTGAAGGCTTGTCCGCATGATATTCTCCTTGTCAGCTGGGAGAAGAATGGCAGGAAAGCCTGGGGCATTTTCAGCCTGAAGGGGAAGGCCGGGGTGATCTCTGTATCCATAACGGACGGTTGCTATCAGAACCAGCTGGACGGCACGCAGGTATGGGTAGAAGGCGGTATGCTGCAAACAAACGGCGATCCCGTGATCCTGATGGAGGAAGTATGCTGATTCAAAAGTACAAGGATTTTCTGCGGCTGGTGATCTACCAGATTTATCCGAGAAGCTTCAAGGATACAAACGACGATGGAATTGGCGATCTGCCGGGCATTATCGAGAAACTGGATTACATCAAGTCCTTGGGCGCCAATGCGATCTGGCTGTGCCCCTGCTACAAGAGCCCCAATGATGACAATGGCTATGACATTGCTGATTATCGGGATATCATGGATGAATTCGGCACGATGGATGACATGAAACGCCTGATTGCCGAAATGCACGCACGGGATATGAAACTCATTATGGATCTGGTGCCCAATCATACGTCCACAGCGCATGCCTGGTTTCAGGAGTCCCGAAAGGGTCGTGATAACCCCTACAGTGATTTTTACTACTGGTTCGATGAACCGCCGAATGACTGGGAGAGCTGCTTCCGTGGCAGCGCCTGGGCATTTGATGAGATGCGCGGGCAGTATTACCTGCACTCCTATGCAATCACCCAGGCAGACCTGAATTGGAATAATCCGGCGGTGGTGAAAGTCATGCAGGATGTCGTGGATTTCTGGGTGGATATGGGTGTGGATGGCTTCCGTGTGGACGTGATTGACCAGATCTCCAAAGATTTCGAAGGCGGACGCAACTGCTTCGGGCCCCGGCTGCATGAGTTTATTCATGCGCTTTTCGGACGGGAAAAGACGGCACATCTATTCACTGTGGGCGAGTGTTGGGTGGACGATATTGAAGAAATGCGTCGCCACTGTGCTGCTGATAGGAATGAGTTGAGTACGCTGTTCCAGTTTGATCACATGGAATGCGGACGCGCTGAGAAATTCACCCCAAAGAAGGACAGTTTGCGAACTGTGCGGGATGTGCTGATTCGCTGGCAGGATAAAACAGCGGAACATGATTTACTCCACAGCCTTTTCAGCGATAACCATGATCAGCCACCGCTGATTTCCCGTGTTGCTGATGATGGTGAAAAACGCTACGAGTCAGCCACTTGTCTGGCAGCGATGTTCTATCTGCTAAAAGGGGTGCCTTTCATCTATCAGGGGCAGGAGTTTGGTCTGACAGCAGCGCATTATGACAGCATAGATTGCTTTGACGACATCGAGAGCATCAACATCTATGCGGAACTGTGTCAGAGCATGTCAGCTGTAGCTGCGCTGGAGAAGATCAACTTCGGTAGCCGTGACAATGCCCGCCATCCCATGGCGTGGAATGCGGGTAAAGGCGGCGGATTCTCAGATGCAGAGCCATGGATTTCATTGCACAGCCGCCAGAGTAAAATCAATCTGGAGAATGATATGATGTCCGAACGAAGCGTCTTCAGGTTTTATCAGAAACTGCTGAAGCTGCGTCGTGAGCAGGATGCTTTCCTTGACGGCAGCTTTGAGGTTATCTCTGGGCCGGAGGAAGAGTGCTTCATCTTCACCCGTACATTGGGACAAGAGCAGTGGGCTGTTGTGTGTAATTTTGCGCAGGAGACTGTCATTGAATTGCCCTTTGATGGTGAGGTTGTGCTGAGTAATCAGGGGCGCATTGATGTGAGTGGCATATATCAAGAGTATGAATGCGCGGTGATTCGAGTACATTAAGAATCCTAACGATTGATGGAGATAATTAATCTGAAGAGTAAAGCCCCTGCATCTGCAGGGGCTATCTTTATCGGATTATTTTCAAATACTTGTACACTGTAGGCCTGCTTAATCCACATAGCCGCGCCAACTCACTGACATTGATTTGCCGTGCTATATACGCAGGATGCCTTTACTTTTTGTCCACACCGCACAACTTCATATCATCATTCTCCCCTGCTCTCACAGAACCTGTGGGAGCTTTTTGCTATTTCCAGGTGATCGCCAGGTGGGAATGACCGAGGCGTTCCTGAACATCGAGAGGGTTTGCGCCAGCCTCCAGGGGAAGGGTTGTGTGGGTGTATCCAAGATGGTGCATGATGCTATAACTATGTTGCTTGAAGGTGCAATTGTATGTAACTTGCTACAACTATTTACAAGTGTTTAGGTAAACGCGTGATGCGAACGGACTGTGGGAAAAAAGGCAGACGAGCAGCAGACGCCAGAGCTGTCTCACCACAAAATTCCAACACATATTCGGGACACTGCTCTGTCGTACTATTTTCACAATGTATACAGAAAACAACTTGTAATATTTGTTTGATTTGGTTGACAAATCGCCAAATTGGTGCTATGATAATGGACACACAAGAGGCAGAATAGAATAAAACTTCTCATCAAAGTCATTTATGCAACGTGAGTTTGCATAAAAATATATCCTGTAAAGGAGACGTTTCCATGAAGAAGACTCTGGCGATCCTGATGGCTCTGGTGATGGTGCTGGGTGCTTGCACCTTTGCTTCCGCCGAAGTGAAGACCTACAAGGTCGGCATCTCCATCTACCAGTACACCGACAACTTCATGACCCTGTACCGCAACGAAATCGCTGCTTACTTCAAGACCCTCGAGACTGACGAAGTGAAGTACGAGCTGTTTTTCGCTGACGCCAAGAACGACATGGCTGAGCAGACCAACCAGATGAACAACTTCGTCACCCAGGGCATGGACGTGATCATCCTGAACCCTGTCCAGACTTCCTCTGCTGACGTTCTGATCGACATCGCTGTGGGCGCTGGCATCCCGCTGGTTCTGATCAACCGTGAGCCCCTGGCCTACGACGAGAACGGCAACACCCTGGACGAGCGCTATGAAGGCATCCTGAACAACCCCCAGGTTTGCTACGTTGGCGCTGACGCCCGTCAGTCCGGCACCTACCAGGGCGAACTGATCCTGGCCACTGCCAACCAGGGCGACATCAATGGCGACGGCAAGATCTCCTACATCATGATCCAGGGCGACCCCGAGAACATCGACGCTCAGTACCGTACCGAGTTCTCCGTCAAGGCTCTGACCGACGCTGGCAAGACCGTTGAGTGCCTGGACAGCCAGGTGGGCAACTGGGACCAGACCAAGGGCCAGGAGCTGTGCGCCAACGCTCTGACCGTGCACGGCTATAACGTGGAAGTCGTGTTCTGCAACAACGACGGCATGGCCATGGGCGCTCTGACTGCGATCCAGACCGCTGGCCGCATCGTGGGCGAAGACATCTACCTGGTGGGCGTTGACGCTCTGCCCGAGGCTGTTGAGGCCATCAAGCTGGGCGACATGACCGGCACCGTGCTGAACGACCACATCGGCCAGTCCCACGCGGCGGTTGACGTTGCTGTGCAGCTGCTCAAGGGCGAAGAAATCCAGAACTACTACTGGGTCAACTACGTCAAGGTCGACAAGGCCTATGCCGAGGCTCAGTAATCCGCATTGCTGACTGATTGATTTTCAATCCTTGAAGCAATTGGGAGGGCCAGGTCTGGCCCTCCCATTCTTCCTATGGCAGTGCTTTTCGCATTGCGTCCGCGTTTTGCGGATGTTATGCGAAGGGCGCTGTTGACAAATCACCGAAAGGGGGAGTAACACGGTATGTCCGAATACGTCCTTGAAATGACAGGGGTATGTAAATCTTTCCCTGGCGTTAAAGCACTGGATCATGCGCAGCTCAAGCTTCGTCCCGGCAAGGTGCACGCACTGATGGGCGAAAACGGTGCAGGCAAATCCACCCTGATGAAGTGCATGTTCGGCATCTACAAAATGGATGAGGGCCAGATCAAGATTGACGGCGAGCCCGTTGTCATCCAGGATCCCATGGATGCCTTGCACAAGGGCATTGCCATGGTGCACCAGGAGCTGCAGCCCATCCCTGCCCGCACGGTGGGCGAGAATATCTTCCTGGGCCGCTATCCGCTCAAGAAGCTCTTCGGCTTCATCCCGTTCATCGACCATAAAAAGATGTACGCCGATACAGCCGAGCTGCTCAAAAAAGTCCGCATGAACTTCGACCCCAAGCAGAAGGTCGGCGAACTGAGCGTATCCCAGATGCAGTCGGTTGAGATCGCCAAGGCCGTCTCCGCCAACTGCCGCGTCCTCATTCTGGACGAGCCCACATCCTCCCTGACCTCCAACGAGGTGGAAGCACTCTTCCGCATCATTGAGGATCTGAAGGCGGAGAATGTTGCCATCGTCTACATTTCCCACAAGATGGACGAGATCCTGCGCATCGGCGACGACGTCACCATCATGCGCGACGGCAAGTACATCGGCACCTGGGAAGCCAAGGACCTGACGGTGGACAAGATCATCACTCAGATGGTGGGCCGCGAGCTGACCAATCTGTATCCGCCCCGTGAGAACGTGCCGGGCGAGGTGGTGTTCGAGGTCAAGGACTTCACGTCCATCAATCCCCGTTCCTTCCGCGATATCAACTTCCAGCTCCGCAAGGGCGAGATCCTGGGCGTGGGCGGCCTGGTCGGCGCCCAGCGTACCGAGCTGATGGAAGGCATCTTCGGCATCCGTTCCCACAGCAAGGGCCAGATCTTCTACAAGGGCAAGGAAATGAAGATCGCTCGTCCCAAGGACGCCATCGATCAGGGCATTGCGCTGCTGACCGAGGATCGCCGCGGCAGCGGCATCATGGGTGTGCTGAGCGTAGCAGACAACATTTCCATCTCCTCCCTGAACAATTATCTGGACGCTGGCTTCCTGATCAATAGCAAGAAGGTAGAAAACCTGGTGCAGGAAAACGTCAAGAAGATGAACATCAAGACGCCCTCCTCCAAGACGCAGATCAAGTCGCTGTCCGGCGGCAACCAGCAGAAGGTGCTGATCGGCCGCTGGTTGGCCAACGCGCCTGACGTGCTCATCCTGGATGAGCCTACCCGCGGCATCGACGTTGGCGCGAAGTATGAGATCTACTGCATCATCGCCGAGCTGGCCAAGGCTGGCAAGAGCATCATCATGATCTCCTCGGAAATGAGCGAGCTGATCGGCATGTCCGACCGGATCATGGTCATGTGCGACGGTCGTCTGACCGGCTTTGTTGACGGCAAGGAAGCAACGCAGGAAAACATCATGGCTTACGCCACACAGTTTGAATAATCGAGGAGGATCGAAATATGGAAGTCAAGAAGGAAAACTTCGCTCAAAAATTTGTGAAGCTTGTCACCCGTAACCCCATCGTGTTTCTGCTCCTGATTGCGGCTGTCGTGGTGGGCTGCATCAAGGATAACTTCTTCTCCTGGGCCAACCTGTCCAACCTGATCAGCAACACCGCCGTGCGTTTCCTGATCGCACTGGGCGTGTCCGGCTGTCTGATTACCAAGGGCACTGACCTGTCCGCTGGCCGTCAGGTGGGCTTTGCCGCCGTTATCGCCGGTATCCTGTGCCAGCGCGGCGACTACACTGGCCGCCTGTGGAAAACCGTTCCTGAGATGAACATCTTCCTGGTTCTGCTGATTTGTATCGTGATCGGCTTTATCTGGGGCGCTGTCAACGGCGTGATCATCACCAAGCTGCACGTTCCGCCCTTCATTGCAACCCTGGGTACCCAGACCATCATCTACGGCATTTCCCTGGTCATTTCTGACGCACAGCCCATCGGCGGCTTCCAGAAGATCTACACCCAGCTGATCAACGGCCGTATCGGCAGCCCCCGTTCCTTCCACCTGCCCTACCTGCTCTTTGTGGCGCTGGTGTTCGGCATCATCTTCTGGGTCATTTACAACAAGACCCGCTTCGGCAAGTACATGTACGCCATCGGCGGCAATGAGGTGGCAGCTGAGGTCTCCGGCGTGAATACCACCCGTACCCTGATGCGCATCTACATCACCGCTGGCATCATGTACGCCATCGCCGGCTACCTGCTGGCTGCCAAGTCCGGCGGCGCATCCGCGTCCCTGGGCCAGGGCTACGAGCTGGAGGCCATCGCAGGCTGTACCATTGGCGGCGTTTCCACCACCGGCGGTATCGGTACTGTGCCCGGCATCCTCATCGGCGTGCTGGTGTTCGAGCTGCTGAAGATCATCACCCAGTTCCTGGGCATCAACCCCTACTACAACTACGTGGTGCAGGGCCTGGTCATCGTGCTGGCAGTTGCGCTGGATATCCGCAAGTACATTGCCAAGAAGTAATGCCATGACAGAAAAAGAACTGGAAAAACGCGAAAAAGAGCTCCTGAAGCGGGAAAAGGCCCTGGAAAAGCGCGAACGCGAGCTGGATCCCATTTCAAAAGCTGTGCAAGCAAAGAAGGAGCAATGGTACAGCAAGGTGAAACTGAGCGTGAAGCAACTGGACGTGATCATCTGGATCACGGGCGGTCTGCTGGTGATCGTGTTCATCCTGATGATCCTTGAATCCCTTGGGCTGTTCAAGCTTCCGCTGTAAGGCACTATCATTGTAACTGCAACAGGCACACCGGTAAACCTGGTGTGCCTGTTTTGTGTTTGATCCAGTGGTGTCGTTCCTGGATTTGTTCAGTTGGCATGTTGCGTGATGTACTGAAGATGGGGAGGTTCACAATGCACTCGCATTTTTTATGATGATTTTCAAATACTTGTACACCGTCGATCTGGACAGTCCGCACACCCGCGCCAGTTCGGTAAGGTTCATCGTCCCCGCTACGAATGCCGGATAGTGCTTGTAAAACATCGTGGGGATGTCCTCCTTCGTGGTCTGGGGTCTGCCGATTTTTCGCCCGCGTGCTGCTGCGTTAGCCATCCCGGACTTTACCCTGGCGCGTATCATCGCCAACTCCAACTGACTGAACACACCTGCCATCTGTAAGAACGCTTCGCTCATAGAGGTCGGTCTGCCCGTTCCGGCAGGGCGACAATAACGGGAAAAGGCCAACTCCCTTCACAGCAAGCTGGCCCAGGTCTGTTTAGTTGTTTGTATCTTTTACCCCTCGTAAAGAATGGTATTCCCTGTAGGCCCGTGGGGTCATATGAACAAATCTGCTAAATACAGCGATAAATGCACTTTGCGAAGAGAAACCCAATGAAACAGCTATCTTTGAATATGACAGTTCAGAGTGCCTGAGAAGATTCTGTGCGGTATCTACTTTTGCCGATAGAATGAACTGTTTGATCGGGTAGCCGATCTCCTTTGAGAACAACCTGGACAAATAGCTTGGATTCAGTCCAGTTACATCAGCCAATACTTTCATAGACAAATCGCCGCCAAGATTTTCATAAATGTAGTCAATACATTTTCTTACATGGCTTGATATGGCAGATTCCCTCCGAATTTCACCCATCCGGGCAGCATAATCCATACACATTTGCCTAAAAAGCTTTACAATTTCTTCCGTATCCGCGATTCTGTCGAGTTTTCGAATATATATGTCTGAAATGGTATAAGCCTCATCATGGCTGAGACCGCCTTCCATACATAACCTCGCCAATGTTGACGCTTCAATCACGAAATGATAGCAAAGGCTTCTGATGGTATTTTCCGATAGAAGCCGTGGGTTGTTGCACAGTTTCAAGGTTCCGTTCATTGCCAAACGAGCTGTTGCTTCCGCATCGCCATTTTGAATGGTCTTATACCGGATATATTCGTCTTTGTAATGCGGCAGTGTCGCTCCATCCATCTTTTGCTCATACAGCAGCAAGTTTAGTTCGTTGCGTACTTTCATCACAATCACCATTCACATTATGTCATATTTTTGCGATAAAAGCAACCGTTTTGATATAGCAATCATGCGTCCCTCCGTATAATATCGAAGGAGGTGACAGATCATGCAAAACACTAACGATTTAACCCGAGGCCAAGTATCCTCACGTCTCTTAGGTTTCTTTTTCCCGATGCTCCTGACAAACACGCTCCAACAGGCGTATACATTTGTAGATACCATCATCGTTGGTAAGGGACTTGGTGATCAGGCTCTTGGATCAGTAGGGAACCTGTCTTCCATGATGCTGCTGATTACAGGCTTCCTGATGGGAATCACCAATGGCTTTGCCGTCAATATCGCACAGAGCTTTGGTGCAGGAAATGGTCGTTTGCTTCGAAAGAACATTGCGCATTCCATCAAGTTGTGCAGTGGTATTACTGTAGCGCTGACCGTTGGCTCTCTGATATCTCTCAAACCGCTGCTCATATCTATGCAAACCTCTCCCACACTGATACGGGACAGTTTACTGTACGGATACATTTTCTTCGGCGGATTAATTGTCACTGCAGCGTACAACTTATGTTCCTGCATCCTACGTGCTATCGGCGACAGTAAGACACCATTCAAAGCAATCATCATTTCTTCCGTTGTGAATATTGTGCTTGATTGCCTGTTTATTTTCGTTTTTCATACCGGCGTGGAAGGTGCGGCTGTTGCAACTGTCGCTGCGCAGATGATTTCCGTTCTTGTATGTTATCAAAAACTGCATCAAAATATGAAACTGCCTCTGATCCGTGATGATTTCATGAAGGATCATGCAATCAGTTTGAGCCTGTTGAGTAACGGAGTTCCCGCTGCACTCATGAATTCCGTAACTGCCGTTGGCTGCATGGTTGTACAGGGCTATGTAAATGCAATGGGCGCAGCCTTTACCTCTGCTTATTCTGCTTGTACCAAATACCTGAATTTGATGATGCTGCCATCTTTGACCGCTGGCTTTTCCCTTTCCGCATTTGTCAGCCAGAATAAAGGCGCGGGTAATGTACAGCGAATCCGTGAGGGAGTTCGGGTGGGCATTTGGATTGCGTTTGTTTCATGGATTGTCATTGGCAGTCTCATGCTCCTAATCCCCGAACAGCTTGCAAGCGTTATGTTGAATGAACGAGAGACAATCTCTCTGGCTGCCGGCTTTCTCCGAATCTGCTCCGTTTCGCTCTTGCTCCTGAATCTGCTGTTCATTTTCCGCAGCACCGTACAAGGTATGGGACATCCATTGATTCCCATGTGTTCCGGTATTGCAGAAATGGCACTTAGAATTCCTGTTATCATCTTCATGGTGAAAAGCGTTGGTTTCGGTGCGACAGCGTATGCTGAAAGCATTGCATGGATTGGCGCTTTGGTACTGAATGTAGTTGCATGCATTGTTTTCATCCGTCAAGCTGAGGATCAATCTGCATCTACAACTTCACTCACGGAGTAGCCGTGTACTACAGAGCACGGCTATAGAAAAGACCAGACACCGTCTTGTACCCCAATTGAGACAGAATCCAATGCACCGCATCGTATAGGCATCTTTCAGCAATGGAAGATGCCTTTACTTTTTGTCCATCCCACCCAACTTCAGATCATGATTCTCCCCTGCTCTCACAGAACCTGTAGGAGCTTTTGTGATACAGTCTGCATCGTTTTGCAAGGTCTGCTAAGAGGCCACAGTCTTCAATGAACATCAGCCGACAGCACAGCCCTCAGATACTTCGCTACGGCAAATTACAGATAATCAGAAATATGAGGGAGCAAAGCTATAGCTTCGCTCCCTCTGACGGTATGCAATTCATTGTTCAGCGGTTTCCCGGCTCATCCTCGCTCATTCCGCCGACCACTCATGGTTCGTATTGTGGAGCTTCTCCCCCTCCAGCAGCTTCCGGGCGCGCTCCAGGTTCCAGGCGATATGCGCCCGGAGGTCCTCGTCGCCCTCAAAGCGCAGGCCGAACACCCGCTCCATCTTGCTGACGTTGTAGCAGCTGGGCTCGCCCTCACAGGGGCGGATGGTGATCTCGCTCGTGCAGCCGGGGGTCATGTCCTTGGCGATCTGCGCAATAGTGCCCCAGCCGGTGAAGGTGCTGCCCAGCGCCAGGAAGATCTCCCGGTTCAGATCGCTCTCCACCAGCTTCACATACAGCTGGGCAATCTCCCTTGCAGAGAGGAACTGGGTGCCGTTGAAGGCGTCGAAGGTGAGCGGCTCATTCTTCAGGATCGCCTTGGCAATGTCCAGGAAACGGGGGTCGGACTGGGACGCGCCGTCCTCAAAAGCCGGGTTGGAGTAGGTGTAGCCCGGGCGGATCACATTGCGGCGCATGCCCACGTCATTGCTCTGCCTGCCCTGGCTGCCGTAGTAGCGGTTGAAGCCCATCAGATACATTTCCGTGGAGGCCTTGGTCGCGCCGTAGAGATCCTCGGGGAAGCAAAGGGCCGTTTCGTCCATGCCGCTGCGCAGATTGCCCATGGCAGCGGTGGAGCTGGTATAGATGAATTGCTTCACGCCTGCCCGCTCCGCAGCATCCATGAGGAAGGCGGAAATGCGGGTATCGTTCATAAGCATGTTGACCGGATCGTTGCCCCAGCCCAGAGCGATGTGGATCACCGCATGGCAGCCCTGCAGAGCGCTTTCCACCACGTCCAGCTGCATCATATTGCCCTGCACTACGGTCACGCCGGGCAGCGAGTTGAAGGCGGGCACCCGGTCCGGCGTGCGGGTCAGCAGCACGATCTCATGCCCCCGTTCCAGCAGCGCCAGCGTCACATACTGGCCGATATTGCCCGTTCCGCCCGTCATAAAAATCTTCATACAATCACCTCATGCTTCTGTTGTCCTCGGATCTGATAGGAGACAAAGGCAAAGCGCGTGCTGTCCGGCGACCAGGAATTGACATTGATCGTCCCCTGCCCGCCGAAGAGCTTCACCACCGTCCGCAGATTGGTGCCGTCCGCATTCATCAGCCGCAGCTCCACATGCTTATGGGGCACATGCTCGCCCGGCGCAACGTCCCCCTTGCGGTAGCAGACCATGCTCACCAGCTTCCTGTCGGGAGAAATGTGCGGGAACCAGGTGTTCCACTCGGTGTCGAAGGTCATCTGGGTTTGCTCCGAGCCGTCCGCCTTCATCCGGAAGGCCTGCATCAGGCCGCTGCGGACAGAGTTGAACCAGATATATTCGCCCCGGCTGTCATACTCGCAGCCGTCATCCAGCCCGGGCGCGTCGGTCAGCCGGGTTTCCACGCCGCCTTCCGCCGGGATGGTATAAATATCGTACTCGCCGTTCCGCTCCGCGCAGTAGGCCAGCGTGCTGCCGTCCGGGGACCACCCGTGCAGGTAGCTGGGGGCCAGCGGGGTGATCAGCCGCGGAACGCCGCCGCACAGATCCGCCACATAGATGCGGGACTTGCCGTCCTCCTTCGTGGCATGGCTCACGGCAATCCGGCTGCCATCCGGGGACAGCACATGGTCGTTGTTGCAGTCGTCCACGAAGCCGGTATCCACCTCGGTGATCTGCTTCGTTTCCAGATCGATGCGGAAGATCCGGCCGTGGCTGTTGTACACCAGCTCCCGGCCGTCCGGCGTCCAGTTGGGCGCTTCGATCAGGTCGTCAAAGAAATGCACCAGCTCGCACTTGCCGGTGCGCACGTCATAGATCTGCAGCAGGGACTGATCCTCGTCCCTGTACCAGGGATTGCTCTTATCCACTTCCGTCATTTGCTTGCATCCTTTCTGTCCGCTTACCAGGGATAGGCCTCGCCTTCGTAGGTGATGAACACCGGGCCCGTCTTGTCCTCCCGGCGCGCTTCAAAGAGCAAGCGCATTGTTTCCGCATGCGCATAGGGATCAAGCGGCGCTCTGGCATTGCCCTCATTGGTGCGCATCCAGCCGGGATGCACGCAAAGGATATTGAGCTTCGGATCATCCTTGAAGCTGTTGTGCAGCGTCTTGGTCGCCATATTCAGCGCTGCCTTGGACATGCCGTAATCGATGTAGGTGGTGCGATAGCAGGCGCCGATGCTGCCCGCCTCGGAGGAAATGTTGACGATCAGCGCCGTCCGGCTGCTCCTGCGCAGCATGGGCAGGAAGGCCTTGATGACCCGCAGCGCACCCACTGTCGCCACATTGAAGGCCGGGCAGATGGTGTCCAGATCAAAGTCCTCCAGCTCCTTGTTCGTATCCGGCGAGGTGGTAACAGCGTTGTTGATCAACAGATCCAGGCAGGGCGCGATTTCCGCCGCCTTGCATGCAGCCGCATTGACCGATGCAGTGCTGCCGATATCCATCTCCAGGATCGTCAGCGTCTCCGGATAGGCCTGCCGAAGCTTCTCCAGCGCCTCGGACGGCTTGCGCACGCAGGCAAAAACATGATCGCCCTGCTCCAGATAGCGGCGGACGAAATTAAAGCCCAGCGCCATTTCCCTGCCTGTACCGGTGATGAGAACATACTGCTTCATTCAGATTCTCCTTCCGCTGTTCCCCAGCATAAGGGAAACAGGTGTTGTTGATATTGTCTTTTCACCAGCTCATACTTTTCACTGCGGGCATTATAGCACAGCTGCAGCGGATTGTCTATGTGAATTGTCGTTTTTCCAGCTTTGCTCATGCGGCAGGGCCTGTGCATTCTGCCCGGCAGTTTTCTCTTTTCCTTGACTTCTCCCAGTTTCCGCCATATAATGTAAGGTAAGATAACAGGCCCGTCCCTGCATGGGCTAACCCTGTATGCAGCAGGCCTGCATACCTGCAAAGGAGCGTATCGTGATGTTCTACAAAAAGCTGCTGGCGCTGCTCTGCGCTGCCATGATGCTCATGGGAATCCCCTGCGTTCAGGCGGAACAGGCTGTTTCGCTTACGCCCAGCCTTTCTTCCGGCATCCCGGACAAGGTGTACTACAAGGGCGGCGTTGTGCTGCAGGGCTTCAGCAAGGGCTCGGACACCTCTGCCAAGCCCCTGGAGATTGCCTATGTGCTGCAGAACATCCCCTACATCGTGCTCAATCAGGCAACTCGCTGGGAGCTGACGGTCTCCGGCGGCACGGAGCCCTATGCCTGCGAGGCGCTTTTGTGCCACCAGAGCGATCTGTCCATGGATCAGTTCACCGATTTCTGGAACACAGCCGCCTATTTTGACATCGAGGGCAACGAGTTTGAGTACACCTTCACCAAGCCCGGACGGTATTTCTGGGAGTTCCAGGTGACGGACGCCAACGGACAGTTCCTTCACTTCCAGACCCGCGTCTTCGAGGCCTACACTGAGGCCGACGAAGCCAAGGATACCACTGTCGCCGGCAAGGTAAACAGTATCATCCAGGAATGCATCACCCCCGACATGAGCGATTATGCCCGTGCCCGCGTCCTGCATGACTGGCTGATCTACAACGCCAATTATGACTTCACCCTCACCAATTACGATGCGGAGGGCGTACTGCTCAAAGGCACCGGCGTGTGCGACAGCTACGCCCGCGCTTACCTGATGCTCTGCACCGCTGCGGGCCTGGACTGCATCATCGTGACCGGCACCGCCGGCACGCCCGCCCAGGGCTATGAAAGCCACGGCTGGAACATGGTCAAGCTGGACGGCAAGTGGTATCATGTGGACTGCACCTGGGACGATCCCGGCGAGGGCGGCTTTGAGAACCACAAGTATTTCTGCGTGTCTGACGAGACCCTGTCCGCCGACCACTTCTGGAACAAGGACGGCGAGGTCCAGGACCCGATCGGTGTGCTCCCGCCCGCTTCCGAGGGCGGCAAGTATGAATCCGACAGCAGCGCCTCCTATCAGTTCACCTTCTCCACCCTGGCGGAATATGAGGAGAAATTCATGGCGCTGGTCAATGCCGGCACGAAGCTGAACATCATCACCGGCAAGTATATCGGTTCGGACCTGCAGGCCATGTACGATGGTTTCAGCAATACGGCCAATAACATTTTCAGCACGCTGTCCTCCCAGTGGCTGGTAATGGGCGGTAGTCTGGGCATCAACGGCGATGAGTTTTTCATCGAGGCGATCTGGGCCAGCCAGGATCCCCACATTCTGCTCACAGAAGACAGCGCCTTGATCTCCATCGAAGAGGCAATCACCGTCACGCCCCTGCAGTATGCGCCCAACGAGGACGCCTTCACCTGGAGCATTGATGATCCCGGCGTTGCCACGGTCACCGGCGGCTTCAACACCGACCCGAATGACAACATTCCCGACGGCCCCTACGCCATCGTCACCGGCGTCAGCGCAGGCGAGGCAACCCTGACAGCTGCCGTTGCCGGCGGTACGGGCGACACGATGACCATTACCGTCCTGCCCGCGCACAAGCCCGACTTCAGCCTGACCCTCACCGAGACCGGCGTGGACGTCCTGGCCAGCTGGAACGCCATCCCCGGCGTGACGGAATACCGGGTCTACCGCACCTACAACGGCACGGATACCCTGCTGGCCACCACTGCCACCAATTCCGTGCAGATCTCCCCCAGCGATCTGCCCGCCACCGTTGCCCAGAAGGTCTATGTCATCGGTGAGCGCAAGGTCGGCAGCGAGGTCGTCTTCTCCTACACCAGCAACACCGTCTCCTATGGCAAGGCCGTGAGCATCACCTACACCGCGACGCTGCCCGCTGCCGTAACAGCCATTGCCGACGAAGCCTTCTACGGTGACGTCTCCCTGACAAGCTTTGAGATTCCCGCCGGAGTAGCCACCATCGGCAACCGAGTCTTCTACGGCTGCACCGATTTGACAGCCGTGCTGATCCCTGCCAGCGTCCAGACCATCGGCAGCGATGTGTTCGACAACTGTGGCCTGCAGTATGCCGAGGTCACCAAGGGCAGCTATGCCGAGGAATACATGATCACCTACTACCCCGATGTGGAGCTGATCTACTGATCCCGTTTCCCGCGCCGTCCTGTAGAAGCAGGGCGGCGCAGCGTGTCGAAAAAGTGCTTTAGGCAGTATGTATGATGTAAAGGAAGGTTTTATCCTTCACATTACATCATGACTGCGGCTCGTTTGTGGTGAATGAGAGTGGTTATGAGGAAAGGAGTAAGAATTCCCCCTGTAACCCTTCCACGAACTACGAAAGGAGCTGCATCATGAACAATCAAAACGAATCCACTCTGACAATTCCCTATGTAAAAGTTGGTGATTACTACTTTCCTAACCTTTCCTTGCCTCCGGATGTTGGTGACATCGGCTTCTGGGGACGCAGGCGCAGGGAGTTCCTACGGGAGCATCGTCCCGTTACCTTCAACCAGCTGGTGCTGTCTGGCGAGCTGTTCAAGTACCTTGCCCTGTTCAATCAGGAAGCTACTGAACGGCTGGAAAGCCTTATCCAAGGCATGAAGGTCGCTCAAGGTATCACGGAAGAACTCAAAGGCCGCGACCAGATGGCATGGGTGGGTGCGATGAACAACATCCGCTCCTGTGCAGAAGAAATCGTCTATGCAGAGCTGATGTATGTGTGATGAAGGAAGCTCTTAATGAACTGAATACCTACTTCTGGAATGTGGGCAATGATATTACTGACATCCGCTTGTTGGCAGAGGGTGCACTGGCCCTCTATGAGGGTGATGCCGAACCCTTGCACCGGCTGGGCATGAAGAACAACGAGGAAGTTGCTGCCTCAGCTTTCGACACCATCGGCACAGCACTCTACGATCTGCGGGAGAGAATCGCAGCAATGCAGCAGAGCCATCTGCAAGAAACCATTCGGCAGAGTATAGCCAATACCGACTCATCAACCGAATAACCACAAAGCCGCTGGCAGTACCGCCAGCGGCTCAATTTCATGTACAGCGATTTGGAATTACACGATCCCCATGCCCATTTCCACCAACAGCGCCACGATCACCACCAGCGCGGAAATAATGAAGCCGTGGATCATGGGGCGGATGCCTGCCTTCTTCATGCTGGCGAAGGAGGTGTTCAGGCCGATGGCGGCCAGGGCGCAGACCATCAGGAACTTGCTGGCGGTCTTGGTGCCGCTGACTACCTGCGCAGGAATCGGGAGGATGCTCGCCACGACGGACATGGCCAGGAAGCCCAGGATGAACCAGGGGAAGATCTTCTTGATGGAGAACTCAGCCTTGAGCGCACTGCCGTCCTGCTGGAGTGCCATGGCTTCCTTGCGCTTCAGGTTCAGCTGGATCAGGGCGAAGGTGATCACCGTGGGGATGATCGCCAGCGTGCGGGTCAGCTTGACCATGGTGGCGAAATCGCCCGCTGCTTCGGAGAAGGCATAGCCGGTTGCCACCACGGAGGAGGTATCGTTCACCGCCGTACCCGCCCAGATGCCAAAGGCCTGATCCGTCATGCCCAGCGCACGGCCCATGATGGGAAACAGCACGATCATCGCCATATCGAACAGGAAGGTGGCGGACATGGCGTAAGCCACGTCGTTGTCGTCCGCGTCGATGGTTGGGGCGATGGCCGCAATGGCAGAGCCGCCGCAGATGCCCGTACCGGCGGAGATCAGGTTGGATAGCTTCCAGTTCAGCCCCAGTGCCTTGCCGATGAAATACCCGCCGCCAAAGCAGGTCAGAAGGGTGAAGACCATCACCGTCAGGGACATC
>JAFQIB010000027.1 GCA_017397765.1 Clostridia bacterium | reverse complement strand
AGCTGGTGAAGAAGTTGGAGAAGTCCGGCGCGAAGGCCTACCTGGTCAACACCGGCTGGACCGGCACCGGCAAGCGCATCTCCATCAAGGATACCCGCGGCATCATCGACGCCATTCTGGATGGCTCCATCCTGAAGGCCGAGACCAAGAAGATCCCCCTGTTCAACCTGGAGGTTCCCACCGAGCTGCCCGGCGTTGACACCAACATCCTTGATCCCCGCAACACCTACGCCGATCCCACCGAGTGGGACAAGAAGGCCGAGGATCTGGCCGCCCGCTTCATCAAGAACTTTGTGAAGTACACCGGCAACGACGCCGGCAAGGCCCTGGTCGAGGCTGGCCCCCAGCTGTAATAGGCTGAAATAACAGCACAAAAACTCCCCCGCAGTTCATACTGTCGGGGGAGTTCCATATAAAGGCGGCGTACCCATTCACGGGTACGCCGCCTGAACTTATGCCGTTTTCACAAACAGGTCAGAGCGCCTTATTCCCAGTCACACAGACCCTTCGATTCCAGATACGCCTGCTGGTGATCCATGTAATCATCCACCAGCGCGGCGACCTTCACGGCCTGCTCAGGGGTCAGATCATTGTTGGCAACGATGGTTTCCACCATGTACTCAAAGGCGTCGTCATCCTCATAGAATTCGTCGCCTGCGTTGCCCTCGTCGTCCAGCACACCTTCCTTGTGCATGTAGTCCATGTCAGCGTCGATGGCCTGGCTGATCAGGCTCTCAATCATATCTACCAGGTCGGGATGATCCTTGGCGTGGATGCGCTTGACGATGAAGGCCAGCGCCTCGGCCTTGTCGTAACCGTTCATCATGAAAAATTTCCTCCGTCAATTTTTCAAATTCGGAATTCGGAATGCTGAATTCGGAATTGAGAATGTTTTACCAGCCAAAGTGACTGAATTCTGCATTCTGAATTCATACTTCTGAATTTTGGGTTCACCGATGGCCGTCAAAGTCCCGCTGCCTTGCGATTTCGTAGAGACAGATGCTGGCCGCACAGCCTACGTTGAGGCTGCTGGCAGCGCCGTAGATGGGGATGCGCAGCAGCAGATCGCAGCTTTCCTTCCAGGCCTTGGACATGCCGAAGGTCTCGTTGCCCACGATCAGTACCGTGGGTTGGGTGAAGTCTGCTTCATGGAAGCACATCGTGCCCTTGGCGCTGGTGCCTGCGATCTGGAAATCGCCAAGGCTGCGGATCAGGGCCACAGCTTTTTCACAGGATTCCAGGGGCAGCACCGGCAGATGAAACACCGTGCCGATGCTCGCCCGGATGCACTGGGTGTCATAGGGATCAGCTGCGTGGCCCGTCATCAGTACACCGCAAGCGCCGAATGCATCTGCCGAGCGGATGATCGTGCCCAGATTGCCGGGGCTCGTCGGCCGGTCGCACAGGACGAGCAGCGGGGTTTTCGACCCTTTTAGCGCTGCAGACAGCCGCTCGTGCGCATCCGTCCGCTGGTGCAATATGCATACCAGCTCGCAGGGATTTTCCCGGTCGGAGAGCTCCGCCAGAAGCGCTGCGGGCATGGGATGCAGCACCTCGGGATCGGCGCGGCGGATCATATCCTCCGCCCAGCCGGACAAACGCCGATCCTCTGCGTAAGCAATGGACTGGAAGCGCTCGCCGCCTGCGATGGCCTGCTCCACCGGATGCACGCCCTCCAGGAAATAGAGCTTCATGTGCGTCCGCTTTTCCCGGTTGCGGCGAAGGGTCTCATACAGCTGGAACACATCGTTCCGGCTGCGGATGGGGCGAAGCTGAGGCATAGCATGACCTCCGAATTTGGGGGAATTGGGAATTTGGAATTATGAATTATGAATTAGGAATTAGGAATTAGGAATGATGAATTGAGTTGCTCGGCAGTAGAATGGCTGAAGCTGCTCAGTTTCATATATCTAATTCAACATTGAGCCATTAAAGCACTGCCTTGAACTGCTCCAGCGTCTCCTTGAAGACCTTCATGGCCGCGCGGATGGGTTCGGGCTTGGACATGTCGATGCCCGCCAGCTTCAGGGCCTCAATGGGCGGCACGGAAGAGCCTGCGCTGAGGAACTTGCGGTAGTCCGCCACGGCGGAGGCACCTTCGTTCAGGATGCGCTCGGACAGGCTGACCGCCGCGCACAGACCGGTGGCGTAAACGTACACATAGAAGCTGCGGTAGAAATGCGGGATGCGCATCCACTCGTTGGCGATCAGCTCGTCCACATCGCAGACGCCGCCGTAGTAAAGCTTGTTCAGATCGTAATAGACCTTGGAAAGGGTCTCCCGGGTCAGCGGCTGGCCCTGCTCCGCCATGGTGTGGGCGATGTACTCGAACTCAGCGAACATCGTCTGACGGAACACCGTGGTGCGGAACTGCTCCAGGAAGTGATTCAGCAGGTAGGCCAGGGCCTTCTTGTCATCCTTGAAGGTCTTCAGCAGGTGACGCATCATAACCGCCTCATTGCAGGTGGATGCGACCTCCGCCACGAAGAGGCTGTAGTCGCTCTTGGGGGCGGGCTGGTTGATGTTGGAGTAGTAGGAATGCAGGGAGTGGCCCAGCTCATGGGCGATGGTGAAGGTGTCGCTCAGGTTGTCATTATGGTTGAGCAGCACATAGGGATGAACGTTGCGCAGACTGCCGGAGGAGAAAGCACCGGAGGACTTGTTCTCCGTAGGATACACGTCGATCCAGCCGCCCGTGCGGGCCTCGCGCAGCTTGTCCAGATAGTCCTCTCCCATGGGCACCAGGCCTTCCAGCACCATATCAAAGGCCTTGTCGTAGGACAGCTCCATCTTGAAATCGCTGACCATGGGCGTGTACAGATCATACATGTGGAGCTCGTCCAACCCCATGACTTCCTTGCGCAGCGCCAGGTATTCATTCAGCGTGGGGATGGCCTCATGGATCACGCTGATGAGGTTGTCATAGACCTCCTCAGGGATCTGCAGCGGCTCCATCTTGACTGCACGGCTGTTGGCATACTTGCGGGCGTTGGCCATGAACACGTCCTTCTGGACATTGGCGGCGTAAGTGGCGGAAATGGTGTTGCCGAACTTGCCGTAGGTGCCCATGATGCCCTCGAAGCCCTGCTTGCGCACGTCGCGGTTCTCATCGCGGATGAAGGCGGAATAGGTGCCTTCGGTCAGGGTACGGGCAGTGCCATCGGGCATGATGACATCCGGGAACTTCATGTCCACGTCGCTGAGCATGGAGAAAATATTGTTGGGCGCCTGGGCCAGCTGTCCCATCATGGCCATCAGCTTTTCCTGCTCCTTGGGCAGCGCATGGGCCTTCTGACGCAGGAGACCGTTGATGAACACATCATAGTCCCCCATCTCCGGATCGGCAGCGATCTCCTGGAGGATCGCCTCGTCCATCGCCAGCAGCTCCGGCTCGACAAAGGCCATCATTGTCTGCACCTGCACGGCGGCCTGCATCAGCCGGGCCTTCAGGGACTGGGCGACCGTATCGGCATTATCAGTCTCCTGGCGCAGGAATGCATAGGAGAAAATCGGGCTCATCTTCTCATCCAGTGCAAAATACTCCCGGATGACCTGACGGGGATTCTCGGCAACCTTGCCATCCCACGCCGCAAAGGCCTTGACCTCTTCCAGCGTGGCGGCCATTGCAGCCTCCCATGCTTCGTCGTTGGGATAAATATGGGTCAGATCCCATTTGTACTGAGCAGCCACGTCTTCACGGCGGCGGATATCAGCCATATATGTACCTCTTTCTTCCGCATTAGCAGCGGACTATATTCCTTTCTATTTTACCCCATTCATCTGGAAAAAGCAAGGGGACATGTTTCCGTCCCCTGATCTGTTGACACAGGAACATCAAAATGCTATACTTTTGTTGAAAGGCAGGTGAGCAATGTATGTTTCTTGATTTGTTGAATGTCAGAAGCTTGATTGCTCACCGTTTTGCGCACACCTGACGGCGCGTGTGCTTGCGTGCAAAATCCGGCGCTTCTGCATTCAGGAGCGCCGTTTTGATTTTGCACAAAGAGAGGTCACACCCTATGATGAAGCTGAAAAACCTGGTTGAAAACTTCGATCTCGCCCGGCTCGCCCTGCAGCATTATCCCCATGATGCGGACACGCTGGACACCATCCTCCCCCGCTTCCGGATTTCCTCCAATGCAGTGTATCCCTACTTCAATCAGGGCAAACTGTGTTTCCTGCGTCTGGCGCCGCTGGAAGAGAAAAATCCCGCCCAAGTCCAGGCAGAAATTGATTTCAATCAATATCTGCGCGGTCATGGCTATCCTGCCATGGCGCCCATCCCCAGCACGGACAATCGGCTGTCCTTTGTGCTGGCCAGTCCCTGGGGAGCATACTGCGTCTCTTCCTTTGCTGCTGTACACGGAACCCCCATTGAGGACACGCCCCTCACGCCAGAGATCGTCCGTGCCTACGGGCGTTCGCTGGGACAGCTGCATGCATTGTCTGCCGGCTACAAAGCGCCTGCGATCCGGCCTGCATGGCATGAAGCGCTGAACAGGAACAGGCTGCAAGCTGTCGGTGCTTCCCCTGCTGTTGTTCAGGCATGTGATAAGCTATTTGCCGAATTGTCAGCCCTGCCTGCGGATAGCAGCTGTTTCGGATTGATCCATTACGATTTTGAACCCGACAATGTTTTCTGGGATTCGGATGCTCATACGATTTCTGTCATCGACTTTGACAACTGCCTGTACGGCTGGTACGCCATGGATATAGCACAGGCGCTGAATGAGCTTGATCCTCACTGGTCTGAAACCTTTCTGGCCGGATATCGGAGCAGCTTTCCATTCACTGCGGCGCAGGAGTCAACCTTGCCGCTGATGCAGCAGTACATCACACTCCGCAGCTACATGCGTCTGAAGCATTGCCTGTCAGAGGAAGTCCCTGAACCGCCTGCCTGGATGGTCGATCTGCAAAGAATGCTGACCACCAAACTGGACGCACTTGAAACAATGATTCTGCAATAACGCGAAGGAGCCCGGAAGCAAGCTTCCGGGCTCCTTTTGTGCAATTAGAAGGTCATGTCGCACATTTCGATGCTGTCGGTATTGATCAGCAGATCATGTGCAGCACGGTACTCGAAGAACTTGGGGGCCACCTTGGGGAACAGGGCGTAGCTCAGCACGTCCTCCTCGCAGGTGTACCAGCCGTTGGCCTTGACTTCGGCACGCAGCTGATCCATCTCGGGGGCCAGGTCATCCGCATAGCGATGGGTGATGACGGGGGTATCGCCGATGCACTTCTTGCGGACGTCCTCGTTCACCTCAGCAGGCAGCTTGCCGTAGCGGCCGGCCAGCAGGTCCTTGGACTCCTTGGGCACCATCTTGTACTTCTCGCCGCCCAGCACGTTCATCACGGCCTGGGTGCCGACGATCTGGGAGGTGGGGGTGACCAGGGGCGGATAGCCGAAATCCTTGCGGACAACGGGCACTTCCGCCAGCACGTCATAGTACTTGTCCATAGCGCCGGCCTGCTTCAGCTGACCGATCAGGTTGGACAGCATGCCGCCGGGCACCTGGTACTGCAGCGTCTTGACATCCACGCCCAGCACGCGGGAGGGATCACGCCAGCCATCCTTGGTCAGGCGGTCCGCCACACCACGGAAGTAGTCCGCCAGCTTGGCCAGCAGGTTCAGATCCAAGCCGGTGTCGTACTCAGTGCCGGCCATGGTGGCAACCAGGGTCTCGGTGGCAGGCTGGGAGGTACCGCTGCCCAGGGGGGACAGACAGGTATCGACCACGTCCACGCCAGCCTCGATGGCCTTCATCAGCACCATATCGCCGGTACCGGTGGTGTTGTGAGTATGCAGCACGATGGGCAGCTTGGTGGCAGCCTTCAGGCGCTTGACGAGGCTGTAGGCCTTGTAGGGCAGCAGCAGGTTCGCCATATCCTTGATGCAGATGAGGTCAGCGCCCATCTCCTCGATCTCCTTGGCCAGCGCAACGAAGTAATCCTCGTCATGCACGGGAGATTCGGTGTAGCTCAGCGCGATCTCAGCGATGCCGCCGTACTTCTTGGTGGCCTTCACGGCGGTGCGCATGTTGCGCAGGTCGTTCAGCGCATCGAAGCAGCGGATGATGTCGATGCCGTTCTCGATGGCCTTCTTGACAAAGGCGTCGACCACGTCGTCAGCGTAGGGACGGTAGCCCAGCAGGTTCTGACCGCGCAGCAGCATCTGCAGCTTGGTGTTGGGCAGCGCCTTGCGCAGGGTACGCAGGCGCTCCCAGGGATCTTCGTTCAGGAAGCGGAGGCAGCTGTCGTAGGTTGCGCCGCCCCAGCACTCCAGAGAGTAGTAGCCGACCTTGTCCAGCATCTCGCAGGCGGGCAGCATTTCAGCCGTCGTCATGCGGGTGGCAGCCTGGGACTGATGGCCGTCACGCAGGACAGTATCGGTAATCATAAACTTTGCCATGATGTAATCCTCCGTTCATTAACCGAACATGGACAGCAGCACACCGGCAGCGATGGCAGAACCAATGACGCCGGCCACATTGGGGCCCATGGCATGCATGAGCAGGAAGTTGGCAGGGTTGGCCTTCTGGCCTTCGCGCTGAGATACGCGGGCAGCCATGGGAACCGCAGACACGCCGGCAGAACCGATCAACGGGTTGATCTTGCCGCCGGAGATCCAGTTCATCACCTTGGCCAGCAGCACGCCGCCGGCAGTACCCATACCGAAGGCCACGATACCCATCGCAATGATGGCAATGGTCTTGCCGGTCAGGAAGGTAGAAGCCGTTGCGGTTGCGCCGACAGTGACGCCCAGGAAGATGGTGACAATGTTCATCAGCTCGTTCTGCATCGTCTTGTTCAGACGCTCGGTCACGCCGCATTCCTTGGCCAGATTGCCCAGCATCAGGCAGCCGACCAGGGGCGTGGCAGAGGGCAGGAGCAGGCTGACCAGAATCGTAACCACAATGGGGAACAGAATCTTCTGGGTCTTGGTGGCAGGCTTGAGCTGCTCCATGACGATCTCGCGTTCCTTCTTGGTGGTCAGGGCGCGCATGATCGGGGGCTGGATGACGGGCACCAGCGCCATATAGGAATATGCAGCAACAGCGATCGGGCCCAGCAGATGGGGGGCCAGCTTGCCGGTGAGCCAAATGGCAGTGGGGCCGTCCGCACCGCCGATGATGGCGATGGAGGAAGCCTCGGTAACATTGAAGCCAAACAGATTATACGCCGCCACAAAGGTAGCGAAGATACCCATCTGAGCCGCAGCGCCCAGCAGCAGGGTCTTGGGGTTGGAGATGAGGGGACCGAAGTCGGTGCCCGCGCCAACGCCCATGAAGATCAGGCAGGGATAGATGCCCAGCTTGACGCCCAGGTACAGGTAATCCAGCAGACCGCCGGAGATCTCCTTGCCGGCAGCAGCCAGCTTGACGACCTCATTGCCGATGGTCGCGTAGACCGCGCCGTTCTGCAGATAGGCAGCCTCCTCCATCACGACGGAGAGCGCATTGCCGTTGGCAGTCAGCTGCGCCAGCGCATCAGCCAGAGAAATGGTCGCGCCTTCGGCAACAGTCACTGCGTTCACAAAGTGACCGATCACCAGGCCGTTGTCAGCGTTGATGATCTGACCGGCCGCATTGACGATGTAATTGAAGCCGTCCGCAATAATATCCTTGCCGTCTGCCATCACAGCGCCGCCAAAGAGGCCCCAGTTGACATGACCGCCGGCAAAGAGCTCCTCATGGAAGACCTCGCTGCCCAGCAGGTTGGTCAGCAGCATACCGAAAGCAATGGGCAGCAGGAGCAGGGGCTCGAACTGCTTGACGATGGCCAGATACAGAAGAACACAGGCAATGCCGACCATAATCAGCGCCTTGGGATCAGAAAGGAAGTAAAATACGCCGGAGGTCTGCCACAGACCGGACAGCGCGTCGGTAACGAACTGCATGGTATCAACTCTCTTTCGTCAGTATTTTTAGGTTTGCGCAGCAGTCATACGCCGCTGCGGTTCCATGGAAAAATACGATTACGCGATGACAACCAGCACGTCACCGGCGTTGACGGAAGAACCCTTGGACACGACGATCTGAGCAACAGTGCCGGCCTTGGGCGCGGGGATCTCATTCTCCATCTTCATGGCTTCCAGGACAACCAGGGTATCGCCGGCATTGACCTTCTGGCCGTTGGCAACCTTGATGTCCAGGATGGTACCGGGCATGGGCGCCTTCACAGACTCACCGGCAGCAGACACAGCAGCGGGAGCAGCGGGAGCAGGAGCAGCGGCGGGCGCGGGGGCAGCAGCAGGAGCAGCGGCAGGCGCAGCCACGGGAGCCGCAGCGCCGATTTCTTCAACGTCCACATTGTAAACCTGACCATTCACGGTGATCTTGTAAGTACGCATGATTGTTTCCTCCTCAAAATGTGTTGATGATATTTTTGAATGGCATGGATGGATTTGCAGCAATTACTGCTTCACGCGCACAATGCGCTTGATCCGGAAGGGATAGCCTTCCCCGCGGACAGCTGCGATCGCAGCCGTGATGACGGCAACGGTCTCATCGTCAAACTTGGCGGGAGACAGCTTGCCTTCGGGCGCGGGCGCTGCGGGCGCGACAACAACGGGAGCAGGCGCCGCCTTGGGCGCTTCCTTCTTGCCCATATTGCCGGTCAGAACACCCATGAGCTTGATCAGCATGATCAGCACGACCAGGCCGAAGAAGACAACCAGCAGGCCAACCACTGCCACCAGCAGCGTTTCAGCAAAAGTCAGAGTTTCCATGTTTACACCATCCTTTCAGCATACGGCCATTGCCGCGTAATCAGGGAACGGTATTGTGTAAGGGAAAGGCAGTTTCCCATATATAGAAAACATACCTCAATTTTACCCATATTCTTTCATTCTACATAAGTCCCCTATTTCCTGCCGGCAAAATAAATATTTATCAATTTTTCTTTTCCCGTCATCTTTTTCAATACAGGATATTGTATGAAAACAAACAGAACGCTCCATATCACGAGCGTTCTGTTTCATGTGTGTTTTTACTTCGCGTCATCCTGGATCAGGACGTTGGCCTTCCCGAAGGTGGCCTCCAGGCCGGAAACAAAGGCTTCCTCGCTGCTCTCGTCCGACTTCGGCGCACCGGCTGTGACGGCCTCGAATTTGCTTTCCACGCCGGCAGCTTCCGTCAGCGCATTGCAGACCGCCTTGCGCTTGTCCTCCTTGTTGAGCGCCATGGCAAAGAAGTCCATGCCAGCAGCAGCCTCCCAGCGGTACAGCGTTCCGTCACAGCCCAGATATCTGCCCTGGGTCAGGAAGGAATGGGTCGCCGGGTCCGTCTTTTTGAGGACGTTCATGGCTTCCTTCCAGATTTCGTCCGTGCTCCTGCCCGTGGGCGTGAGTACCTTGGGTTTGGGCGGCTCTTCCTTTTTGGGCGCCGCAGCCGGAGCGGCCTTTTCTTTTTTGGCCGGTGCAGCGGCAATCACACCGTTCCGAAGCTTTTCCGTCAGCTCAGCGAGCTGCTTTTCCAGCTGGGCAATCCGGTCATTGAGCGCCGCCGTATCCGCCTCCACCGTGCGCAGGCAGCATTTGAGCGCTGTATTCTCCAGCACAATGCGCGGGCTGGAGGCCCAGCGCAGCTCCGTTTCCGTGCTCATGAAGAATTCCAGCATCTTCATCAGTCGGGTCACCGTCATGTTTTCGGACTGATAGACGTATTCCCCGGCGTCTTCCTGGGTGATATCCAGCAGCGCAGGCAGCTCGTCCGGGCAGGTCTTAGCCATCAGGAGCGCCCGCAGGTGCTGGCTGACGTCCTTGGCAAAAACCATGGGTTCCCTGCCCTTGCGCATCAGCTCGTCGATCATTCCCAGCACACTGGAAGCATCCTCCATCTCCAGCGCGTCCACGAAGCGGAACAGGAAGGACTTGTCCGACGTGCCAAGCACATTCCGGACCAAAGCTTCATCCACATCGTTCTGATAGCCCAGGCACATATCCAGGATGGAGAGCGCATCACGCATGCCGCCTTCGGCAGCCCGGGCAATCATGTGCAGGGCATTATCGGTGGCTGTGGCGTTGGCGCCCTCCACCGCCTGGCGCAGACGGCCTGCGATCTGATGGGCCGGAATGCGCCCGAAGTCAAAGCGCTGGCAGCGACTGAGAATCGTGGCAGGAAGCTTCTGCGGTTCGGTGGTGGCCAGGATGAACACCACATGGGCCGGGGGCTCCTCCAGGGTTTTAAGCAGCGCATTAAAGGCCGAGGCAGACAGCATGTGCACCTCGTCGATGATATATACCTTGAACTTACCGTGCTGCGGCGGATACTTGACCGTCTCCCGGAGGTCGCGGATCTCATCCACGCCGTTGTTGGAGGCTGCGTCGATCTCCATCACATCCATGGATTCCTCGGCAGCCAGCCGCCTGCAGCTTTCACACTGGCCGCAGGGATCGCCGTTGACGGGCGAATCGCAGTTGATGGCGCGGGCCATGATCTTCGCCGTGGATGTTTTGCCTGTGCCGCGGCTGCCGCAGAACAGGTACGCATGGGCAATACGGCCCGTTGTGATCTGGTTGCGGAGCGTGGATACCACAGCTTCCTGCGAAACCATGGAAGAAAAGTCCGCAGGCCGCCATTGGCGGTAAAGGGCCTGATAGGCCATGTGCATGTCTCCCCTTCTATCCTGTTGACGCAATCGTCAATCACCGGTTTTCTTGTTTGACCGGCAAGTCTTCATCCCTTTTTGCTGAAAAACAGAAACTGCCATCCTCGCCAGGAGAGCTCTCCCCTATCGCCTTCCATCAGGCGATCAAACGCCTGGGCGGGAAGCGAAAGCATCATTTTCTCTCCATTTTCCAGCCTGAATACGGCTGCATAGCAAGTATAGCGCCCTCTGCCGAAATATCCGGCAGGGTTCTCCAGGCACAGCCGGATAACCTCTGCCTGCATAGTCTGACGCGGCAGCTGCTGATTCATCCGTTTGTTCCGCAGCGCCCTGACGCCCCAGACAAGCGCCAGCAGGCAGGTCAGCAATACAAATATCCAGTCCATCGTTTTGCTCAGCGCTTCGATTTCTGTTCTTCTTCGTCCGCCTCCACCACATGCTGATGGTAGAGCTTGTACAGCTTCTTTTCCTTGATCCGCTCCTTGAAATCATAATACAGCTTTGAAGCAACAATCAGGATCACAAAGAGCACGATATAGATCACAATATCCCGAATATACTCCGGGGGAAGCTCAAAGTGCTTTCCGTCCATCAGAAATCCCTCCGTTGTGCATCACATTCTTTTATACACGATAAACTCGTCCCCTTTTGAGTAGACCAGCACGCCCTCGTCGCCCTCGGCGGCAAGGCCGTAGTCCTCCCCGGGGACCTCCATCTCCACCCGGTTGCCGTCCCGCTTGTGGAATGTCAGGAAATAGCGCGTCCGCGACGCACCTGGCTGACCGGGGTCCGGCTCAACCAGCAGCCGCTTGCCCTTCACAACAGCTTCAATGTTGTATACGGGCTTGCGCCCCTCCCGTTCCTCCACGTTCACCCGACCGGTCAGCTTGGCCACCAGCATCAGCAGCAGAATCGCCAGCAGACCCCCGCCGACCATCGGCAGCGCGATCCCCAGTGCTTCACGCATCGTCCTCTTCCTCTCCTGCCGGGACATAGAACATGCCGCCGATCACGTCTCCGTTTTCCTTTTCAAAGCGGATCAGCCGCATGCCCTGCCAGGTCAGCAGCCCCTGCTCCCCTTCCCGGAGATGCAGCCCGCCCTCTCCGGTGAAGTTCAGCTTGATCTCCTCGCCGTCCTCCAGCGTAAAGACCGCCTCATTGCCGGCATTGAGCGTCAGCGGGTCCATCCGGCGATAGCAGGCTTTCACGCGCGCAGAGGCTTCCCGAGGCTCACCCGGTGCTTTCTCGGAATCGATCACTGCGTCCTTGTCCTCCAGGTAAACGACCTGCGGATCTTCCGGCGTCTTTCTTCCGGAATTGCGTTTGGCCAGTGCCCATCCGGCTGCCCCAGCAGCCAGCAGCATCGCTGCACGGATCCAAAAATGCATGACAGCCTCCAATATCACAGAATCTTTCACTTTATTATATCAAACGAAACCCCATAAATCAACGCGAACAGTAAATTTCCTTTTCCCCGTTCCCCTTGACGCGAACGCGCAGCAGGTCTATACTGGAGCTATCATCCGGAAAAGGAGAGACGCCCAATGTACATCCGGGAAGCATCTGCTGATGATTCGGCGCTGATCAGCAGCATCATTGCAGCAAGCTGGCGCGGGCATTATCAGCACCTGATCGATCCGGTCTATCTGTCCCGGCTGCCGGATACCTACTGGCTGCCCTCTATCCGCAGCTGGCTTTCAGACGGGCGAATGTACGGCTGCATTGCAGAGGCAGACGGAAAAGCCGTCGGCAGCGTGATCTATGGACGGGGCCGGGATGAGCCCTACGCGGACTGGGGTGAGATCGTTTCGCTGTATCTGCTGCCGGAATATGTCGGCCAGGGAATCGGCCATACCCTTTTGAACAGCGCGCTGGCCGGATTGCGCGAGGACGGCTACAATCGCTTTTATCTTTGGGCGATCGACGGCGCGCAGACAGCCCAGCGTTTTTACGCCCGGCACGGCTTTATCCCGGCCACAGACCGCATCACCTACCGGATCGGCGCGCAGAACGTGACCGATATACGATACATCCTGGAGGAGTGAGCCATGGAAGAGATCCTCGTGGAATGCTTTGACGCACCGCCGGAGGGGCTGCATCAGAAATATGCCGTGATCATCGCCAGGGTCGGCCATCAGCTGCTCTGGTGCCGCCACCGGGAGCGCAGCACCTGGGAGATCCCCGGCGGTCATATTGAAGAAGGCGAAAGTGCCATGGAAGCTGCAGCCCGGGAGCTGCGGGAAGAAACCGGCGCAACGGCGTTCGTTCTCCGTCAAATCTGCTGGTACAGTGCCTGGCGTGCCTCCGGCAAGCCCCGCAGCTGCGGCATTCTGTGCCTGGCTGACGTTCTCAGCCGCGAGGAGATCCGCAGCGAGATCGCCGAAGCGTGCCTCTTTGACGAGCCTCCGGCTTCCCTGACTTACCCGGAGATCCAGCCCGTCCTGCTCCGCGAAGCGAGCCGCCGCGGCCTTTTGTAAACAAGCAAGCGGGAAACAGTTCATCCAGAACTGTTTCCCGCTTTTTTATTCTTCTGTGATGTACTGTCCCATCAGCCCGCGTCCGGCGTCATCCCGAACCTCTTCCAACAGCGCGTTGTAGAAATTCTCAGCAGCTGCTTTCCGGCCCGCTGCCAGCTCAGCGCCGCGACGGGTCAGAAAGCGGTCATACATGCCCGCCAGCTTGAAGCGGTATTCCCGGAAAAAGGAATCCTCCGCATCCCCTGCGCCGTCCCGGATATTGCCGTCTGCATCGGTTGTGTAAATGGGGCGGTCATGAGCGCCGGAATACATCAGCGTCCGGGCAATCCCGACAACGCCGCATACGTCCAGCTTGTCCGCGTCAAAGAGGATTCGAGCCTCCACGCTGGCAGGCGGGTCATTGCGGCGGAATCGGTGGGTACGGATGCACTGACGGACATGGGCCGCAAAGACCTCGCCAAAGCCCATGCCGAGCAGCGTTTCATAGGCCCGGTCGCCGCCGGTCACAGCGTGATCGGCCTTCGGATCATCCTTTTCATCCGCTCTGCCAATGTCATGCAGCAGCGCTGCTGCCAGCAGCACATCCATATTGACGTTTTCCTCGCCCCGGGCGATCTCCAGCGCATTGTACAACACGCGGTACACATGCTGCCGGTCATGGGCGCTGTCCTGCATGCGGCCCAGCATGTATTCCTCCAGCGCAAGCCAGTCCTTGCGGCGCATTCTGATTCCTCCTTTGCAAAAACGGGCCGCCGCAGCCGCAGCAGCCCGTGTGGGGTTATTTCTTCTTCCAGACCTGTGCTTCTCCCTCGCCGTAGCCGGCAGGCAGCTGATCCTCGTCGATCAGCACAAAGCCAAGGTCTGCCGCGTAATTCGCCTTGTTGCTGGGCACCATCACGGGCATGGACAGCCCATCCTCCTGAAGCACGGAGGAGATCTGACCAATTTCAGGCCGCAGCACCGTCGGCTTCACCTGGGCAGGCCAGGTCACCCGGAGCACATACTCGGTGGGATAGAGATTCTCAAAGACGTAGTAGCCGTACTGATCCGTCACGGCAGAGCCGACCAGGCGCTCCCCTCGGAGCAGCTCGACCGTCACGCCGGGGATGCCGCCCTCATCGCCGTCCTGCAGGCCGTTGCCGTTCAGGTCCAGCCAGGCCTTGTCGCCCAGGCGGCCGGGCAGCACCATGCCCACGTCCATATCCCGGCGATGCTTCGCCATGCGCAGCGTGATCGGCTTGCTCTGGCCAAAGAGGCCCTGGGCATCCTCCACCACACTGACCAGACCGGCTTCGCCGATGGTCGTATCGCTGCTGTCCACCAGCACATAGCCGGAGGGGATCGTTGCATCGATGGCGTACACATCGGGCATCAGGCCCTTGAAGGTATACCGGCCGTCCTCGCCGGTGACGTACTCGGAGATAGCATTGCCCTGCGCATCCAGCAGGTGGATCTTTGCGCCCGCAACCGGCGTCACACCGCTGAACTGCTGCAGCCAGACCAAACCGCCGATCTCCGTCGTCCGGGCAATGGAAAGCCTCGTTCCGGAGCGATCCTCGTTTTCCCGGATGGTCACGCGGCCGGTGGTCATCACATCGCCGTCCAGATAGAAGTCAATGTCGGTATCCTTGATGGGCAGATTGCCCTCATCCAGCGGATAAACCAGCTCATATTCGCCGGGAGCAATGCCCTTGATATGAAATACGCCGTTGTCGTCCGTCTGGACAACATACACGTCTTCACCGGTTTCTGCATCGCGCAGGATGAAGGTTTCTCCGTTGGCAGGAGCCTCGTCAGCGCCGCGGACGCCGTCGTAGTTCTCGTCCAGGTAGGCTTCGCCCGTCCACTCGGAGGGCAGCACGCAGCCCAGGTACTGATCGTGCCACTGGGTGCCCATCTGCAGCTTCAGCTGGATGGACTGGGTGTTCAGGCCCTTGGTCAGCCCCATGGAAACATTCTGCATCCTGGACAGCACGCAGGCATGAGGACAGGTGACGGTCAGCGTATAGGTATCCGGACGCAGGTCGTTCATGGCAAAACGGCCATCCTCGCCGGTCACAATATGGATTTCCTCCAAATCGCTGCGGGAAGGCGTCAGGGTGATGGTCATGCCGGCAAAATAGCTTTCATCCGCATCCATGACCGCATTGCCGTTGCTGTCGGTGTAGGCCAGACCGGAAATGTCGCTGAACAGCACGCCGCCGCACAGCGGAGCCGTCCAGCTCTCGCCGGCTTCCACGGTGAAGCTTTCGCTCTTTGCGACGCCGTCCTCGCCGGTGACCGCGCAGCCGCCCGCAACAACCTTGGCAAACTCGCCCCGCGCAGGCAGCTCATACTGCACATAGTAGGTGCCGGGCAGCACGGAATTGAACCGGAAGGCCGCCTCGTCACCCATGGTGAGGGCATAGGCTTCGCCCTTGTCGTTCATCAGGCGGACGATGCCGCCCTTCATGCCCTTTTCGCCTTTGTCAAACAGACCGTTGTCGCTGTCATCCGCAAAGAAGGTGCCGGAGACGACTGCGGGAATAATCATGCCTGCGCCCGCATTTTCCACGTCCTCGCCGATATGCACGACGATATCTCGGCTCAGGCCGGTGCCGTCATCCTGCGTCAGCATCACGTTGCCTTTGCCCAGCGCCGTGAATGCATAGCCCTTTGCAGGCTTCACACTCAGGCGGTAGGTACCGGGGACAACGTCCTCAAAGCTGAACAGGCCGTGCTTGTCCGTACGCTCACGGGCAACACGTTCGCCCTGAAGATTCTGAAGCGTGACATAGTATTCCACGCCCAGCGCTTCGCCCTTCTCCCAATCAGCGGAGAAATTCTCGTCGAAATAGACCCGGCCGCTCACGGAGCCGTACTTGATCGCGCCGACATTGATCCGGGTATCCTCACCGTTTTCCAATGTCACGTCGCGCAGGCGGTACTCGGATTTGTTGCCGGTGAAACGGTTGGCTTCCGCCCCCGTGCCGACCACGGTGAACACGCAGCCCTTGGGCAGATTTGCCCGCACAGTAAAGGTGCTGCCGCGCTGGCCGACGAAGCGATACCGGCCGTCCTCGCCGGAGGTCACGGTCTGGAGCATGACATTGTTACTCTGGCGGGCAAGCCGCAGCTCAACACCGGGCAGCGGACGCTCGCCCTCATCATACACGCCGTTGTAGTTTTCATCCAGGAAGCAGATGCCCTCGATGTTCACACCGTCCATCATGCCGATGTTGTGCTGCTCGTATACCTCGCCCCGCTCCAGGGAAATGGTATCCTCGCCGGCACGCTCAGCTTCCTTGGTCAGGCGGGAGATCTTTTCGACCTCCCCTGCCGCCTTGACGGTCAGCACATAATCATCAGGCACATAGCAGGTGAGCTTGTAGTTGCCCTTCTTCAGCTGGTGGAATTCATAGACACCGTTTGCATCGGTCACGGTTTCCTGGGTGATCTTGTCGATGCCGCCGAACGCAGTCATCTTCACGCCGGGAACGCCGGGCTCATCGCTCTGCCAGACGCCGTCAGCATTCAGATCATTCCAGACAGTACCCTTGATGACTGCCAGGGGCTGCAGCCCGATGCCAACCTCCACGGTATCGCCGGCCGTCAGGGAAAGCGCCCGGCTCGTCTGGGTACGCTCCGTGGATTCCTCCATCAGGCTGTGGGTATATTCAAGCGTATCACCGCGCTTGCCGAAGCCATAGTCCTGCGGCACCGTCGCTCGTAGCGTATAGGTTCCCTGGGGAACCGTCAGGGTCACATAGCCGTCCTTGCCGGTTGCGCCTGTTGCGGCAGCGGTGCCGTTCTCTGCGATCAGGCTGACCTGCACATTCCTGACAGCGTCCTCCCCCTTGCCGCTGGTGCCGTTGTTGTTCAGATCTTCAAAGGCACGCACCTTGATCCGGGCAGGCTTTGCTGCCTGCACGGCAACGGAAGCATCATACTGCGCATCGGACAGGGAGAAGGCTGCACCGGGAATCGCCCGGTTATCCGCACTGAACTGGACGGTATATTCGCCGTAGGGCAGCTTCTTGATCTGCCAGGCGCCGTTCTTGTCCGCCTCAATGTCCGCAACCTTCTTGCCGGCTGCATCAAATACGCTGACCTGCGCGCCGTTCAGGCCGTCGCCGTCAATATCCTTGATCTTGCCTGTCACAGAACCGGTGGTAATGCGGCTGATCTCAGGCAGCGCCGTCGTAGCATTGCGGGAAACGCCGAAGGTCATCATCGCCGTCTGGGTGCCGTCGGCATTTTTCGTCACAGTCCACTGGCTGTTATCGTACGCATAGCGGCCTGCAGGCAGCAGCACCGTAGCGGTATAGGTATCGGGCAGCAGATTGTCCGCTGTATATTTGCCCTGGGCGTCGGCGGTCACCTCAAAGGATTCCCGCTCGCCCTCCACGCTGACAACCGCGCCGCTGAAGTTGGCAAAGAGCACCGACAGATCGCCGGTTGCCGTCAGCTCCACCTCATAGATGCTGTCCGTATCCGGCGCAACGGAGGCCATCCACATCGCCGTACCGCGCTGTACCAGCGGCATGCCGTTCAGACCGGTCAGGACCACATTGTCCGCCAGATTCAGGGTGACCAGATATTCGCCCTGGGGCATATCGGTCAGCATCAAAGGCGCTTCCTCGGAAGCCTCGCCTTCTGCAAGGATGTGCTCGTCCCTGGAAATCTCATACCCGGCGTGCATGGCTTCGCCGCTCACCAGCACCGTCAGCTTACCGCTCCTGGGCTCCGGCGTTGCCGTGGGGTCGGGGGTGGCCGTCGCCGTGGGTTCAGGCGCAACTGTAGGTTTGGGCGTTGCCGTCGCCGTGGGTTCGGGCACAACTGTAGGTTCAGGCGTAGCTGTAGGATCGGGGGTGGCCGTCGCTGTGGGTTCAGGGGTTGCTGTGGGTTCAGGGGTCGCCGTAGGTTCGGGGGTAGCGACAGGCGCAGGCTCATAAAGCTGAACAACAGACTCCGGGCCTGTATAGCTGATGATTTCAAAGCTCTGATCCGGCCAGCACCCGGCTGCCGCATTCTTCATGCGCAGCGTGTACACGCCGGCAGGAATGGCGGTTTCCGGCTCATAATACCCTTCAAAATCAGAGCGGAATTCAAGCACAGTCTCTCCCTGCGCATCCAGTACCGCGAAGTCCGCCTGATAATCTCCCTGCACGCAGAACAGACCCGCCTGCGCGTAAACGTTCAGGGGGGCGACATTTGTCTTCCCTTTTGCAAGGGTCAGACCATAGCCATATTCGCTCAGGGGCAGCTCCGCAGGATAGGAGCCCTGCACAGGGATCAGCGCGATGGTGCCTGCCCCCGGAAGGGAAACCGTATTCTCTCCCTCCGGCGTCACATGCAGGGTGCTGATCAGCTGCCCGTCCTGAAAGATCTCAAAATCAACAGCAGCTGCCACGGACTGATAAGTGCCGTCCATACGGGCATACAGTCCGGTCAGGTTGACCTGGAGCTTCGTATCCTCCGCCAGTGCCGCCGGCGTCAGGCTCAGCAGCAGCATCAGGGAAAGCAGCCCGCAAAGCAGCTTTTTGCAGTGCATCGTCATTTTGTCGTGCCTCCGAATCCATCCGCTTTTCAGCGGATTCAATTACATAATCCGACATCCTACATGGTAAAACATCCGCCCGAAAAAGTCAACCGTAAGCTTGAATATTTACAGATGTTTCACGGAAAATTTGGCCTGCGCTCCACTATTGACTTGCGGCAGACAACAGGCTTATAATATGTTTGAAAAAACCATGGAAAGGGGTATCCTGCCATGTTCAACATTGGAAATGACCGCGTGGCGCTGGTGACCGACACCGCCTGCGATCTGCTGGATGAGCAGCTGACGAAATACGATATCCGCCTTGTCTCCCTCCGGGTCGTCACCACGCAGGGTGAATTCCGTGATCGGGCAGAAATCAACGCAGAGGGTGTCTATGCCCTGCTGAAGACCGAGCTTCCCAAGACCTCCCTCCCCCTGCCCGAGGACGTGACTGCCCTGTATCAGCAGCTGCGCGACGAAGGCGCGACCCGCATCCTGCATATCTGCATGAGCGGCAATCTCTCCGGCACCTACAATATGGTCAGCATCCTGGCTGATGAAACAGAGGATCTTCACGTCGACGTGGTGGACGCCCAGACGCTTTCCTGCGGCACCGGCTTGCTGGTACTGGAGGCAGCGGAATGCCTGGAGCGCGGCATGCCGGTGGAGGAAGTCATCGAACGCCTGAAGGAGCTGCGCAAGCACCAGCTCGGCGCATTTGTGATCCGCACGCTGGAGTACCTGCGCAAGGGTGGCCGCATCGGTCTGGTGGAAGGCGTGGTCGGCAGCCTGCTGCAGATCAAGCCGGTCATTTACGTCAACGACGACGGCGTTTATGCAACGCTGGTCAAGGCCCGCGGCTTCTCCAAGGCCCTCAGCGCCATGCAGGAGGAATTCTTCAAGCGCTATCAGGGCCGCAAGGTGCGCGTCGCCATCGTGCACGGCGCTGCCTACGAGGAGGCCCGCGCCCTGCTGGAAACCTTCCGGGCCCGGCTGGATATCGTTTCCGGCTTCATTGCCCCTGTCAGCCCCGCCCTGGCTATCCATACCGGCCCCGGTCTGCTGGGCGCCATCGTGCAATACGCGGATTGATACAGGCCCGTCCCCATCAGAACGGCGCAGTCCCCAATGCGGGAACTGCGCCGTCAGCGTGTCGAAAAAGTGCTTTTGGCACTTTTTCGAGGATTTGCACTCGCGCACTGGTCGAGCCATAAATGGCTCTCCCGGCCGTTTGCTCGTGTAAGGAAGCGATTTTGCAAGCAAAATCGCGCGAAAATCGCCGCGCATGTCGCCGATTTTCGATTTACAGTCT
>JAFQIB010000146.1 GCA_017397765.1 Clostridia bacterium | reverse complement strand
TATTCATTTTCATTCTCCATTCCTTCCGTCGGGATAGGAAATTGTCCGATGTAGTTCAGATGCACCTCGATTTGTCGTGTGCTTTGTCCCTTGGCTGGGCGGATGGTACGATAAACGACGATCTTCTCCACAAAGGCGAGGATCATATCATCCGTTACTTCCGTGCAGTCCCGGTATTTTCGGGCAAGGGCAAGGTACTTGTCGGTCTGCGTAGAGGCGGTCTGCACTTCGTTCAGCCGAGCCTGATCATCTGCGAGTTCTGCTTTCAGCATAGCTTCCTCCTGCTCGTACTGCGCAGACAGCTTGTCAAAGCGTTCCTCCGGGATATGCCCCAGCGCATAGTCCTCGTAAAGCTTCTTCAGTAGATGTTCCAGACGGGCGATGTGCTTTTCCTTGTCCCGGATTTGCTTTGCGAGCTGTTTCCGGTCATCCGGCTGGTAAGCCGCTGCTTCCTGCGCGAGCCTGCGGCGGAAGCCGTCCTCGTCTGCAATGGCATAGCGGTTGACTGCGCGGAGCGTGTCTCGCACAATTTCCCGGATGACTTTGACACGGATAGAATTATGTGTACAGAGCCGTTCCTCATAAGCAGCGGATTTCTTATGTGTCCGACAGACAAAGTCTCCGCCATCTTCATGGTCTTTCACGCGGTGCAACAGCATTGGCACACCGCACTCGCCGCAAACCATCAAACTGTTGAAAACACTTGGTTTTCCAGGTGCAGAATACATCTCTGGATGAAAGATACGCTGTGCGGCCTGCCAAACCTCTGGTGTGACGATTGCCTCGTGGGTATCTGGAAAGCACATCCGCTTCTCCGGTGGATTCATCATTTGTTTAGCATTCCGCTCTGGGTAACTGGTTTTGAAATTGACGGTTTCGCCCATGTATTCCCGCCGTTGAACCAGATTGCATACCGTGTTTGTTCTCCAGTGGTAGGGCTGGCTGGTAGCATACCGCTTTCCTATACCATCCGGATTCTGCTTAGCCCGGTAGTACCCTGGCGTGACACGTTGTTCCTGCACCATTGTCCGGCAGATTTTCAGCTGTGACATCCCTGATGCAGCAAGTTCAAAGATTCGCCGTACCGTATCAGCAGCTTCCGGATCAATCAACCAGTGGTTCTTGTCTTGGGGATCTTTCACATATCCAAAGCATGGATTGACTGCTAACGGCTTGCCGGATTTACCCTTCTGCTGGGCAGCAGACCGGATTTTTCGGGATATGTCCCGTAGATACCAGTCGTTCATGATGTTCAAGATGCCTGCAAACTCGGTACTTTCCGGATTATCATTGTCGATATTGTTATTGATGGCGATGAACCGCACACCCATCCGAGCAAAGTACACTTCTGTATAAAAGCCCGTCTCTACATAGTTGCGACCGACTCGGCTCATATCCTTGACCAGCACCGTCTTGACAATGCCAGCCTCAATGTCTTCCAGTAGCTGCTGCCAGCCAGGGCGGTCGAAGTTGCCGCCGCTGTAACCGTCGTCAGTGTAATGACGGCAGTTGGTGAAACCATTGTCCCGGGCGTATGCTTCCAATAGATTCTTTTGATTTGTTACAGAATTGGACTCTCCATCCAGTTCGTCCTCGCAGGAAAGGCGTTCATAAAGCGCCGTGATGGGTGCGTCAGAATGACTTGCCGTTCCTCCCGGTTTTCCCTTCGGAGAGTTGCGTTTTTCAATCAGATCAAACATAGTGTTCCTCCTTCGTTAAGCTGCCGCCTGATCCTTGGGCGGCTTCTTGTTTCGTTCCTTTTTGCGCAGATACTTCTGGTGATTCCGTTCTCGTTCCCTGGCCCGCCGGGCTTCCTCCTGTAGTTGCTCCTCCGTCAGAATGGTCGGTGCCACCGGAACAGAGAAACATCCAATGAAACGGAAGATGATGTCAATCTGCACATGCCGCTGACCGTTCACCTTCTGCGGAGCGTGGACAACCACCCTGTCAATGAAGCTGTTGATGACTGATGCCGTCAGTTCTTCCACATCCCGGTATTGCCGTGCCAGTGCCATGAACGCCTCGATGTTAGTGGTGTCAGCATGGTAGGTGGCCAGCGCAGTTTCAGTCTGTGCCAGCTTGTCCTTCAGCTGTGCCTGCTCCTTTTCATAGGTAGAGGATAGTAGGTTGAAACGGCTTTCCGGCGTTTTGCCAAGCGCATAGGACTCATACAGCTTCTGAATAATGGTGTCCAGTTCTGCAATGCGCTTCTGAACCTTGGCAGCTTCGGCGGTCATGTCCTTCACCGCATCAGCATGGCGAACCTCAGACAATGCCCGCACCTGATCTGCAAAGGCAGCTTCATCCGATACGGCGTACTGGCTCACTGAACGGATCATTTGCAGCAGCACAGACCGGATGAATGCCGTTGTGACATAGTGGCAGCAGCAATCCCCTTTGTTCTGGCTGTATGTGGGACAGTCATAGTAGTCATCCGACTCCCGTCCAGTCTGCTTTGCACGACTACGATGGTTGTTGAGCTTCGCACCGCACTCCGCACAGTAAAGCTTACCGGTCAGCGGATTGGCTTCGCCGGTGCTGTCTGTTCTACGTCGGACAGCCAGCACACATTGTGCCAGCTGCCATCTGTCCTCTGGAATGATCGCCTCATGTGTGTTCTCAAAGATCAACCATTCATCAGATGGCTTTGTCTGCCGCTTTGCCTTCAGGCCATTCTTCGATGAACGGAAGTTCACCGTGTGTCCCATGTACTCCGGGCGTTGCAGGATGTTGCTGACGGTCACGCCATTCCAGGCATATGGCTTACTCATGTCGGTGTTGGATCGCTTCATGCAGGTGTCGTGGGTCGCATTGTAGTAGGCCGGGCACTCGACCTTGTCAGCCTCCAGGATACGTGCGATCTCGTAGGGACCGTGGCAATCAATCGCCAGCTGGTAGATTCTCCGGACGACCGCAGCAGCCTCGTCATCCACCAGCCAATGGTTCTTGTCTGCCGGGTCTTTGCGGTAGCCGTACACGCACAGAGTATTTGTCGGCTTTCCGCTGTTGCCACGCTGCCGGAAGAACGTGCGCATCTTCTTCGACTGTTCCCGCAGGTACATCTCATTCAGCACGTTCATGAAGGGAGCGAACTCACTGCTGATGGGGTTCACCGTGTCCACACCGTTGCCGATGGCGATGAACCGCACACCTTTGCGCCGGAAGTACACCTCGGTGTAGAAACCGGTCTGGATGTAATCGCGCCCGACGCGGCTCAGGTCTTTGGCAATCACCACGCCCACCAAGCCCGCATCAATGTCTGCAATGAGCTGCTTCCATCCAGGGCGTTCGAAGTTGCCGCCGCTGAAGCCATCATCTGTGTAGTGCCGGCAATGGGTGAAGCCGTGCTCTGCCGCATACGAGGTCAGGTAGGCTTTCTGTGATTCGATTTGTCAAGGGGTGTTTCACCATAAACAACTGTTTCTTTGCAATAAACAAAATCAGAGGACAGACCAATTACGATACGATCACTGCCCCGGCGGCAGGCATAATTGCTTTTATAATGCT
>JAFQIB010000026.1 GCA_017397765.1 Clostridia bacterium | reverse complement strand
CGAACGGCCGGGAGAACGACTTGTCGTTGCACGAGGGAGGCGCTCGCGCCGACTAGCGAGAGCAAATGCTTGCATTTGCCGAGCATAGCCAGCGCCGGGCTTGTCCCGGTGATGGCCGAGTGACCAGTGAGTGAGTGCAAACCCTCGAAAAAGTGCCTAAAGCACTTTTTCGACACCCTGGGGGCGCGTCGTCAGGCGCGCCCTTTTTCCATTTGACATGCCGCCAGCTTCAGCACCGCCCTGCCCGCCATGGAGCCCCGCCGCTTTTCAGGCGCTGCGCTCCGGGGCGGCGGCATCGGATGATACGTCCGCCGGTCAGGCAGGATGAGATTGCCCGGCAGATTGCTCCGTACTTCCCGGCTGATCGCAGGGAGCATCGCCGCTTCCTGCAAGGATAATGCCGGTGCATGAACTGCATATGATGCCTGGGTGAACATCAGCATTCCTCCTCCCGGGCCAACGCCCGGTTCCCTCGGTATGGAGGATATGCATGGGAACAGCCGGGGGTGCTTATTTATCCTCGTAGCGGATGGGGGCGCCTTCCTCCAGCTCCTCCATGGAGGGGCCCTCCGTCTCCTCCACCGGCTCGGCCAGCACCTCGTCCAGGAGCTTCTGCACCTGATCTCGGCCCGTGCCGTCCTCCGAGGACCAGCAGATGACCTCCCAGGGCTGCACCATCAGCGCCCGGCAGATGGGGGCCAGCTGCTTCTGGCGCGCGCCGCGGCTGATCTTGTCCGCCTTGGTGGCAATCACCGTGAAGGGGATGCCCATCTGGCGCAGGAAGGTGTTCATGTTCCGGTCGTCCTCGGTGGGCTCGTGGCGGATATCCACCAGGCAGAAGACGTGGCGCAGCTCGTCGGACTGCTCAAAGTAGTCCTGCATCATCTTGCCCCAGCGCAGCTTCTCCTGCTTGTCCACCCGCGCAAAGCCGTAGCCGGGCAGGTCTACCAGATGGAAGGCGCGGTTGAGCAGAAACACATTGATGAGCTTTGTCTTGCCGGGGGTGGAGGAGGTCTTGGCAAGCTTGTTGCGGTTGCACAGCTTGTTGATCAGGCTGGACTTCCCCACATTGGACTTGCCCGCCACCGCGATCTGCGGCAATCCCCGTCCGGCAAACTGGCCATAGCTGGCCATGGAGGTAACGAATTCAGCTTGCTTGATATCCACTGGTTGTACTCCTCATCTGTTTATCGGGAAAGCGGCATGGTCATCAGCGCTTCCCGCAGCACGTCCTCGATGTTCTCCGCCGTCACGATGCGGAACTGGCTCAGCACATGGGGCGGAACCTCCTCGAGGTCCTTCTCATTTTCTTTGGGGATGATCAGCACCTTGATGCCAGCCCGGTAAGCCGCCAGGGACTTTTCCTTCAGCCCGCCGATGGGCAGCACCCGGCCGCGCAGGGTGATCTCGCCCGTCATGGCCACATCCTGCCGGACCGCAATGCCGGTCATCACGGACACCAGCGCAGTCGTCATGGTGACGCCGGCGGAGGGGCCGTCCTTGGGCACCGCGCCCTCGGGAACGTGGATGTGGATGTCGCGGTCCTTGTAGAAATCGTCCGCAAGGCCCAGCATGGCAGAATGCGCCCGCACCCAGGTGAAGGCCGCCTCGGCGGATTCCTTCATGACCTCGCCCAGCTTGCCCGTCAGGTGGAGGCTTCCCTTGCCCGGCATGGTCAGGCACTCGACCTCCAGCAGCTCGCCGCCGACGGTGGTGTAGGCCAGGCCGTTCACCACGCCCACGCGGGGCTGCTTCTCCGGCATTTCCCGGGTGTAGCGGGCCGCGCCCAGATACTTGCGCAGCACCTCCGGGGTCACGCTGACCTCCTCCACGCCCTCGTCCAGCATAGTCACCGCCGCCTTGCGCACCACCTTGGCCACCGTGCGCTCCAGGGTACGGACGCCGGCCTCGCGGGTGTAGCCCTCGATCAGCTGGCGCATCACCCGATCCGTCATGCGGACGGCTTTGGGCTGCAGGCCGTGGGCCTCCACCTGCTTGGGCAGCAGATGGCGCTTGGTGATCTGAAGCTTTTCCTCCTCGGTGTAGGAGGGCACCTCGATGATCTCCATGCGGTCCAGCAGCGGGCCGGGGATGGTATCGACGCTGTTGGCGGTGGTGATGAACATCACGCGGCTCAGGTCGAAGGGCAGCTCCAGGTAGTGGTCGCGGAAGGCGTTGTTCTGCTCCGCATCCAGCACCTCCAGCAGACAGGAGGCAGGGTCGCCGCGATAATCGTGGCTCATCTTGTCGATCTCGTCAAAGAGGAAAACAGGGTTCATCGTCCCGGCCTGCTTGAGGCCGGAGATGATGCGGCCCGGGATCGCGCCCAGATAGGTGCGGCGATGACCGCGGATCTCCGCCTCGTCACGAACGCCGCCCAGGGACATCTGCACGAATTTACGGCCCACCGCCTTGGCGATTGCCCGGACGATGGAGGTCTTGCCCACGCCGGGCGGGCCTACGAAGCACAGGATCGGGCCCTTCATGTCCTGCTTCATCCGCAGCACAGCCAGGTACTCCACAATGCGCTCCTTGACCTTTTCCAGCCCGTAATGATCCTGGGCCAGCACCTTGCGGGCGCGCTTGAGATCCAGGTTGTCGGGGGTGGATTTGCCCCAGGGCAGATCCAGAATCCATTCGATATAGGTTCTGGCCATGCCGACCTCCGGGGTACCGGGGGCCATGCGGCTCAGGCGCTCGATCTCCTTCTCCACCCGCTGGCGGGCTTCGTCATTCAGGGGCGTTTTTTCCATTCGCGCCCGCAGCTCCTCCACGTCGGTGGCCTCGCTGTCCCCCAGCTCGGTCTGGATGGCCTTGATCTGCTCGCGCAGGTAATAATCCTTCTGGTTCTTCTCGATCTGCTTCTTGATGCGGGCCTGCACCTGCTTCTCCACACCCACCAGCTCGATCTCCCTGGCCAGGATGCCGCACAGGGTATCCAGGCGGCGGCTCACGTCGCCCTCCTCCAGGATGCGCTGGCGATCCTCCACCTTCTGCAGCACGTTGGCGGCGATGATATCGGCAATCTGATCCGCCGCCTCCACCTCCCGGATGGAATTGACGATCTCCGGGGAGACGCGCTGGCTGGTGCGGCCGTACTCGTCAAAATAATCCTTCGTCGCGCGGACGAGGGCAGCCAGCTCCATCTCGGAGGCAGCGCACTTCTCCTCCATCCGGCGGATATCGCCGCACAGCCAGGGCTCCTCCTGGGTCACCGCCATCAGCTCAGCCCGGTATTCGCCCTCCACCAGCACGCGCAGGCTGTCGCCGGGCAGGTTCATCACCTGCTTGACCGTCGCCACCGTGCCGACGCGGCAGAGATCCTCCACCGCCGGATCGTCGATATCCGCGTCCTGCTGGGCGACAAGGAATACCTTCTGGTTGCCCATCATCGCTTCCTCCAGTGCCGCCACGGACTTGACGCGGCCCACGTCGAAATGCAGCACCATATGCGGGAATACCATCAGCCCCCGCAGGGCAAGGACCGGCATGGACACGGTCGATTTTTTCTTTGCCATGAAACCTCCTGATCAGGCTGCAGAAAAAGCGGCCTCCGCTTTCTCCATAAAGGCGCTATGTCTCCGCCAACCGCTTCCCTGCGGCTGCCGGATGCACGCCCGATGTCAACGTAACACAAATAAACCGGTTTTCACCAAATCCGGCATGCATATTATACATATTCCGGCATATTTTGCAAGCATTTCTTCAATATTTACTGCACAGCGGAAAATCCCCCGACGGAGCCGCTGTCCGCCGCTGCTTCAGTCCCCCGCATCAGCAGTCAGACCTCCGCCGGATGCGCCCCAGCAGTTACCGCAGGAACCAGCGTTTCTCCCTGCGCTGCAGCAGGCAGGGGCTCCGCCGCCGTCCCTGCGGCTTCCGGCGCAGTCTGCACCGGCCCGGGCAGCAGCATGCCATCCAGCACCTCCTGCAGGGAAGCGGCACATTTCACCGTCATCCCGCCAGCTGCAAGCAGCTCTGCTTCGTTCTCCCTGGGGATGAACACGCAGGAGAGCCCCGCCAGCCTGGCTGCCTCCACCTTGGCCGGTACGCCGCCCACCGCCCGGACCGCACCGTGCACCGTGATCTCCCCTGTCACCGCCATCCGCCCGTCCAGCGGCCTTTGGGTCAGGGCGCTGACAGCCACCGCAGCCATGGCTGCCCCGGCCGAGGGGCCGTCCACCGGTGCGCCGCCGGGGAAATTGATGTGAACGTCCCTCCCCGCCAAAGAATACCCCATGCCGGTCAGCAGCGTGCGGACGTTCTCCGCCGAGCCCCGGGCGGTGGACTTGCGCCGCATGCGGCGGCCCTCCTGCCCCAGCTCCTCCTCCTCAACGATACCGGTCACATGCACCTGCCCCGTCCCCGGGGTCACAATCGCCTCGATGTCCAGCAGCGCGCCCTGATGGCTGCCCACCACCGCCAGACCGTGAATATGCCCGACCCGGCTGGTTGTATCCGCCTGCTGGCTGGGCCGGGCCGCATAGTGGCCGCTGGTGACCACCCATTGCACGTCGGCGGCGGTAATCTCCGTCCGCCCCTCCATCTGGGCAAGCCCCGCGCACATCTGGACGATGTTGACCGCCGCCCGTCCGCAGTCCGCATAGCGGCCGATTGTGGCAGCATCGCTGTCTGCCAGCGTGTATCCGGCCCGCTGCGCTGCACCGGCGGCGATCTCGGCCACCTCCGCCGGGGTCAGCCCCCGGAAGAACACCTCCATGCACCGGGAGCGGAGCGCCGGGCTGATCTCGCTCGGGCTGCGGGTCGTCGCTCCCACCAGCCGGAAATCCGCCGGCAGCCCTTCCTCAAATACCTCGCGGATATGCCGGGGCACATGGGCGTCCTCCGGATCATAGTACGCGCTCTCCAGCATGACCTTCCGGTCCTCCAGCACCTTGAGGAGCTTGTTCATCTGCACCGGGTGCAGCTCACCGATCTCATCCAGGAACAGCACGCCGCCGTGGGCTTTGGTCACCGCGCCCGGCTTGGGCTGGGGCACGCCCTGCGCCCCCAGCGGCCCCGCGCCCTGGTAGATCGGATCATGCACCGAGCCGATCAGCGGATCGGCAATGGCCCGCTCGTCAAAGCGCATGCAGGTCGCATCCGCCTCAACAAACGGCGCATCCCCGGCAAAGGGCGTTCCGGCGGAGGCTTTGGCCGCCTCCAGCACCAGCCGGGCCGCACAGGTTTTGCCCACCCCGGGCGGGCCGTAGATCAGCACATGCTGGGGATTGGCTCCGCACAGGATGGCCTTCAGCGAGCGGATGCCATCCGCCTGGCCGATGACGTCCCCAAAGGACGCAGGCCGCACCCGCTCCGCCAGCGGCTCCGTCAGCCGGATTGAACGCATCCGGCGCAGCTTCTCCATCTCCTTCCCGGACTCCCTTCGCCCCGTCGGCTCTGTCTGCTTCTCCTTCCGCAGCTGACGGACAAAATACACGCCCACCACCACCGTCACCGCCAGCTGGATGAACATCAATACGATCGACAGCATCTTCCTTCTCCTCCTGCTTCATGCCAGGTTTCCAGAAGAGTATGCCCTTTTGTGCTTTCCATCATGTAAAGATGGCAGTTTTCCTTGCGTATGCGCCTTTTCGCACAAAAAAAGGCAGCTTGCCTCCGCTGCCTTATTCCGTCCATGGAGAACAGTCCCGTTTTACACGCCGGAACAGCAACGTCCCTGCCCCAATCCGGAGCAGGGACGTCATTATCTATTTTGGGGGAAGCCTCTGTCAGCTCACGCTGGGCTCGGCGCCGATGAGATAATTCCCCTCGGCGTCCCGCTCGGAGCGGCGGCTGCGGCCGGGCTTGCGGCGCAGACCGTTCTGCAGCAGCGGCTTTTCCTTGCCGTTCACCGCATCGGCAGTGATCGTACAGGCGTTGACCTCATGCATGCCGGGCAGCTCAAACATGGTATCCAGCATCACGTTCTCGATGATGGCGCGCAAGCCGCGGGCACCGGTCTTTCGCTCGGTGGCCATTTGAGCGATGGCGCGTACCGCATCCTCCTCAAAGGTCAGCTCAATGCCGTCCAGGCCCAGCAGCTTCTGGTACTGCTTGCACAGGGCGTTCTTCGGCTGGGTCAGGATTTGCACCAGCGCATCCTCGTCCAGCGCGTCCAGCGTCACCGTGATCGGCAGACGGCCCACAAACTCGGGGATCAGGCCGAACTTGGTCAGATCCTCCGGGCGCAGATCCCGCAGCGCCTTGGAGACGTTGGGGTCCCGCACCGAGCGCACCTCTGCGCCAAAGCCCATGTTCTTCTTGCCTGTCCGGCTCTCGATGATCGGCACCAGACCGTCAAACGCGCCGCCGCAGATAAAGAGAATATTGGTCGTATCAATCTGCAGCAGCTCCTGATGGGGATGCTTGCGGCCGCCCTGAGGCGGGACAGAAGCCACCGTGCCCTCCAGGATCTTCAGCAGCGCCTGCTGAACGCCTTCGCCGGAGACGTCACGGGTGATGGAGGGATTCTCGGACTTGCGGGCGATCTTATCGATCTCGTCGATATAGATGATGCCGCGCTGGGCAGCCTCGATGTCATACTCCGCGTTCTGGATCAGCCGCAGGAGGATGTTCTCAACGTCCTCGCCCACATAACCGGCCTCGGTCAGGCTGGTGGCGTCGGCGATGGCGAAGGGCACATTCAGGATACGGGCCAGGGTCTGGGCCAGGAAGGTCTTGCCGCAGCCGGTGGGGCCAACCATGAGGATATTGGACTTCTGCAGCTCCACCTCATCCCGGCCAACGGGCTGGGCAATGCGCTTATAGTGGTTGTACACCGCCACGCACAGCGCGCGCTTGGCCTGCTCCTGCCCCACGACATAATCATCCAGCACCTGCTTCATTTCAGCCGGCGTGGGCAGCTTGCCGTTTTGTCCGGGCAGCTCGCTCTGCATGGGCATATCCTGGGAGATGATCTCCTGGCAAAGCAGGATGCACTCGTTGCAGATGCCGACCTCCGGGCCTACAACGAACCGCCGCACCTGATCGTGGGGCTTGCCGCAGAAGGAGCACCGCCGGATGGAGGACATGATATCGTCATTAGACATGCGTATACCTCACAAATCTCTTACTTCCGGTTACTTCTTTGCACGGGGATCGAAGATCTCGTCGATGATGCCGTATTCGAGGGCTTCCTGGGCGGACATGAAGTGGTCGCGCTCCAGGTCGCGGCGCACCTTTTCCTCCGGCTGGCCGGTCATTTCAGCCTTCATGCGGATCATCTTTTCCTTCGTCTTCAGCAGCCATTCTGCGCGGATCTGCACGTCCGTCGCCTGGCCCTGCGCACCGCCCAGGGGCTGGTGGATCATGACCTCGGAGTTGGGCAGCGCGCACCGCTTGCCCTTCTCGCCCGCCATCAGCAGGAACGCGCCCATGGAGGCTGCCATGCCCACGCACACCGTACGCACCTGGGGCTTGATATACTGCATGGTATCATAGATGGCCATGCCTGCGGTCACAGAGCCGCCGGGGCTGTTGATGTACAGGCAGATATCCGCATCCGGGTCCTCCATCTCCAGGAACAGCAGCTGGGCAACGACGGTATTGGCCACATCGTCGTCGATCTCGCCGCCCAGGAAGATGATGCGGTCCTTCAGCAGTCGGGAATAGATATCATAGGAGCGCTCGCCGCGGTTGGTTTGCTCCACAACGTAGGGGATCAAAGGCATGGTGTACCTCCTTCATGGCGGGAACCGCCAGGATAGTATATGCGGATGAGGGGGCAGGTATGCGGGGCCGGGAACAGGGGGCCTCCGGCGGGCAGGGGCGCTGCCCCTGCACCCTGCAAGGGTCTTCGACCCTTGACCCATTTCGCGATTGGGGTTTTGTTTTCTTTTTTGGGGGTTGGCTACGCGTGTTTGTTTGCCGGTATTGGGGGTGTCTGGCCGCGCCCTCATGGCGCGGGCTGCCGGGTTGGATGGTATTGCTGTTTTGTGTGTGAGCTTTGGCTCGGATCTGTGAACGCTGGAGCTGGGCTGTTTTGCTGCTTGCGCGGCGTTCACAGAGTCCTCGCGTCGCGCAGGCTCGGCTTTTCTTTTGGAGTAGTGAGAGGCGGCCCCATCCTGCGGATGGGTACGGGATAGTGTCGGGACGGAGGCTGTGGCTGCCGGGCAGGTTTTTTGTGCAGGCGGCAGGTTGCGTCCTCTCAAAGCCTCCCTCCCCGAGAGAGGTGGCATCCGCTTGCAGATGTTAGTGGATGTTTCCTTTGAAAAGACGCGGAGAGACTCCGCAGCAGGAACTTCCCTGCGCAGTATCCCCCCGCGTATTGGTGTTCAATTATTCGGCGTCAGCTTCGGCAGCCTTCTCGTTGACGGTCGCGCCGGCCTTGAGCAGGTCGCAGACCTTCTGGATGGCAGCGGTATCGGTCAGGTAGGCGGTCTGCTCATCGGTCAGGCCGGCCTTGAAGGCCTCCAGCTCCTGGCCCATGCGCTCAGCCTGCTTGGCGATCTGCGCGTCGACCTCTTCCTCGTTGGGCTCCAGACCTTCCGCCTTGCGGATGGCTTCCAGGGTCAGCTCGATCTTCACGCGCTGCTCGGCCTCACCCTTGTACTGCTCAGCCAGGGCCTCACGGGTCTGGCCGGTGTACTTCAGGTAGTCCTCCATGCGCAGGCCCTGGTACATCATGCGGTACTCCATGTCGCGCAGGATGTAGTTGGTCTGCTCGGCGATCATGGCCTCGGGGATGTCCATCTCGGCGTTCTTCACGGCAGCCTCGATCAGGGCATTCTCGATGGTCACGTTGTAGTTGGAGTCTGCGCGGTCGTTCAGCTCCTTCTCAACGCTGGCCTTGTAATCGGCGAAGGAATCAAAGCCATTGTCCTGGGCAAAATCGTCATCCAGCTCAGGCAGCTCGGTGGCGGTGATGCTGTTGACCTTCACATGGAACACAGCAGCCTTGCCCGCCAGCTCCTCGGAGTGGTACTGCTCGGGGAAGGTGACCTCCAGGTCCTTCTCCTCGCCGATGGCCATGCCGACCATCTGCTCCTCGAAGCCGGGGATGAACTGGCCGGAGCCGATCTTGAGGGTCTGGCCCTGCGCGGTGCCGCCCTGGAAGGCAACGCCGTCCACAGAGCCGGCATAGTCCAGGTTCACGGTGTCGTTGTAATCGACGGTGCGGTCGGTCACGTCCAGGGTGCGGGCGCCCTTCTGCTGATCCTGCTTGATGCGGGCGTCGATCTCGTCCTCGGTGACGACATGCTTGGGCTCGACCTCAACGGTCAGGGCCTTGTACTCGCCCAGGGTGACGTCGGGGCGGACAAACACTTCCACAGTGAAGGTCATCTCTTCACCCTTGACGTACTCGCCCATATCGGTCATCTCGGGACGATCCACGGGCTTGAGGTTGTTCTCCTCGATCGCAGCGGTGTACATCTCGGGGAAGACGATATCCATCGCGTCCTCCACGAAGACGAACTTGCCGTACATATTCTCAATCACATTGCGGGGGGCCTTGCCCTTGCGGAAGCCGGGCACATTGATCTTGCCGCGGTTCTGCAGGTAAGCCTTATTCATCGCAGCCTCGAACTCCTCGCCGGGAACGACGAAGGTCAGCTTGGCCTTGTTGCTGGAAATCTTCTCGTAATTCACCATGGTTCATTCCTCCTGAACACTCGCAGGGCGCTCTTTCGCCCCTTTTCATGCGTTCTTCATTGCGCACGCGCTATAGTTTACCACAGATTTTCCCCGGATGCAAGCGTTTTACCGGAGAAATCGCGGCTTTTTCCGATTCCTTTTGACATTTGTGCTTTCATCATGTATCATTGTACGGACAGGAGTTGAATCAAACATGAATTTTACCGATATGACCATGATCGCAACAGCGGCCTTCGGGCTGGAGGGCGTGGCGGCAGCCGAGCTCAAGCGTCTTGGCATGAAGGACGTCAAGGGCGAGATCGGCGGTGCGCGCTTCCACGGCAGCGCCGCAGACGCATACCTTTGCAACCTCCGCCTCCGCTGCGCAGACCGGGTGCTGATCGTGCTCAAGGAAAAGGAATGCCGCAGCTTTGAAGAGCTGTTCCAGTTTGTGAAATCCTTCGAGTGGGAGCAGCTGCTGCCCCCCGATGCGAAGATCAACGTTTCCGGCAAATGCGCCCGCAGCCAGCTGATGAGCGTACGCGACTGCCAGGCCATCACCAAAAAGGCCATCATTGAACGTCTGAAAGAGGAAACCGGACGGAGTCTGTTCCCGGAGACAGGTGTGGCCTACCCCATCGAGATCGCGCTGCACGGCGACCTGGCCCGCCTGACCCTGGACACCTCCGGCGAAGCCCTCAACCGCCGCGGCTACCGCACCTGGAACGGCGAAGCCCCCCTGCGCGAGACCCTTGCCGCCGCCCTGGTGGAGCTGTCCGCCTGGCGGCCCGGCATGCGGCTGCACGATCCCTGCTGCGGCACCGGCACGCTGCTGATCGAGGCCGCCTTCCGCCTGAGCCACCGCGCGCCGGGTCTGACGCGGCATTTCGCCATGGAGCATTTCAGCTTCTATCCCGCCGAGGACTGCGCCTTCCTCAAAAAGCAGTGCCAGGAGGATTTTGAGCTGCAGCGCGTGAAGGGCATCAGCGGCTCCGACATTGACCCCGAGGCCCTGAAGCTGGCCCAGCGCCATGTCAACCAGGCCGGCCTCTCCGGTCGCATCGAGCTGACGAATATCCCCCTACAGCAGCTCCAGCTGGAGGGCGAGCCGGGCGTGTTCCTGTGCAATCCCCCCTACGGCGAGCGGCTTTCCGACCGCAAGAGCTGCGAGAAGCTCTACCGGGAAATGGGCCTGCTGCTCAAGCGGCACCCCGGCTGGAGCCTGTGCGCCATCACCTCCGACCCTATGTTTGAGCGCGCATTTGGCCGCAGGGCTGACAAAAAGCGCCGCCTCTACAATGGGCGGCTGGAATGCGAATTCATGATCTTCAAGGCATAAGGTCGGGCGTTGCCCGACGAACGAGCGCGAATGCTTGCATTCGCCGAGTGTAGCCAGCGCCCGGCATGAGCCGGGTGATGGCCGAGAACAAGGTCGGGCATCGCCCGACGAACGAGCGCGAATGCTTGCATTCGCCGAGTGTAGCCAGCGCCGGCATGAGCCGGGTGATGGCCGAGAACAAGGTCGGGCATTGCCCGACGAACGAGCGCGAATGCTTGCATTCGCCGAGTGTAGCCAGCGCCCGGCATGAGCCGGGTGATGGCCGAGAATAAGGTCGGGCATCGCCCGACGAACGAGCGCGAATGCTTGCATTCGCCGAGTGTAGCCAGCGCCCGGCATGAGCCGGGTGATGGCCGAGAATAAGGAGGAATCCCCATGAGCAAGCCCGCCCCCGGCTTCTACGTTCCCGCCGCCGACCGCTACGATACCATGCAGTATGCCCGCTGCGGCAAGTCGGGCCTGAAGCTGCCCCGCGTGTCCCTGGGCATGTGGAACAACTTCGGCTCCGTCAACGTGCATGAAAATTCCCGCCAGATGCTGCTAACCGCCTTCGACCTGGGCATCACCCATATCGACCTGGCCAACAACTACGGCCCCCTGCCCGGCAGCGCCGAGGAGACCTTCGGCCGCGTGCTCAGCAGTGATCTGCGCGCCCACCGCGACGAGCTCTGCCTCTCCACCAAGGCCGGCTACGACATGTGGAAGGGCCCCTACGGCGACTGGGGCAGCCGCAAGTACCTCATCAGCTCCCTCGACCATAGCCTCAAGCGCATGAAGGTCGATTATGTGGACATCTTCTATCACCACCGGCCCGACCCCGAAACGCCCCTGGATGAAACCATGGGCGCGCTGGCCGATATCATCCGCCAGGGCAAGGCCCTCTATGTGGGCGTATCCAACTACAGCGCGGAGCAGACCGCCCGCGCAGCCGACATCCTGAAGTCCATGGGTGTGCCGCTGACCATCCATCAGCCCCGCTACAACATGCTGGACCGCTGGGTGGAGGCTGGCTCCCCCTCCCTGTGCGACGTGCTGCTGGAGCGCGGCATCGGTGCAGCGGTGTTCTCTCCCCTGGCCCAGGGGCTGCTGACCGACCGTTACCTGGACGGCATCCCGGCGGATTCCCGCGCAGGCGGCCCCTGCGTGTTCCTGAATGCAAACGGTGTGACCGAATCTATCCTCGTCAAGGTACGCGCGCTGAATGCCATCGCTGCTGCCCGCGGCGAGACCATGGCCCAGCTGGCCCTGGCCTGGGTGCTGGAAAACCCGGCGATCACCAGCGTCATCATCGGTGCGAGCCGTCCGGCGCAGATCGTCCAGAACGTCCAGACCATCCAGAAGCACGTCCCCCTCACCGACGAGGAAAAAGCCGCCATCAACACCATCCTCAATGAAAAGTAACCACACGAAAAGGGAGGCAGCATCGCGCTGTCTCCCTTCTGTGTGTCGAAAAAGTGCTTTAGGCACTTTTCCGAGGATTGCACTCCGTCGCTGGTCGGGCCTGAAAGGCCCTCCCGGCCGCTCCTACGTGTAAGGAATGGTTTAGGCTGAAAGCCGAAACCGCCCCGGCGGCAAAGCCCCCGGATACGATGACAGTCAGAGGGCCTGCGGTCCCTCCGACACCGCCTGGAGTTTATTGACAATCTAAGGGGAGGCAGCATCGCGCTGTCTCCCTATTCCAGGCCCAGTAACCAAATTCCGAATTCCGAATTCTGAATTCCGAATTTCTTTATTCCACTTCCGGCTTCTCTACCTTCTGGTTGAACTTATCCAGCAGCAGGGTCGCCACGCAGCCCAGCACCACAAGCACGATGTGAATCAGGCAGGAGGCCATGCCGGAGGTGAAGGCCGCGAAGGGAATGGTGAAGATGGTGGCTGCGATGACCAGGCCGATGATGCCGTGGAACATCACGGAATAGTGGTTGTTCATCATCCAGTCCACTGCGCGGGTCAGCAGCACGAAGGCCAGCACCGCGCCCACCGCCACAGGCGCCAGCACGGCAAAGTTCAGATTGCCGATCGCGCCGGTGATATGCTCGTAGAAGGTGGCAATGGTACCGTCCGCAGCCTTCATCTGCAGGGGCAGCATCAGCACGGAGGCGCTCATGCCGGGAGCGATGATGGACAGCGCCAGGCACACGCCGCCAAAGGCGTTCCAGAAGAAGTTGGGCACGATGGTCAGCTGCATGATGCGCGCGCCGCCCAGGATGGCAAAGGCAGCAACAAAGACGACGGCCAGGGAGATCCAGCTGGCCGCGCTGCGGCCCTTCTCACCCGCCTCGCGGAACAGGGAGGGCATAATGCCGATGGCCATGCCGACGAACACCGCCAGCGCCTGGGTCTCATAGCGGATCAGCACTTCCTCCAGCACCTTGGCAATGCCGACATAGCCGAGCACAAAGCCCACCAGAATGGGCCACATTTCCTTTGCCGTCTGCTTGAAGGCCTTCACGGGATGGGCCAGCAGGCGCATCAGGGGCTTATACACGCCAAAGAGCACCGCCAGTACGCCGCCGGACACGCCGGGCAGCACGCCGCCTGCACCGATCAGCGCGCCCTGAATGATCTTCACGATCCAATTCATCTTTCTTTCCTCCTGTAGAGTGGATTACTACACATACCGCATCTATGATACCAGCGTTTGGGAGAATCGTCAACCGGGAATTCCTTTGATGCAGCCGGTTATCCCTTCAGATTTTGAAAAAAAGAAAAGCGGCAGCGGCTTTTCCCCCTTGACAAACAGGAAAAGCCTTGCTATAATTACTCCTGCTGTTACGGCATGCGGTCGTGGCGGAATCGGCATACGCGCACGTTTGAGGGGCGTGTTCTGAAAGGAGTACGGGTTCAAGTCCCGTCGACCGCACTATACAGTTGATCCGGACTTGTTCACACAGGTTCGGTTTTTTCTTTTCTTCAACAAAGCGCAGGAGAAGCAGCATGATGGATTACATCGCGCAGAACAAGCAGGTCTGGGAGTACAATGCCTATGATTTCTGGTGCAGCCACAACGGCACGCCTGCCGAGCTGGCGGAAACGCTGAAGGCTGATCCATGGAAGGCGCTCCGCCGATATGCGGCATATTTTGACCGGTTTGAGGGCGTGCGCATCGCCAATATCTGCGGCTCCTGCGGCAAGAAGGCGATCCCTCTGGCGCTTTTGGGGGGCGGCAGTCACAGTTTTCGATCTATCCGCCGACAACTGCCGCTACGCCACGGAGACAGCCGCTGCCGCCGGCGTTTCACTGGACTATCAGGTGGGTAACGCCCTGGAGATCGACCTGGAAAAGTACGGCGGCAGCTTTGACGTCGTCTTCATGGAGGGCGGCGTCCTGGCCTATTTTCATGATCTCGGGCAGTTCACCCAGGTGCTGCACCGCTTGCTCAGGCCCGGCGGCAAGCTCATTCTGAGCGACTTTCACCCCTTCAACAAAATCATCGACGCCCTGGCGCTTCAGCAGCCCACAATGAGCTATTTCTCCGCCGAGGTATTCGAGTGCGAAATGACCCATGCGCGGTTTTACGAAGCAGAGATCCGCCGACAGTTTCCCAAATGCAGCTACCGGAAATACACCGTGAGCGAGATCATCAACGCGGTGCTCGGCGCAGGCTTCCTCCTCCGCCGCTTCGATGAGCATCCCGCCTGGACAAAGCCCTATCTGCCCGGCGAATTCACGCTGGTTGCCGGAAAGGCATAAGGCCGTTCCGCAAGCTTCCTGATTCATCGGGAAGCTTTTTTTCAACCGGGATTGACGCCCATTTCAGCTTGCATTCATGGTTCCCTGCTATCCTGCCAACGTCAGCACCTGCTGCCACAGTACAAGGAGGGATCATCATGAATACGCTGAAAGCTCGTTACCGTCAGCTTGCCCGGGACAGCCGCCAGGAAAAGCCGCTGGCCTTCGCTGCCCTGTTCTGGCTATTCATTGCCGGCAGCCTGGCAGGCACGGTGATGGAGGGCCTGTGGCATCTGCTGCACACGGGGACGTGGGGCTTCCGGGTCGGCACGCTGTGGGGGCCCTTCTGCGTGCTGTACGGCTTCGGCGCCGTGCTCATGTATCTGGCTGCCCTCGGCGTGCGGGACAGAGGACTGCTGCGTCAGTTTACCGCCTTCGCCCTGACCGGCGCCGCAGTGGAATACATCGCCAGCCTCTTTCAGGAAGCCTGCTTCGGCACCATGAGCTGGAATTACAGCGCCCATGCCTTCAACCTCGGCGGACGGATCAGCTTGAAGATGACGCTTCTGTGGGGCGTTATCGGCCTGCTGCTGATGTATGCCCTTTTGCCCGTCCTGCTGAAGGGCTTCAACCGCCTCGGTCTCGCCCGGCGCAGGGTGCTGCTGGGGATCTGCACCGTCTTCATGTGCATCAATCTGACGCTGACCTGTGCCGCGCTGATCCGCTGGCAGGAGCGGGTACAGACCGCCGAGCCTGCAGGCAGCGCCCTTGAAATCTGGCTTGACCAGGCCTGGCCCGACGAGCGGCTTCGGGCACGCTTCCCCAATATGCGCTTCGTCCGCCAAACAACGCCCTGAGCCTCCCGCCTTCGGGAGGCTTTTTCGTTTTAGAGGAAAAAAGTCGCAGGAAATGCATATTTGGCCGTGAAATCCGGTTGTTTCCCGGCGCGAGATGTGGTAAACTGGTCAGCGTGGCATTCTGGCCGCAGGATCATCCGAAGCAATGGAGCGTGTCAGTATGATCGAAAAGTGGGTAACGCCCTTTCCCCTACCCTCCGGCCCTGAGCCCCGCACGGTGTATGTGTACGTCCCCGATCAGGCGGAGGAGGAGCCGGACATCCGGTATCCCGTGCTGTACATGTTCGACGGGCACAATGTGTTCTTCGATACGGACGCCACCTACGGCAAGTGCTGGGGCATGAAGGAATATATGGAGGAAACCGGTACGCCGATGATGATCGTCGCGGTGGACTGCGATCATTCCCCCGATTACGGCCGGCTGAAGGAGTATTCCCCCTTCAATTTTTCATACAAGAAGATGACCGTCAAGGGACGGGGCAAAGCAACGATGGACTGGTTCACCCAGACCCTCAAACCCATGATCGACGAGCGCTACCCGACCCTGCCCGACCGGGCGCACACTTACATCGCCGGTTCCTCCATGGGCGGTCTGATGAGCCTCTACGCCGTGACGGCATACAACGATGTATTCTCCCGGGCCGCCTGCCTGTCCCCCAGCCTGTGGGTCGCGCCCTGGAAGGTGGACAGCCTTATCCAGCGGGCAAACTACGCCCCGGATACTGTCATCTACATGGATTACGGCTCCCGCGAGATGGGCAACCATAACGGCATGCGCAAGCTCTTCGCCTCCGTCTGCGCCAGACTGATGAACAAGCGCGTCTGGCTCACCAGCCGCATCATCCCCAACGGCGATCATTGCGAAGCCTGCTGGGAGGAGCAGCTCCCCGTGTTCATGCACGTCCTCCAGTACTGCCGCGAGTAACGCCTCCGTGCGGCATCTTCTGCCGACCCCTGTGCATCACCTGAAAAAGGAGTAACATACATGCAGACCTACTACACCAAATGGTATTCCCCCTCCATCGGCAGGGACATGGAGATCAAGGTCTACGGCCACGCCGGCCGCCCGGTGCTCTTCATCCCCTGCCAGGACGGACGCTTTTTTGACTTTGAGTCCTTCAAGATGACCGACGTCTGGGCGCCCTGGATTGAGAGCGGCCAGTGCATGGTCTTCGCCATCGACACCCTGGACAAGGAGACCTACTCCGCCACCTACGAGAGCTTCTGGCGCATCCGCCGCCATGAGCAGTGGTTCGCCTACATCTGCAACGAGGTTGTCCCCTTCATGCAGGCCATGGCCAATGAGCGCAACGGCTGGAGCGGCACGCCGGGCTGCATTGCCTTCGGTTGCTCCCTGGGCGCAACCCACGCCGCGAACCTGTTCTTCCGCCGGCCCGACCTGTTCGACGGCCTGCTGGCCCTCTCCGGCATCTATGACAGCGAGTACGGCTTCCCCGGCTACATGGATGAGCTGGTCTACGCCAACTCCCCCGTGCACTACCTGGGCGGCATGTCCCCGGATCACCCCTACATCCAGCAGTACAACCGGCACAAGGGCGTGATCGTGGTCGGCCAGGGCCCCTGGGAGGTCACCGACAGCACCTTCGCCCTGCGCGACATCTTCTTCCAGAAGGGCATCAACGTCTATGTGGACGTCTGGGGCCACGATGTTGCCCACGACTGGGACTGGTGGTACAAGCAGGTGCCGGTGCATCTGCCCAACATTTTGTAAAAATGTTGGGAATGCGGAATTCGGAATTCGGAATGCAGAATTTTGTCACTCTGCACCTGTCGGATTCCGATCTCATCCGCTCACATTCTCAATTCCGAATTACGCATTCCGAATTCCGAATTAACACAAAGGGTGGTACATACAATGAAAAACTTCGTCTTCATCTCCCCCAACTTCCCCACCAACTACTGGCAGTTCTGCAAGCACCTGAAGGACAACGGCCTGCGGGTGCTGGGCGTGGGCGACTGCCCCTACGATGATCTGCTGCCCGAGCTGCGCGCCTCCCTCACCGAGTATTACAAGGTGAACTCCATGGAGAACTACGACGAGGTGTACCGCGCCGTGGCCTTCTTCATCAGCAAGTACGGCCGCATCGACTGGCTGGAGAGCAACAACGAGTACTGGCTGGAGCGGGACGCCATGCTGCGCACCGACTTCCACATCACCTCCGGCTTCCAGGTGGAGGACATGGAGCGCATCAAGTACAAGTCCAAGATGAAGCCCTACTACGAGGCTGTGGGCATCAAGACCGCCCGCTACCACATCGTGGACAATTACGACAATTGCAAGGCCTTCATCGACCTGGTCGGCTACCCCGTCATCGTCAAGCCCGACAACGGCGTGGGTGCCTCCAGCACCTACAAGCTCAAGAGCGACGCGGAGCTGCGCCAGTTTGTCGATACGATGGATCGGAGCGTCTCCTTCATCATGGAGGAGTTCATCACTGCCGAGGTCAATAGCTACGACGCCATCATCGATTCCAACGGCGAGCCCATCTTTGAGACCGGCAACGTGACCCCCAATTCCATCATGGACGTGGTCAACAACGGCGACAACTCCATCTACTACATCGTCAAGGAGCTGCCCGAGGATACCCGCAGGGCAGGCCGCGCGACGGTGAAGTCCTTCGGCGTCAAGAACCGCTTCGTGCATTTTGAGTTCTTCCGCCTGACCGCCGACCATCCCCACATGGGCAAGAAGGGCGACGTGGTGGCACTGGAGGTCAACATGCGTCCCTGCGGCGGCTTCTCCCCCGACATGATGAACTTCGCCAACTCCACCGATGTGTACAAGATTTACGCGGACATGATCGCCTACGATTCCACGCTGAAGGCCTGCGGCGAAAAGAGCTTCTGCGCCTTCGCCGGCCGCCGCGACGGCAAGAACTTCAAGCTCAGCCATGACGAGCTGTGCCGGAAGTACGCCGACAACATGAAGATGGTCTCCCGCATCCCCGATGCGCTCTCCGGCGCCATGGGCAATCAGATGTATGTGGCCAACTTCCCCACCGAGGAGGCCATGAACGCCTTCTACGCCGACGCCTGCAACTGCTGGTAAGGGCACCGGTTTCTCCTGAACGACCAATTATGTGCGTGCAGTCCGCAAAGGGCTGCACGCTTTTTGCTTTTTCACGCGGACTGGGCAAAAAGTTTCCCATTCCCTTTTGCAGGAAGATGTGTTATAATGAAAATGTATGTGGCAAATTCCACATACGGATTATTGGAGGAATGAACATGCGTATCCTGATCGTCGGCGACGGCAAGGTCGGACATACCCTTGCAACAGAGCTGCTGCGCGAAGGCCACGACATTACCATCATCGACCAAAACGATGAAGTCATCCGGAAAACGGAAGACACCCTGGATGTGCTGTGCATCCACGGCAACTGCGCCAATGTCGCCACATTGATGGAAGCAGAGGCAGACAGGGCCGATATTCTGATTGCTGCCACCGCCTCGGACGAGGTGAATATGCTCTGCAGCCTCATCAGCAAAAAGCTGGGGACAAAATTTACCATCGCCCGCATCCGCGACCCGGAATACAACGAGTCCGTGGCGCTGCTGCAGCATGAGCTGGGCATCGACATGACCCTCAATCCGGAGCGTGCCACCGCCCAGGAGATTTCCCGCCTGCTGCGCTATCCCTTCGCCAGCAATATCGAGCCCTTCGCCAAGGGCCGGGTGGAGCTGGTGGAGTTCCTGGCCCGCGAGGAGGACATCATCTGCGGCAAGCCCCTCAAGGAGCTGACTTCCCGTCACTCCGATCTGCCCAAGGTGCTTTACTGCGCCGTGGAGCGGGACGGCGAGGTCGTCATCCCCGGCGGCGATTTTGTCATCGAGCCCGGCGACCGGGTCCACGTGGCTGCGGAAATGGTCACCGTCACCCACTTCTTCCGCCACATCGGCCGCAGCGCCAAGCCCGTCAAGGACGTGATGCTCCTGGGCGGCGGCCGCATCAGCTACTATCTGGCCAAGATGGTGGAAAAGATGGGCATCCGCGTGGTCATGTTCGAGATCAACCCGGAGAAGGCCAAGACCCTGAGCGAGCAGCTGCCCCATGCCGATATCATTGAGGGCGACGGCACCGATCAGGATCTGCTGGAGCAGGAGAACCTCGCCGGCATGGACGCCTTCATCGCTCTGTCCGACCGCGACGAGGAAAACCTGATGACCGGCTTGTATGCCCAGACCCACGGCGTGCCCAAGGTCATCGTCAAGACGAACCGCTATGCGTACAAGGATGTCATCGCCAACCTGGGCCTGGAAACCCAGGTCAGCCCCCGCATCATCACCTGCAACACCCTGCTGCGCTACGTCCGCGCCCGCGTCAACGCCCAGGGCACTGCAGTGGAAAAGCTCTACCGCCTGGTGGACGGCAAGGCGGAGGCGCTGGAGTTCATCGCCCGCAAGGGAGACCCCTACATCGGCGTGCCGCTGAAGGAGCTCACCGTCCGCAAGGGCACGCTGGTCGCCATCATCCTGCACAAGAACAAGGTCATCGTCCCCTTCGGCGACGATGTGATCGAAGCGGGCGACAATGTGGTCATCATCTCCACCGCCAGCGGCATTTCTGATCTGAACGAGGTTATCCGCAAATGAACATCAAGCTGCTGCTGCGCATCTTAGGCGCAATTCTGCTGGTAGAGGCCGCCGCCATGGTCCCCGCCCTGCTGATCTCCCTTGGCTACGGCGAAGGCGACGCCATGGCCTTCGTCTGGACGATCCTGCTGCTGGTGCTGATCGGCACGCCCCTGCGCCTCTTTATCAAGCCGGAGCAAACCAACCTCCGGGCCCGCGAGGGTTTCCTGGTGGTTTCGCTGGCCTGGGTGTTTATGTCAATCTTCGGTGCGCTGCCCTTTATCATCAGCGGCGTGATCCCCAACTTCGCAGATGCATTGTTTGAAGCCATCTCCGGCTTCACCACCACCGGTGCCTCCATCATGACGCAGATCGAGGGCCAGCCCCACGGCATCATGTTCTGGCGCTCCTTCACCCACTGGATCGGCGGCATGGGCGTGCTGGTGCTGACGCTGGCGCTGCTGCCCCAGATGTCCGGGCGCACGAGCCATCTGGTCCGTGCCGAATCCCCCGGTCCGACGCTTTCCAAGATCGTGCCCCGCATGGGCGATACCGCCAAGATCCTCTACCTGATCTACGGCGCGCTCACGATCCTGGAATTCCTGCTGCTGATGCTGGCAGGCATGAATGCTTACGACGCCGCCATCCACGCCGTCGGCACTGCCGGTACGGGCGGCTTCAGCAACTACGCCGCCAGCGTGGGCCATTTCGATTCCGCGCTGATCGACGCCATCATCACGGTCTTCATGGTGCTCTTCGGCGTCAACTTCGTCATCTATTACAAGCTGCTGACCCGGGATTTTGCCGATATCAAAGCGAACGAGGAGCTGAAATGGTTCCTGTCCCTGTACGGCGTGATCACCCTCATTGTCACGCTCATCACGCTGCCGGATTACGGCAATGTTTTCACCTCCCTGCGCTACGCCTCCTTCCAGACCGCTTCCATCATCTCCACCACCGGCTATGCCACCGCCGATTTCAATCTTTGGCCGGTGGCAGCCAGGATGCTGATTTTCCTGACGATGTTCCTGGGCGGCTGTGCGGGCTCTACCGCCGGCGGCATGAAGATCTGCCGGATCGGCATGCTGAGCAAGCAGGCGCTCCGCGAGGTGCGCCACACCGTCCAGCCCCGCAAGGCCATGGTTGTGCGCTTTGAAGGCAAAGCGGTGGACGAGAGCGTGCTGCGTCAGGTATTCACCTATGCATTCATCTACATCCTGATGATGATCGCAGGCGGCTTCCTGCTCTCCCTGGAGGGCAAGTACGATGTGCAGACCAATCTGACCGCAGCCCTGACCTGCGTGAGCAATGTAGGTCCCGGCCTGGGCGAGGTCGGACCCGCCGGCAGCTTTGCGGGCTACAGCGCCCTGTCCAAGCTTCTGCTGAGCTTCATGATGCTGGCCGGCCGTCTGGAGATCTTCCCGATGCTGGCGCTGTTCCATCCCGCCATGTGGCGCAAATAAAGCCTTTTGAGGCGCTGATCATCATCAGCGCCTTTTTTGATACCATACAGTGATTTGTCAAACCAAGTGCAACACATTATGAAGTTCAAGATCCCAAAGGTATTGAGGTGACTGGAAATTGAGCACCTTACGAGGCCTGGCGTTGATCAACGCCAGGTTTCGTTTTAGTGTAACGGGACTGACTCTGG
>JAFQIB010000126.1 GCA_017397765.1 Clostridia bacterium | reverse complement strand
GTCATGGTCTGGATCTCGCTGATGCGCTGGTAGAGGCCGCCGGCCTTCGCCAGCTCCCCGGGCGTGCCCATCTCCACGATGCGCCCGCGATCCAGCACGATCACCTGATCCGCCTTGGACAGCGTGGTGATGCGGTGGGAGATCAGGATGATGCTGGCCGAACCAAAGCGCCTTTCGATGGCCTTGCGGATCTTGGCGTCGGTCTCCGCGTCCACGGCGGAAAGGGAGTCGTCAAAGATCATGATGGGGGTATTTTGCGTCAGTATGCGGGCAATGGCTGCGCGCTGCTTCTGGCCGCCGGAGAGGGTCACGCCGCGCTCGCCCACGAGAGTCTCCCAGCCCTTGTCCGCCTTGGCAATGAAGCCGGAGGCACGGGCGACGTCCGCCGCATGGCGGATGCCCTGCTCGTCCCTGCCGCCGATGATGCCCACATTGTCATAGATGGTTTTGGAATACAGGAAGGGCTCCTGGAGGATCAGGCCCACATGGCTGCGCAGATGGGCGCGGTCAATGCGCCGGATGTCCGTGCCGCCGATGGTAATTCTGCCCGAGGTGGGCTCATACAGGCGCTGCAGCAGATACATCATGGTGGATTTGCCGCTGCCCGTGCCGCCCAGCACCGCCGCCGTGGCGCCCGCCGGGATGGTGAAGCTCACATCCCTGAGCACCGGCACGCCGTCGTCCGGATAGGCAAAGGACACATGGTCGAAGACGATATCGCCGTGGAGATCCGGCTTGAGCGCGTCCGGCTCCTCGGGCTCCGGCTCGGCATGAAGGATCTCCTGGATGCGGCCCATGGCAACCATGGATTTGCCTGCGTCACTCAGCGTGCGCCCCAGGGATCGGATGGGCCAGAGCAGCATGCCGATGTAGCTGGTGAACACGATCAGCTCGCCCACCGTGATCTCGCCCCTGACCGCATAGACGATGCAGACCAGCAGCGTGATCAGGCACTGGAGCATGGACAGCGTATCGCCGCCGGACCAGTAGATGGCGGAGAGCACATTCAGCTTCAGCCAGCGCTTGCGGAGCGTTGCGTTCTTTTCGTCGAACTTCTCCACCTCACGCTGCTGCTGCCCGAAGGCGCGCACCACGCGCACGCCGGAGAGGTTCTCCTGCAGCGTCGCGGACATAGCGCCCTCGCACTCGTCCGCCGCCTTGAAGGATCGATGCACCATCTTGAAAAACCAGGTGGCGAAGATAAACAGCGGCGGCACGAGCACCATGGAGATCAGCGTGATTTTCACGTTCCGCTGCAGCAGAATCGCCAGCGCGACGACGATCATCAGCACCGAATTGACAACCTCCATCACCTGCACGGAGAGGAAGCGGCGGATGGTATCCACGTCGGAGGTGCAGCGCTGGATCAGATCGCCGGTTTCCGCCTTCACATGGTAGGCGAAGGGCAGCCGCTGCAAATGGGCGTAAAGCTTTTCGCGCAGGGTCTGGGAGATGTTCTCGCTGGCCACGGCGGACAAGCGGCCCTTCACATAGGTGAACACGCCGTTGATGACATTGAGCAGCACCAGCGCCAGGCCCAGCACCCAGAGATTGCTGCGGAGGAATTCCCGTCCGCCCCAGGCGCGGATGGGCGCAAGGACAAATTCCGGCATGGCGGAGGGCTCCGTGCCCAGCACGCTGTCGATGGTTTCCGCCAGCACAAGGGGGGTGATAAAGCCGATGATGACGATCAGCACCGTCGCCGCCATCGCCCCCAGATAGCTCCGCCAGTTTTCAGCAATCAGCGCCACCATGGCGGAAAAGGGGTTCTGTTTTGTTTTCTTCTGCATGGGTAAGCTCCTTTTCCCCTTCTCACGGGGATAAACAGAGGGTCGGTCGGGGTTGGTCTCCTGCTGCCTTTGCAGGGCAGGCACCGGCGGCGCTGTTTCTGCATGCAGCAAAAAAGCACCGCGCCATCCTTTTCCGGACGGCCGGTGCTGCACATATAGCGACCTGATGCGGTTGTCAGAGTTGCTTCACTCCGGGCTTTACCGCAGGCGCACAAAGGCAGAAGGAGCCGTCATCAAAGTCATGGCATTGGAAGTTACATAATTCATCATGGACATGGATGGGCCTCCTTTCTGCAAATTTTGTTTGTGATGCGTCACAACGCCTTCGAGTATATACCAGCTCTTCCCATTCGTCAAGGGGGAAATGTGCTTTTCAGGCATATTTCTCCCATTTTGCTGCTCACAGGCTGGTTCTGCGCCAGACAAGCACACCCTGCCCGGCTTTGGGCTGATCCTGCAGCTCCGGATTCAGATTGCGCAGCTCCGCTTCCGGAATACGGTAGCGGCGGGCGATTTCCCACAGCGTCTCCCCCGGCTGGGCATAGCAAAGCACGATCCCCGTTTCCGTCGGCTCTGCCGGAACGGCTGTCACATCATCAATGACCGTGACCGGCGCAGCCTGCACGCCCTCCACCTCGGCACGGAGAATATAGCGCAGCTCTGCCCTGTCTGAGGTGATGGGCACAGCCTCTACATTGGCAGCCTGCAGCGTCACGATGTCATCCGGCGCTGCTTCTGCGGCAAAGGCCGTGCGGAAGGGCGCTTCCAGCCTGACGGAAAGGGGTGTTTCCCCGTCCTCGGACAGATACAGCAGCGTTGCCTCCATCACGCCTTCTGCAATCAGGCGGGAGCCCTGCTGGGTAAAGCCCGTCATCACCGGCACGGCAAAGGCAGCCAGCACCGTGCGCAGCGGCTTTTCATCCCCGGGCAGCATCAGGGTGACCTTTCCGGATTCCGCCGCCTGCATCCGCCTTGACCCCGTCCGCATGACAGCGTTTCTCCGGTGCAGCTGCAGCGCCTCCCCCTCCGTGGTATAGGCGTCGGCCAGCAGCGCTGCGGTTTCCTCCCGCTCCGCCCAGGCCGTCAGCCCCAGCAGCACCTCCGCCCGCAGCGTCCTCTCCCCGTCGCCCATGTCCTGACTGGCCACTGCCACATCCTTGACAACGATCCTGCCGTCCAGGAGCTCCCCGTTTTCTCCCGAAATTTCCACCGATTGGCTGACCGGCAGGCTGTGCCGGGTCACAACAATCGGCTTGCCCGGGATTGCTGATGCATGCACCGCCTCGATCGTCACCTCTCCGGACAGCCCGATCCGGCCCTGACCGCCCGCCGTGTCAAAGAATACGGCCTGCGCACCAGCCCCCAGGGTCTCCTGCACCGCCAACTCCGACGGCAGGCTGAATTCCTCCCGCAGCAGCACGTCCGCGCTGCCCCGGCCCACCGTTGTGCGAAGGCGGAGCTGCTCCGTCCGCTGCTGAACGCCGGGCGCATCCACCTGCGTGATGACCGCCAGCGATTCATTGCCCATCGCCCGTGCCCACAGCCTGACAACAGCCCGGAGATTCATCCTGCCGCCCTGTACGGCTGCTTCCGCATGCTCGGCCTGGACGCAGGCAAAAACCTCCGTCCGGGGCAGCGCGCCCGGCAGATCGCACAGATGGTTGAAATCCGCCGTTGCCTCGATGCTGGTCGGCTGCTTGTTCTCGCCCTGGGTATACAGCACCCGGAAAACCACCCGGCCCGCCACCGACGCCCGGTCCTGCATCGCTTCCGCGCTTTCCGCCACCGCCATGGCGGATACATGCAGGATATGGGCGGTCTCCCGCAGGCTGCCCGGCAGCGTCACGTCTCCATCCACATTGAATTGAGCCGTGCAGCGTCCGCAGGGCTGCTCCGGCCGGATCTCCCGCTGTTCCAAACGCATGTCCATATCATTCCCTCCTGCAAGGATGTTTCTGCACAACCCTATGCAGAAGAAAAACAGACCATGCCTGCGATTTGAGCGTAACTTTCATCAAATTCTCACCGAAACGCTCTTTTCTGTGTGAAGGAAATGTGATATAATGAAGCGGAAATGAAAAGAACCCGTAAGGAAAGGAAGCCGCTGCTTATGGCCAGGAAAACCACAAAAAAGAAGGATAACAGCAAGAAGGCCGGGCTGATCGCCTTTGGCGCAACGCTGCTGATCTATGCGCTGCTGTTCAAGTTCAACAGCCTGCCGAGCTATATTTTCGGCGGTGCGATTGCTGCCCTGGCTGGCTGGGTCGTCAAGACCATGGCTACGCCCATGAAAGGGCTTGACAAAAACGCCAAGTCCAAGGAAGCCCTCGACATTACCATCATCGAGGATGAATACGCCCGCGGCGTGGTTGAGAAGGGCGTGCAGATGCTGGACGCCTTCAAGACCGAGCGGGACATCATCAACGAGTATGTGTTCACCCGCCGCATCAACGAGCTGCGTGAAAACCTGGACAAGGTGCTGCGCAACATCATTGATGATCCCGACAAGGCCCACCGCCTCCGCAAGATGAACAGCTACTACCTGCCCACCGCCATCAAGCTCCTGCAGGGCTACCGCAGCGCCAAGGTACAGGGCACCTCCTACATGACCATGTCGACCACCCGGGAGGACGTGCTGGAAACCCTGGATAAGCTCAATGAAGCGCTGGCCTCCGTGCTGGACGCGATGCTCAAGGACGATCTGGAGGACATGGACATCGAGATTGACGTGTTCGAGCGGATGCTCAAGTCCGACGGATTGCAGACGGATGAACTGACCGAGGATATGCGCAAAAGCGCGCACGCCGCCGCCAGGGAGATCCCCATGTCCCAGGCGCCCACAGTAAAGCCGACCCGCCCCATCCAGGCCAAGCCTGTGAAGCAGGAAGCTCCGGCCCCCAAGGCTGAAAAGAAGCCTGCCGCGGCCTCTGCCCAGCCCGTTCACGAAGCCAAGCCTGTGCAGACCACTGCCCCCGCTGACGAAGCGTGCATGCCCGAGGGCGTGAAGCTGGACTACGAGGTGCCGGCGGAAGATGCGGAGCGCACCCCCGTCCCCTACCTGAACGTACCCGCCGCCACGGCCTCTGCCCGTCAGCTCTTTGAGGGCGCGCCGGTGCTCAACGTTCCCGATTCCCCCGCCGCGCCGGATTATTCCGATGAAGTCAACCAGGCAACCAAGGCATAAGCCTTTTTCAAGCACATACATGATTTGCAAAGGAGGATTCCCCCATGTCTGAGCAGAACACCCCCATGCTTTCCCTTTCTCTGGACATCCCCGAGCCCACCGCCCCCGCCGAGATCGAAAAGAGCGTTCAGGAGCCTGCCGCCGCCCCCGCCCCCGTGGTGGAAGAGGAAAAGGAGCCCGTCCGTCTTGATCAGAGCCAGCTGACCGACGCTGAGCGTGCGGCCATCGAGGAATTCATCGCCAAGGTGGACGTCACCAATCCCGATCATGTGCTGATGTTCGGCGCCGACGCGCAGAAGCAGCTGGGCGAATTCGCCGACAGCGCGCTGGAGGCCGTCCGCGGCCAGGATACCGGCGAGGTCGGCAAGATGCTGGAGGATCTGGTGGTCGAGCTGAAGGGCTTCGAAGCGGACGCTGAGGAGCCCCGCGGCATCATGAAGCTTTTCACCAGCGCCAAGAAGCGCATCCAGCGCATGCAGGCCAGCTACAACAAGGTGTCCGTCAATGTGGACGCCATCCAGACCAGCCTGGAGGGCCATCAGGTGCAGCTGCTCAAGGACGTGGCAATGTTCGACCGCATGTATGACAAGAACGCCGCCTATTTCCGTCAGCTGACGCTGTACATCATCGCCGGTCAGGAGAAGCTGGACCGCGTCCGCAAGGGCGAGCTGGCCGAGCTGCACAAGAAGGCCACCGAGAGCGGCGACGCCATGGACGCCCAGGCTGCCAACGACCTGGCCGCCCAGTGTGACCGCTTCGAGAAGAAGCTGAACGACCTGATGCTGACCCGTCACGTCGCATTGCAGACCGCGCCCCAGATCCGCCTACTGCAGAACAACGACTCCCTGCTGGTGGAGCGCATCCAGTCCACCATCGCCAACACCCTGCCCCTGTGGAAGAATCAGATGGTGCTGGCCCTGGGCCTGCACAACAGCCAGGAGGCCCTGAAGGCGCAGAAGGCCGTCACCGACATGACCAACGATCTGCTCAAGAAGAACTCCGAGACCCTCAAGATGGGCACCATCGAGACCGCCAAGGAGACCGAGCGCGGCATCATCGACATCGAGACCCTGGTCAAGACCAATCAGGATCTGATCGATACCATCAACGAGGTTCTCACCATCCAGGAGAACGGCCGCAAGGCCCGCCGCGAGGCTGAGCACACCCTGCAGAATATGGAAACCGAGCTCAAGAAGAAGCTGCTGGAGACCAACCTCGGCTGATCATGACCGACCCCAGAAGGGCGCGCTTTCCATGTGGGGCGCGCCCTCTTTCCTTAGCCCCGGCAGATTTCCCCCAGGAGGAATGATCCATGAAAAACCGTTTTTCCACCATCCTGACCGTGATCCTTGTGGTGCTCCTCGTTGCCGGCGCCGTCTGCATCGGCAGCGTCAAGGGCTACAAGGAGGAGCGGGAGGATCTGCTTTTGTCCTGCATGGAGATGCATGCCCGCCCCGGCGCTGACCTGGCGCGCAGCATCGAGCGCTGCGAGGAGGCCGCCGCCGATTTTGACGCAAGGCTTACGCACCGGCTGATGGGCCGGCTTGCAGGCGTATTCGGCGTTGAACCGGCAACCGGCAGCGTCACCGCGCTGCACGCGCAGCTGATCAAGGAGCACACCGCCGTGCAGGAAGCGCCGGATCTGCTGGGGCAGCTGGGCACGCAGGTCAATGAGCTGCTGGAGGATACCATCGATACCCGGCTGTCCCTGAGCAAGGTGTTCTGGACGGTGGTTTTCCTCTTTGTGATCTTCGGCAAGAAGGGCCGCAGAAAGGGCTTCACCCTCGGCAAGCTTTTCGCCGGCTTCGGCCTGTTCAACATGTGGAAGAAAAAGTGAGGCCATGCAGGCTTTTCCCTGCCCCATCCGTTGTATGAGAGGAAGAACAGCATGACTTTTTCTGCCCCTGAAATGCAGGTCATCGGCCTGACCGGCGGCATCGCCTGCGGCAAGTCCACCATCAGCCTGACGCTCCGGGAGCTGGGCGCAGTCATCATCGACGGGGACGTTCTGTCCCGCCAGCTGACCGCTGACGGCGGCGCTGCCCTCCCCGATATCCGCAGCGCCTTTGGCGACGACGTCTTCTGTCCGGATGGCTCGCTGGACCGCCGCGCCCTTGGCGCGAGGGTCTTCAGCGACGATCACGCCCGGGCAATGCTTGACGGCATCATGCAGCCCCTGCTGCTGACGCTGATCCTCCGCGGCATCGAGGACGCCCGGAATGCCGGCTCACCGGTCTGCATCCTGGATATGCCCCTGCTCTATGAAAAGGAGCTGGACAAGCTCTGCGACCGGGTGTGGTGCGCCTATATCCCCCGTGAAACGCAGCTGGAACGCCTGATGGCCCGGGACGGCTTTACCCTGGAGGAAGCCGAAGCCCGGCTCCGCAGTCAGCTGCCCGCCGATGAAAAAGCCGCCCGGGCCGACGTAGTCATTGACACGAGCGGTTCGATAGGATACACTAAAGAGGTTGTGATTGCCCTTTATGCCAGGGAGGTCGGCGGCAGCGTCGGCTGACAAGGAGGTTCCCCCATGGAAACGAATCCCCTCGCCCCGCGCCAGCGCAACCGTCGCGCAGACCGGCAGGCGAACAGCTATGATGCGCCCGCCGTGCAGCCGGGCTATCCGGTCCAGCAGCCCGTACAGCAGCCCGCGCAGCCTGCTCCTCAGCAGCCTCCGGCGCAGCCCGTTCAGCAGGCCTGGCCGCAGCCCGTCAGGAGCATGTATCAGCAGCCCGCTGTGCAGCAGATCGTCCAGCCGACGGCAGCCAGCTATCAGCAGCAACCTGCAGCGCAGCAGATCGTCCGCCCGACGGCCGCCAGCTATCAGCAGCAGCCTGCATATTCCCAGCAGGTATACCGCCCGATGCAGCCCCCTGTCCCCCAGGCCATGCCGCAGCAAGCGCCTGTCCCCCAGGCACAGGCTGCGCCCCGTCCAAGGGCGCTCAATCAGACGAGAACCGTGGATTCCGGCTGGTCCCAGCCTGCGGTCCGGCAGCCGATGGAGGCCCCCCATGCCCGCGCTGAGCGTGGGCTGAGCCGTGATCTGGCCCGTGAGGAAAAGGCTGCCCGGCGGGAGGCCAAAGCCCAGTCTGCCCGGGAAGAAAAGGCTCGCCGCAGCGAAGAGGCACAGCCTGAAAAGCCCGTCCGCAGAAAGCTTCCCGGCTGGCTCACCACCGCGTTGTCCCTGGCCCTGATCCTCGTGCTGGCCCTTGTCGCGGCTTATTATCTGATGCAGGCCTATCTGGTCACGCAGGAAAACGCCCGCATTGCCGCCTACGAGGCCACGCTGAACAATTATCACATCACCGAAAGCAGCGACGGCACGCTGCGCGTCACCTGGCAGGACCACATTGAGCGCTATGCCGCCCAGTACAACCTGCAGCCCGCCTTTGTGACTGCCATCATCCGCAACGAGAGCAGTTTCCGCACCAACGCCGAATCCAATGTCGGCGCGCGCGGCCTGATGCAGCTGATGCCCGATACGGCGGAATGGATCGCCGGGAAGCTCAATGACAGCAGCTACCATTTCGACCGGATGTGGGACGCAGAAACCAACATCCGCTACGGCTGCTGGTATCTGGGCTATCTGTCCCGGCTGTTCCGGGGCGACGCCGAGCTGGTCAGCGCGGCCTACCACGCCGGCCAGACCACCGTCACCCAGTGGCTCAGCGACCCGGACAAGTCCTCCGACGGCATCACGCTGGACCTGGACAGGCTCAACGACGGCCCGACCAAGCAATATATAGGGAGAGTGACCCAGACCTATGGCATTTATCAGACGCTTCTTTATCCGGATGAAGCCTTTGGCAGCGTGCCTGCTGGCAGCAGTGATGCTGCTGCCGGTATGCGCTGAAGCCTCCAATGTGGAGGATGACCTGATCGTCGGCATTCAGTCCAGCAAGACCACAGCCATCCGTCCCCTGGAGCCGCTGGAGCGCGACTTCATGAGCATCTACGACCTGATGTATGACGGCCTGATGACCATCAACGATGATTATCTGCCCGAGTGCGCCCTGGCGGAGAGCTATTCCCACACCGGCAAGACCTGGACCTTCCGCCTCCGCGAGGATCTGTACTTTTCCGACGGCAGACCGGTCACGGCTGATGATGTGGTTGCCACGGTCAACTGGATTCTGGCCAAGGCCAACAACACCGAGGAAGGCGCGGACAAGGGCTACTACATGAACCTGAAGTACTTTGTCGATTCGGTTTCCGCCCGCGAGGAGAAAACCGTTGTCTTCAAGGTCAACCGCTCCTATTACGGTCTGCTGTATGCCATGACCTTCCCCATCCTGCCGGCATGGGCGCTGGATACGGACAATCCCCCCGGCACCGGCCCCTACATCGCTGAATCCTTCATGCCCGGCAATACCCTGCAGCTGGTGCCCAATCCCCATTGGTGGCAGACGCCCCCGCAGGTGAGCAGCATCCTCTTCGTGATGCATCAGCTGCCCGCCGGCGTCATTGAATCCTATGAATACGCCCGCGTGGACGCCGCCTTCACCCGGCAGATCGCCTCTGCCCAGTACAAGTCCGGCACCTCCTCCCTGGCCCTGGATTACCGCACCAATCAGCTGGAATGCCTGCTGATGAACCACAGTGCCTTCCCCACCAATTCCAAGAACGTCCGCGAGGCCATCCGGTATCTGATCAATGTGGATTACATTGCCCAGCAGATCTACAACGGCATGGTGGAGCGCACCGATACCCCCTTTGTCGCCGGTACCTGGATGTACAACGACAATCTGGACGCCTACTTCAAGCAGGATGCAGAGAAGGCGCTGGCGCTGCTGGATGCGGACGGCTGGAGCGATACCAACGACGACGGTATCTTTGACAAGCCCAATGACGAGGGCGAATCCGTGAAGCTGGCGATGGATCTCTTCGTTTATGAGGAGCCGGACAACGACGTCCGCCTGGAAACAGCCAACTACATCAAGGATACGCTGGAAAAGTACGGCTTCTCCATCAACATTGTCACCGTTTCCTATGCCCAGGCGGTGTCCAAGCTCAGCGCAGGCGCGTTCGATCTCTGCCTGGCCAGCTACGCCATGGACGTTTGTCCCGACGCAGGCTTCATGCTCATCAGCGGCAACACCGGCAACTACTGCCGCTATCGCTCCTCGGCCATGAAGGACCTGTGCAACGAGCTCCGCACCCAGCAGGAGCAGTCCAACTATCAGTATACCCTGTACAAGATCCAGGAGCAGTTCGCCAAGGACTGCCCGTTCATCTGCATGTTCTACCGCTCCGGCACCGTGCTGACCCGCAAGATGTACACCACCGCCCGCGACGTGCGCGAGCTGGAACTGCTCAGAGGCATTGAGGATTTCCGCGACTGATCCGACAAAGGAAGGAGGCGACGTTTCATGACCAAGATCTATTTTGTCCGCCATGCGCAGCCTCTTTACCGTACCCATGACGACGCCGGCCGCGGCCTGTCCCCCAGGGGTCTGATCGATCGGGAACGGGTCACCGACTTTCTCCTGGACAAGGGGATCACCGCGGTGCTCTCCTCCCCCTATTGCCGCGCTGCCGACACCGTCCGCCACTTTGCCGATACCGTCCGCCTGCCCATCATCCATGTGCCCGATTTCCGGGAGCGGGAGGTTGCCGGTGAATGGATCGAGGATTTCGACACCTTCTGCCGCAGGCAATGGGCCGATTTTGCCTATCGCCTGCCCGGCGGCGAATGCCTACGGGAGGTGCAGGAGCGCAATCTGGCCGGCCTTGCCCGGGTCCTTGAGGAATACGAGGGGCAAAGCGTTGTCATCGGCGGCCACGGCACCTCCATCTCCACCGTGCTGAATCACTTTGATCCGAGCTTCGGCTACGAGGGCTTTGAAAGCATCCGCCGCCTGATGCCCTGGATCGTCCGGCTGGATTTTGAGGGTGATACCTTCCTGGGACTGGAATCCTACAACATCATGGATTGACCATTTGCCGCCTGCACTGATCTGCAGGCGGCTCTGCGTATCGGCAAAGTGCTATAGGCACTTTGCCGAGGTTTTGCACTCACTCACTCACTGGTCGAACAGCAAGCTGTTCTCCCGGCCATTCGTTCGTGTAAGGAAGCTTTTCCTGACGGAAAAGCGCGAAAATCGCCGCACAGGGGCTTCGCCCCGTTTACCGCCCCGAAGGGGCTCGCCGATTTTCGATCTAAAGTCAAAGGGCTTGCGAGCCCTCCGACGCCTCCTAGGGTTTGTTGATGATCTGTGCCGCCTACACCTGTTTGCAGGCGGCTGTTTTTTGCCACATTATTCGATTTTTATCTAATTAGATATTGACTTATTTATTTTGCTATGTTAGAATCTATTTGAAAAGGAGGGATTAGACCCATGTTTGAAGAATTTGTCCGTTGGAGTCAGCAGCGTATGGCTGACTGTGCTGCCCGTCAGGCCGCGCTGGTCGCTGACAGCCGCAGCGATGAAGCCGCCTTCATGCAGATCCGCAGCAATGTATACGGTCTCTTCCTGGCTGCAGGACAGGGACTGCGCGGCGATCTCACCGCACTGCGTGCCCGGCTTGATAGCATCCCTGCCGCCTGGGAAAAGAGCCTCGCCCAGGCAGAAGCCCACGGCGACGAAACGAAGGCCCATATCGAACGGATCAAGCTGGAAACAGCGGCGGCCATCCGTCACTTTGTCACCCATCTGGAGGAACATAACCATGACTGAAACGCAAGCGCTGGCGCTGTTCAAGTGCCTGGCAGACAAAACGCGGCTGCAGATCCTCAAGTCGCTGGCGCAGGAGGATATGTATGTGGAACGGCTGGCAGAACGGCTGGGGCTCACCCCGCCGACGATCTCCTTCCACCTGAAAAAGCTCTCTGACGCCGGCGCCGTCACCTCCTGCAAGACGCAGTATTACACCATGTATTCGTTGGAAAAGAGCGTATTCATGACCACGATCCTGGAGCTGATCTGTGAGAAATCCGATGAGGAAGAGCTTCAGAAGCAGCGGGACGAGGCCTATCGCAAAAAGGTGCTGGATGCTTTCTTTGAATACGGAAAGCTCAAGACCATCCCGACCCAGAAAAAGAAGGAGCGTATTATTCTGGAGGAGCTGGTCAAGTCCTTTGAGCCCGGCAGAACCTACACCGAGCGGGAGGTCAACATCATCCTGGCTGACTTCCATGACGACTTCTGCACCCTGCGGCGCGACCTGATCGGCGAGAAGCTGATGGGGCGCGACAAACAGGTATACTGGCGCATCGAACCGGAACAGAACAGCTGATCTGCAAGCTTCCCTTCGGGGGATCTCAGCGTGTCGAAAAAGTGCTTTAGGCACTTTTTCGAGGAATTGCACTCGCGCACTGGTCGTTCGGCCATCACCGGGGCAAGCCCGGCGCTGGCTACGCTCGGCAAATGCAAGCATTTGCTCTCGCTAGTCGGCGCAAGC
>JAFQIB010000025.1 GCA_017397765.1 Clostridia bacterium | reverse complement strand
TTAGTGTAAAATGAGTGTAGGACGACATGATACCCTCCTGTAGTGTGTTTGTGTGGTAGCTACATTCTATCACGAGGGTGCTATGTCGTTCTACTCTTTTTTCATTGTTGCACTTCACATGATAACCTGTCAGGCTCCCTCTCGAGGGAGCTGGATTCGCGAGGGGCTTGAAAAGCCGCGAGCGAAGACTGAGGGAGTTCTTGAGCCGCTGTTCACACCAGCCGCAAAGATCCCTGCTGCCAACATCTTCTCCCCCCACAAATTCCAGCTTATCACGTTCACGCATTCCTTTCCCGCCACAGAAAGAAACAGCCTGCCGTTCCTATGGAGCAGCAGGCTGTATGTATCATGATATTATGTGAAAAATTACTGTGCGCTTGCCTCATGGATCTCCTTGAGGAGATCAACGATGGGCAGGTGCTGGGGGCAGGCACCCTCGCACTGGCGGCATTCCACACAGCGGGACGCATCCGCTTCATCCTGCTGAATGCGGGCATAGCCATCCTTGAAGGAGCTGTCTGCCCGGAGCATTGCGCCGTCGTAGCCGCGGAAGATGCGGGGAATCTGCACGCCCATCGGGCAGGGCTGGCAGTATTCGCAGCCGGTGCAGCGGGTGCGGGTACGGGCCATGTAGGTAGCCTTGACGGAGGCAAAGAGCGCCTGCTCAGCGTCCGTCAACACAGGCGCAGCGTCCAGGTCAAAGATGCGCAGATTGTCCACCAGCTGCGCCCAGTTGCTCATGCCGGAGAGGATCGTCACCACCTCGGGCATGCCCTGCAGATAGCGGAACGCCCATTCCACCGGGCTGCGCTGATCGGCAAAGGCCTCGTAGACAGCCTTCACGTCCGCAGGCGGATTGGCCAGCAGACCGCCGCGCAGGGGCTCCATGATGACCACGCCGATCTTGCGCCGTCCGCACTCCCGGATGCCCTCCAGGGTCGCCTGGTTGGTGTCGTCCAGGATATTCATCTGCACCTGCGCCATCTTCCACTGATCCCAGTCGTTGAGGATGTCCATGAAGCAGGCATAATCATCGTGGAAGGAGAAGCCGGGATAGCGGATTTTGCCCTGTGCCAGCGCCTCCGTGAAGAACTTCTTGTAATCCAGCGCCTGCATCTGCTTCAGGCGATCCTTGTTCATGGCATGGAGGATGTAGAAGTCCACATGATCCGTCTGGAGCTTCTGCAGCTGCTCGTCCAGCAAGGCCATCATGTCCTCATACTTCTCCACCTTCCAGCAGGGCAGCTTGGTGGTGAGGATGACCTTTTCACGGTATCCATCCTGCAATGCCTTGCCCACCAGCACCTCGCTCTCGCCACCGTGGTAGGGATAAGCGGTGTCGATGTAAGTCACGCCATTGTCAATGGCATGGCGGATCATCCGGATGGCTTCCGCCTCGTCGATCTTGCCGTCGGCCTGGCAGGGCAGGCGCATGCAGCCAAAGCCCAGCATGCTGCTCTCCCGGTCGATCATGGGGAACTTCGTGTTCAGCATATCAGTCACTCCTTATTCCAAATACGGGATCATATCAGAAAGCCGGTCAAAAATCAGATCCGGCTTCACCTCGGATTCCTTCACATCGTCCATCGTAGCCTCTCCCGACAAAACGAGGATGCCCGTCATGCCGTGGTTCACGCCGGTGGCCACGTCGGTATACAGCCGGTCCCCCACCATGGCCATCTCCTGCAGGGCATAGCCGGTGCGCATCTGCGCTTCCCGGACGATCCCTGCATGGGGTTTGCCCAGAATCACGTCCGCCTTCCGGCCGGTGCTGGCCTCAATGAAGGCCATGATCGCCCCCATATCGGGGATAAAGCCGGTCTCCGTCGGGCAGTTGAAATCCGGATGGGTGGCGATGTAGGGCTTGCCCGCCCGGATCAGATCACACACACGGCACATTTTGGCATAGTCCAGGGTGGTGTCGAAGGCCACCAGCACATAATCCGGGTCCTCATCGGTAAAGGTCAGGCCCATTTCCGTCAGCTCGGCCCGCAGCACCGCATTGCCCAGCAGGTATCCCCGGCCGCCCGGAAAACGCTCCTGCAGATAATGGGCAGCCGCATGGCCGCTGGTCATCACCTGGCGGCGGAAGGGTTCCCCCACCCCCAGGCTCGTCAGCTTATCAATATAGGCTGCAGCTGATTTGGAGGAATTGTTCGTCAGGAACCAGGCGTCCCGCCCGCTCCGTCTGACCGCCTCCAGGAAATCCAGCGAGCCGTCGATCAGCTTCTCGCCCAGATAAAAGGTTCCGTCCATATCCAGCAGAAAGCACCGGATATTCGCCAGCCTATCCCGGATGGATTGCTGCTTCATATGAATTCCTCCTGCGTATCAGCAGTATTGTAGCATATATGATGGAAAAATGGAAGACAAAAGGACGCCTCCGCCGACAAAGAACAAATGTAATTTGATTGAATGCGACAGATCTTCGGCTTTCCTGTCCCCATCGCACCGCTGCCGCCTACAGCATCCGCTGATAGGCCACAGCCAGGCCGAGGATCCTCAGCCCTGCGCAGTCCTCCCCTGTGTAGATCAGCGGCGCATAGGCAGGGTTATCCGCCACCAGCTGCACACCGCCGGGAATGTGATACACATGCTTGAGCGTCGCCTCATCGTCGATAAGCACCGCGGCAATCTGCCCGTCCTGCACGTCCGGCTGCTGACGGATGTACACGATATCGCCGTCCATGACCCGGGTGGCCATGCTGTCGCCCTTGCAGCGCAGCGCAAAATGGCAGTGGAGACCGTCCTGCACCGCCACATAGCCCTCCACATTCTCCTCCGCCATGATGGGCGTACCGCAGGCGATCGACCCCAGCACGGGAATCTGACGCATCTGCGGCAGGCGGCTCACATTGGACGGCAGGCGCTCCTGCTCCACCGCACCGTGCTCCACGCCGAGGATCTCCCAGACCTCCACGCCCAGGGCGTCCGCAATCTCATGGATCACCGATACCGGCGGCACCGCCAGATCCAGCTCATATTTCTGTATGGAGGAAAAGCTTTTGCCGATGGCGTCAGCCAGCCCGCGCTGGGTAACACCCTTCTGCTTACGGCACCTCCGGATATTGCTGCCAATCGTATCCTGCATATGCACAACCTCCTTGCGCATTATTCTACCACATCGCTCAATTATTTTCAACATTTTTTTCATTTTCTATTGACACACTCAATACTTCTGTGCTATCCTAATCACACCACTCAATCTTATTGAGCATTCCTGAGATTCTGTTCCGCTTTGACGGACAGCTCAGCAGATTGTCAGTTGTTCGCCCCGGCTGACTGACCAATGCTCTCTCACCCTTCCTCAAAGCCGGAACCGGCTTCCAAACCATGACGATCAGGAGGTATTGCCCATGTCGCAGCATCAGACTTATTCCATCGCCATTTCCCGCAGCCAGGCGCCAATTCTCAACTCTGCCCGCGGCGCCTCCGGTGACGTCGTTCTGGGCTTCGCCCTCACCCGCATCCCTGACGGCCCTGCCCAGGAGCGCATCACCTGCGAGCTTCTCAACGCCGGTGCCAGCTTCAGCGACGCTTCCATGAAGGCTTGCCTGGAAACACTCTGCAAGCACTTCGGTCAGGGCAACGTGCAGCGTGCCGTATGCTCCTGGCTGAACGAACGCGCTTCCGCCCAGGCCCCGATGTGGGCACGCACCTGCTGATCTCTATTTCAGCAATTCTTCTTTATTTTGCAGGGTCTGCATATCCCTGCCCCATTCTGATCCCGGCTGAGTAGCCATGGCTTTTTTCCAGCCTTTTTCTGCGGAACGATATGCTTCGTTCCGCATTCTTTTTCGCCTTTGTACAGAACATTCGTTCCCATTGCTCGTCAGATTCAGCTTGCACGCCAACAGCAGCTGTCTGTCAAACCATCCGGAAGAGGTGAATCCAATGAAAACACGTTCCTGCCATACCAAGCAATACACCCTCTCCGACGCCCAGCGGCAGCGGGTCGAGGAAAACTACGCCCTGATCCCCTGGACGCTAAACCGGTACTTCCAGATCCGTCCCGATGAATGGGAGGATCTGATGCAGATCGGCGCCATCGGACTGTGCCGCGCCGCCTATGAGTACACGCCGGAGAAAAACATATCCTTTGCCACCTATGCCGTCCCCTGCATCCGCACCCATATCAGCCAGTACTTTATTCATCAGAAACGGCAGAAGCATGACCCGGAAAAGGAGCTGCTGATCCTGGACGCCTGTGTCAGCAAGGACGGCAGCGAGGAGCGTTCTCTGGCGGACTTCCTGGAGGACCCTGCCGCCAATCCGGAGGAGATCGTTGCTGCCAATCTGGATGCCCAGGCGCTTCTCCGGCAGATCAGCGGGATGCCGTTATCTGCAAGAGAGCGTGCGGTTGTCTTCCGGCGGCTTCAGGGCGAGAGCTTCAGCAGCATCGCCGCAGCGCTTGGCCTCTCCCGTTCTCGTACAGGGCGGATCTTCAAAGCCGCAAGAGGCCGCATTTGTCACCATTTGTCCGCATCACCGCAGCAGCATCCGTCCCCGGAACGAATGCTGTGACAGCTGCAGATGCATATCCGAACCCAGACAGGAGGGATTCCGTTGACGAAACAGGCACAGCTGGAATGGTATCGCAATCAGGTTCAGCTGCTGATGCAGCTGGATCAGGCGCTGCTGCAGATCGGTTCCACCGGCGCACCTTCGGTAGCCAGAGCCCAGCAATACCAGGATTACACCCAGGGCACCAACCACAGGGCCGCTGCCGCACTGCAGCGCTGGGAAGGGCTTATTCAGCGCCGCGAAGCCTATGCGCGTACCGTTGCGGAGCACAAGGAGGAAGAGCTGAAGATCATCTCCCTTGCCGAAGACGACCGGACGCTGATGATCCTGATGCTCTACTATCTCCACGGGCTGACGGATCAGGAAATCGCCGATCAGCTGTTCATCAGCCGGGAGCAGGCCAACAAGCGCCGCAACGCTTTTCTGCGCACCCTGACAGATTGACCATCCACGACCACCCCTTACCACGCTCCATATGATATCATGACAATAGCGAACGCAAAGAACATTTGTTCCCTCTGTTCAAAATCCTTCATTTCCGGCGAGCAGGCAGCTGTTCGCCTTTTACTTTGTCATCAAGGAGGAAGTCCATGGCCGCAGGGAAATATGCCGTCTGGTTGGAGGCGGATAACCTGATCCGTCTGGAGTGCTGGGCACAGAGTGGTCTGACAGATCAGCAGCTGTCCGCAGAGATCGGCTGCAGCGCCACCACCCTCCGCCGCTGGCGCAAGCAGTACCCGGCGGTCGATGCTGCCATCCGCAAGGGTCGGGACGCTGTAAACCGAAAGGTGGAAAATGCGCTGCTCAAGCGGGCGCTTGGCTTCACCTATCAGGAGAAAACCGTGGAGGAGAAGGCAGAGGAGCGCAAGGTGCGCACCACTACCAAGGTTGTGATCCCGGACATCACCGCGCAGATCTTCTGGCTGAAAAACCGCTGCCCCGACAAATGGCGGGACAAACCTGTTGCGGAACCGGAAAGCACCGCCCTTTCCCAGGCCCGAGAGCTGCTGGGCAGTATTCCATCCGCCATCCATGAGGACAAGGAGGATGCCTGATGCACCCAAGATGCTTCCCCTGCCCTGTTCGTCCCTTCTGCCGTTCGCCCTGTCTCCGACCTGCACCGCAGCATGAAAGGAAACCATGAGCCTGACAGACAAGCAGCAGGAATACCTGCAAAACTGCACCCGACGCTGGAACCTGAAGATCGGCGCTACCGGCTCCGGCAAGACCTGGTTGGATCAGATGATCGTCATCCCCCAGCGTCTGCTGGCCATGAAGGGCCAGGGCGCCGCCGTGATGATCGGCAATACGCTGACCACATTGTCCCGCAATGTCCTGGAGCCCATGCGCCGCATCTGGGGCGAGGACCTGGTCGGCGACGTACGCAGCAAGGATAACACCATCCGGCTCTTTGGCAAACGCGTCCATCTCCTGGGCGCGGACAAGGCCAGCAGCGTGGACAAGCTGCAGGGCATGACCATCGAATATGCCTACGGCGATGAAATGACCACCTGGGCCCAGCCGGTGTTCGAGATGCTCAAAAGCCGCCTGCGCTGTCCTGACAGCCATTTCGACGGCACCGCCAATCCCTCCGATCCCCGGCATTGGCTCAAGGCCTTCATCGATCGGCCGGACGTTGATCTCTACGCCCAGACCTCCACCATCTACGACAATCCGCACCTGCCCCCATCGTTTATCGCCGCGCTGGAAAAGGAATACGCCGGCACGGTCTATTTCGACCGGTTCATCCGGGGGCTTTGGGTTTCCGCTCAGGGCGTCATCTATCCCCTGTTTGCCCATCAACCCCAAAGCTTTCATCTCCCGGAGAACGCGCTGCCGGGCCGCCCGGACGGCACGCCCGCCCCCCTCCTGAGCGATCTGATCTGCTGTCAGGTCGGCGTGGACTTTGGCGGCGACGGCTCCGCTCATGCTTTTTCCTGCGTCGGCTTTACCCGCGGCTTCCGTCGTCTGGTGGTGCTGGAGGAATACTACCGGCGGGAGATCATCAGTCCCTCGCAGCTGGAGGAGGATTTCATCGCCTTCGTCCGCCGCTGTCAGCAGCATTATGGCGTGCAGCGCCTGTCCGTCTGCTTTGCCGACAGTGCGGAGCAGACCCTCATCCAGGGGCTTCGCGCCGCTGTCCGCAAGGCCCGTATCCCGCTGGATATCCGCAATGCCCGCAAGGGGCCGATCAACAACCGCATCCGCTTCCTGAACCGCCTCCTCGGCCAGCAGCGCTTTCTCATCTCCCCCCACTGCCCTCACACCGAGGAAGCCCTTTGCACCGCCGTCTGGGATGACAAATCCATCGGCAAGGACGTCCGCCTGGACGATGGCCGGCACAACATCGACTCCCTTGACGCGATGGAATACGCCTTTGAGCCCTTCATGGACACCATGACAGCACTGTGCTGATAATGAATTATGAATTATGAATTATGAATTAGGAATTAGGAATTGATCATGTGAGCTCTTTTCTGAAGCACAATGTCCGTTCCCTCAAACCACATTCATCATTCATCATTCATCATTCATAATTAGATTTTCGACTGAAAGGAGAAAATCCATGATCCGTACCTATCTGTCCTCCATCGGCTGTCAGCTGCCGGAGGATCGCACCTACGCCGCCATGCAGACCTGGATGAGCTGGTATGCAGGCCATGTCCCGGATTTTCATCGCTACTGGGTGTATACCGGACAGAAGCGCCGCACCCGGATGACCCGCGCCACGCTGAAGATGGCCAAAGCCCTGTGTGCCGAGCATGCCAAGCTGCTGCTGAACGACCGCGTCCGCATCTCCTGCGAAGGCTTTGACCAGCTGGAGGAGATCCTCAGCCGGACGGACTTCCGCTGCCAGGCGAACCGCCTGGTAGAGCTGGCCTTTGCCCTGGGCACCGGCGCTTTTGTGGAATACAAGGACGCAGACGGCCGTCCGGTGATCGACTTCGTCCGCGCAGACATGATTTTCCCCCTCAAATGGCAGGGGCAAACCGTGACCGAATGCGCCTTTGGGAGCCGCATCCACCTTCCGGACGGACAGCGCGGCTTCTACATCCAGCTGCATGCAAAGGCCCCGGATCAGACCTATGTGATCCGCAACATCTATCTGGACGAGGACGGCAAGGAGCTCCCTGCGCCGCCCCGGGTGCATACGGAGATCCGCACCGGCAGCAAGCTGCCCCTGTTCCAGCTGATCCGCCCCGCTCGCGTCAACAGCATTGATCTGGACAGTCCCCTGGGCATGTCGGTCTTCGGCGACGCCCTCGATCAGCTCAAGGGCGCCGACCTGGTGTATGACAGCTACCTGAACGAATTCAACCTGGGCCGCAAGCGCTGCATGGTACCCCAGTCCCTGGCGACAATGCTGCAGGAGCAGGACGGCATGACCGCCCCCCGCTTCGATCCCCGGGACACGGTGTTCTATGTGTACGAGCAGTCCCCCGACGGCAAGCAGGATCTTCGCTTCATTGATCCGACCCTCCGCGTGGAGGAGCATGCCAAGGCCCTGCAGCAGATGCTGGACCTGCTCTCCTTCAAGTGCGACCTGGGCATTGGCCGCTTCCGCTTTGAGGGCGGCGCGGTCAAGACGGCCAAGGAGGTCATTGCCCAGAACAGCGATCTGTATCAATCCATCAAGCGCAATGAGCTGATCCTTGAATCCGCCCTGTTTGACCTGATCCGTGCGCTGGCCTTCCTGTGCGGCCACAAAGCCCCCGAGACACTGACGCCGGTGATCACCTTCGACGACAGCGTCTTTGAGGATGACGATGCGACCGCCCGCCGCAATGTATTACTGGTGAACGCCGGGCTGCGCACGAAGCAGGACGCCATCATGTCCATCGACCGGGTGGATGAAGCCATCGCCCGGCAGAAGGTGGATGCGGTACGCAAGGAGCACGGCGAATCTGCTGCCCCGGCGGCGCACGGCTGAGGCTCCGAGAGCTCTGTGAGCATAATTCCCTGACCATGCATAGTGACAGGACGCAGGTTTTGGGGTATAATAAAAGTATCAGCCAGAAAGGCCGTGTAGCTTCCGGCCTGACCCGCGAGAAGAAATCTGAACAGCAGCGAGTCGTGGAAAAAGCCATCCATGACCGTCAACCGACATTCTGCGGCGGTGCTTATCACGTGTACATTATGGAGGTCATCCGCCGGAATACTGGTGATGGCTGGTATGGCGTTGGACTACACGGCACGCCACGGCAGGTGCAGATGTATGGCTCAAAGGTCAACGCCAATGTACTTGCTGATGCTATCAAACAGCGCATAGATTATCATGGCGAACCAGTGTGGCTGTTTTCGTGTAGCACGGGCTGCGCGGATGCACAAGGTCGCTGCTTCGCCCAAAGCCTTGCAGACCAACTGGGTGTAGCGGTCGAAGCTCCTGACAACCCTATCTGGGCATATTCAGATGGCAGTTACACCATCGGGAAACAATCAGAAGATAATACTGGTCATATGATCACATATTATCCTAAGAAGAGGTGAAATTATGCGTGTAGACGTTTCTCAAATTGAATTAAATCAACTAAATCGTCGTTTTCCTCGTACACCAACCCCCATCCCTGGTAAGGATAAGATTCTTACATTTTTCAAATCCTTCACACATCCCATCGCGGTTGCAGGAATGTCCCTCTATGATCCCATCACCCGCGAATACTTAGAGGACGCAGTAGAGGCCTACGAACATGATGGCTTCTACTGGACAAATGAAGACGTGCTGCTCTTCGAGAAGTACAACTTGCAGTTGGATCAGTCCTTCATTGATTACGTTCTGAACAGATAACTTACCTCGCCATCAAGCGCCCAGCCATCACGGCTGCGGCGCTTTTTGTGTACCCCAAACACGGGCATGACCCGGAAATACTACGGCCGACGGGCCTTAAACGGGAGGTAATTGCCATGGCTGAGAATCCCACGAATCCGACCAACCCCACCCCGAATCCCCCGGCGAATCCCCCTTCTGCACCCCAGACCGCACCTCAGCAGCAGCCTGCTGCAGGTAACGGGAACCCCGATGCGATCGTCAGCGCGCTCATGACCGCTCTGGAGAGCCGCCAGCAGCGCGTGGAACGCAGCATCACCCGCGACATGGCCACTCAGTACGGCATGTCCGAGGAGGAGCTGACCACGCTGCTGAACAACCACCGGGCCGAGAAGGCAAAGCAGCTTTCTCCCGAGGCACAGCAGCAGATCGACGCCGCCAACGCCCGCGTGCAGGCACTGATGCTTCAGAACGAAGTGACCCGCCTGGGCGCAGCGATGGGCCTGCTTGATCCCCAGCTGGCAGTCACCCTGCTGGATCACTCGCTGATTCAGACGGAGGGCGAGGCCATCACCGGCGTGCAGGATGCGCTGTCCCTCCTGAAGGAGGACAAGCCCTACCTGTTCGGCGGCTTCAGCCAGCCCATGGCCTGGGGGCAGCAGCACGGCTCCGGCACGGACGAGCGGGAGGCCGACTTCCGCCGCGCCCTGGGCCTCAAGCCCACCCTGTAACGCACTCCCAAGTTTTTCCCCCTGCAACCAAGAAAATCGGAGGTAATGTCAATGCCCAACAGCATCGCAAAGTTCCGCAACTACACCCCCCTGCTGGATGAAGCCCTGACCCTGTCTGCGCTCACCGGCGTGCTGGATTCCGATCCCACCGTGGCCGAGCTGGGCCGCAACAGCGGCGAGATCCTCATCCCCAAGATGGACATGGACGGTCTGGGCGACTATGACCGCAATACCGGCTATCCTGCCGGCAGCGTCACGCTGGAAATGGAGACCCGTAAGTGCGATTACGAGCGCGGCCGCATGTTCCAGATCGACGCGATGGACAACGAAGAGAGCGCCGGCGTTGCCTTTGGCCGTCTGGCGGGCGAGTTCATCCGCACGAAGGTGGCTCCTGAGATGGATGCGGTCCGCCTGGCCAAGTATGCCGCGCTGACCCCTGCGTCCCACCGCATCGTCCATGCCACCTTTGCCGACGGCAAGGCGGTCATGACGGCCCTGAGCGACGGCTTTGCCAAGATGACCGAGGAGGGCGTGCCTGAGGCCGGCCGTGTGCTCTTCATCACCGCCGCCGCCCGCGCCATGATCGACAACATGGACACCTATCAGTCCAAGACCCTGCTCTCCCGCTTCGACGCGGTGGTCACCGTCCCCTCTGACCGCTTCTACAGCAAGGTCACCCTGCTGACCGGCGGCGAGGGTCAGGCGGCCGGCGGCTTCAAGAAGGCGGACGGCGCGGTTGCGCTCAACTTCCTGATGGTCTACAAGCCCGGCCTGCTGCAGTTCACCAAGCATGCCAAGCCCAAGATTATCTCCCCTGAGAATAATCCCGATACCGACGCCTGGAAGTTCGGCTATCGCGTGCTGGGCCTGAACGACGTGAAGGACAACGCTGCCAAGGGCCTGTATGTGTCCAGCGCAGCCGCCATGCCTGCGGGTGACGCCTGATGCTCACCGCTGAAGAATATGGCCGCCTGACCGGACAGGAGGCTCCCGACGCCTTCAACGCGCTCCTGCCTCTGGCTGAGGAGCTGCTCCATGCCCGCACCCTCCAGCAGTACCGCCGGGACGATCTGCCCGCCGGGCCTGCCGCCGCCTTCCGGCGCGCGCTTGCCCTGCAGATCGCCTATATGGACAGCCGCGGGGGCCTGGAGGGCTGGGCAGATCCCCTGGCCGCTTCCGCTTCGGTCACGCTGGGACGATTTTCCATCAAGGAAAGCGCCGCCAGCAATTCCGGCACGGAGGCCAGGCTGATTGCACCGGGCACAGCTGTACTCCTGCCGGTTCTGATGGCCTATGCCCGCAGCTGGATGGGCGGTGAGCTGCATTGATGCGCCCGCCCATCCCTCGCGCCCTCCTGGCCCACAGTGCCCTGCTCCAAAGCGAGACGACCGACGCCTGGCAGCGCCCTGTCGTCGCGGAACACCATGAGCTGCACCGTATCCGGATCGAAGCCGACCACTCCCGCCAGGCGGACGAACAGGATACCGTCCATCGGGCCCATTGGCTGCTGGTTTATGACTGCAGGCATTCCCGCCCGCGGTCGCTGCATTTCCGTCCGGGTCAGGTCGTCCTCTGGCAAGAACACCGCCTGACCGTCACCCGGGTCACGCCTGTCTGGGCCGACCGACAGCTGCATCACTACGAGGTGGAGCTGACTGGCGGCTGATTTTCCCCGCAGCCCCCTCCGCAACGCATGCAAAGCCCTTCACCAGTTATTTACCGGAGGCTGACCGCATGCAGCCGTCGGGGGGGCTGCCTTCTCCTGCAAGCCCCACCGGAGGAAATACAAATGGCCATTCATATCGACATCAACCGGGCAGCCATCGAGCAGCAGCTGGCCTCCCGCTGGACAGGTCAGGTGCTCCCCCAGCTGAGCGCCAGGATTCTCGCCGACTGCAACCGGTACTGCAAGGTGGATACCGGCGCATTGGCAGCCTCTGCCCTGGCAAGCTCCAATTTGCAGCAGGGGCGGCTTGTCTGGAGCGCGCCCTATGCCCGCAGGCAGTATTACCTGATTTCCGCATCCCGGGGCCGGGGAACCTGGCGCTGGGCCCATCAGGCCAAGGCCGCCCATCAGGGCGCCTGGACGGATACTGCACAGCAGCTGTTTGATGCATCAGGCCGGTAAAACCTGCCGATCCGCCGCATACCCGAAAGGAGCCGCATGACACAAGCAATCATCGATCAAGCCATCCAGGCCGTCATGGATCTGGCCGGGGCGTGCGAGCCCTTCGCCCCGCTCCATCGCGGCCCGCTAGGGGCGGAGGATGGCGTCAGCATCGCCCTGGCCCCCGGCGATCCCCCCGTCTGCCATCTGGACAGGCGCTGCGTCGTCCAGCTGTCCCTGGTGCTCAACGCCAAGCACCGGGACATGCAGCTGGTCTCCTCTGCCCTGCACCGCATCCATGACAGTCTGACCCGCTCCGCCGCATATCCCGGCACTGAAGACTGGCAGATCACCCGCATCGCCACGGAAACGCTGCCGGAGCTGATCGCCAGAGAGCCGGACGACCGGTGGCTGTTTGCCTCCTCGCTGATAGTCAACCTGTATTACTGATATCGTCATTCTCACCCTGGAAAGGAGTTCAGCCTAATGGGAGACACCCTGAAAACCATCCCCCAGCTGCAGGCCGTATGGAACACCCGTCTGAGCGTGAACACCACGCCCCGCGCCGCTGCAGCCACCTATGCCCCGCTGAGCGCCGGCATCGAAAACATCGAAGAGGCGCTCAATGAGCAGACCAAGCAGTATTTCTTCCTGGGCAGCGAGGGCTTTGCCTGCAACGAGGTCAACGCCCTTGCGCCCACCTTCACGCTGCAGGGCCGCCGCGTGTACGGCGATGCAGCGCAGGACTACATCGACAGCCTGAAGTATCAGCTTGCCGAAGCCCGCAAGACCAGCATCCGCCTGGACGTGACCCAGCCCTCCGGCGTCACGGTCAGCCTCACCTGCCCCGTAACCATCACCGCCGTCACCACCCTGGGCGGCGCAGCGTCCGACAACAGCCCCTTCAGCGTCACCTTTGCCCTGAACGGCAAGCCGACGCTGACTACCGCCTGACGGCAGATAGCAAAGCCTCCACATACTGGCCCGGAGCCGCCCGCTTCGGGCCTTTTTCCGTACGGCCCTGCATCCGCCCTGACGCCCATTGACCTGAGAGGTGTTCCATGTTCATCCGCAGCAAGACCCGTTTTTCCGAAACTTTGACCCTCTCCAGCGGCACAAGAAAGCTGACGCTGCTGATTGACCTTGACCTCTGCCAGACCCTTGAGGTGCTTCAAACTGCCGGTAAATCACTTGCCCAGCTCCCCCCGATTCAGGACAGCCCCGCAAGGCTGGACGACTGGGCGCAGGCGCTCCGCAGCCTGTTTGAAGGTCTGCTTGGCCCCGCCCAGGCCGGACAGCTTCTTTCCTTTTATCAGGACGATTCCGCTGCCCTGCTGGAGGATCTGCTGCCCTATCTCCTGCGCAGAATCATTCCGGCCGCTGTCCGCTGCAGTGCCAGACGCCGCCGGACGCTGGAAAGGACCCTGAAGCGCACCGCCGGAGGAGCCAGCGCATGAAGCTGTACGAAAAGCCCTTCAGCAGCCTCCGCCTGGGCCGCAAGACCTATCCGCTGCGGCTGACCTTTTCCCGGGTGCTGTATGCGCTGGACGCAATCCAGGATCCCCAGCTGACGGAGCAGGACAGGATGCGCCTGCTTCTGCGCGTGCTGGTCAAAGGCCGCCTTCCCCGCAGCCCTGGAAAGCAGGCAGCCTTGCTGACAGCTCTCTGCAAGACCATTGAACAGCCCTATGAGCTATCGTCGCCTCCGGAACAAGCCGCTCAGCCCATCATGTCCCTGACCCAGGATGCACCGCTGATCTGCGCAGCCTTTCGCCAGACCTATGGCATCGACCTGCACCGAACGGAGCTGCCCTGGGCTGATTTCTGCGAATTGCTGACCGGGCTGCCGGGAGATACGCGCCTCTGCGAGGTCGCCGCCCTCCGCGCTCGCCCCGTTCCCCCGCCGGACGGGCGCAACACCGGTTTGCGGGAAGCGCTGCTCAAGGCCAAGGCTGCCGTAGCGCTGAAGCTGACCGACGACCAGCGGCAAACAGCGTATCAGGCCGGGCTGAATCAGCTGGCCCAGCGCCTCATCGCCTGGGCAGACAACCCCACAAAGGACGGTGAAACCACTTGAGCGACGGCAAAGTCGTATTTGAAATCACAGGCGATCTTTCCGGCATCAGCACAGCGCTGGATGAAGCCACGCAGCTGATCACCGACAAGACAACCCAATGGACAGCGCTGGCTCAGGCCGCCCTGAACGGACTGAGCAGCCGTGCAGGCCATGCCCTGGCCCGGCTTCAGCAGCTGTCAACACTGGATGCATCCCCGCTGTCTCAGCTTTCCCGCAGCGCAGAATCGGAGGCTTCCCTCTCTTTTCAGCGCCTGCAGACGGAGCTCGACCAGACGCTGCAGAGCGGAAAATATACCATCAACATAGCCCACGCCCGGCTGTCCGGCGGAGAAGCAGACATTCAGCGGCAGCTGAACGCCCTTCATCTGTCCGTCCGCGTCGGCGCGCTGCTGAGCGGCATCGCTGCCGGTTTGACCGGCAGTCTCCTGCCTGGCCTGACCGGCAAAAGCCACGCTTCAGGCGGCATCTTCCCCGGCACGACGCGCTTCCTGCATACCGCAGGCGAATCCGGCGCGGAGGCTCTTCTGCCCCTTGATACCCTGTGGCGCAAAATGGGCCTGATCTTCGACCAGACCTTCGCCGCCAATCTGGATGGGCTGCAGTACAGCGTCATGCCTGCGCTGCCGGCGGCCGATCCGCAGCCCCGGATGGAAGCAGCTGATATGGACCGTCTGGCTGACCGGATCGTCAGCGCCATGAGCGGCCTCACCGTGGAAATGGACAAGAAGACCGTCGGCCGCATCCTCAAGCCTGTCGTTTCTCGTGAGATGGAGCAGGACGTCAAAGCACGGAGGTGGACAAGTTGAGCTACTATATCGCCCTTGACGGCGTGCCGCTGGCAAGCGTGTCGCCGCTGATCCGCATCGCAGACGTGGTCGAGCTCCAGCCGGAGCGCACCACGAATCTGCAAGCGCGGCTTCAGACGCCCGGCAGCCTGCTTGTCCGGGATCACATCGCCAGCCGGGAGGTCAGGGTACAGTTTGCTGTCCTGACCTCCGAGCTTTCTCTGCGCACTCGCATCCTCTCCGACGTAACCGCCTGGGCCATGAATGGCCGGGTACTGGAGATCGCCGACCGTCCCGGACAGCGGCTGCAGGTGTGCTGCACCGAAACGCCCCAGACCATGAGCAAGCGCAAATGGACGGAGCTGTGCGAGCTGACCTTCACCGCCCACGCCGTGCCCTTCTGGGAGGATCGCTTCCCGGTGACTGTCTCCGCCGACGCTGTCACGGAGGAGACGCTGCACATCCGGCCCACAGGCAATGTGCAGCAATGCCCCCTGCGCTGCAGTGTCACACCGGAAGGCGGCGCATTGACTTCCCTGACCATCGCCGCCAACGGGGCAGAAATGGCCTTCTCCGGCCTTGCTGTCCCGGCTGGGAAAACCCTTGTCATCGACTACCAGGAGGGCGTACTGGTCGCATTCTGGACGGATACGGACGGCAGCCGCGTCCCCTGCCTGTCCTGCCGCACTGGCAGCGAGGGCATCCCCCTGAATGCCCGGCAGGATAACGCCGTCCACATCGCTGCCAACACGGCCTGCAAGCTTCAGCTTTCTGCAAAGGGGTGGTACTGGTGATCCGTTCTCCCCTGCTGCTGGACAGGCAGCTGAACCCCATCAGCCCGGTCGCGCCCGTGGCGCTTCGTCTGACCCGGCAGCTGCGCCCGCTGTCCGGCGCTTCCCTGACCGTGAAGAGCGCCAATGTCGAGCCTCGCTCCTTCGTGGAGCTCTTTGACCGGGACGGCAGCGCCGGCGTATTCCGCGTGACCGGCATTGTCCGGGATTCGGACGGCCTGACGGAAGCCACCCTGCAGCACGGCCTGTGCACCCTCAGCGACCACATGCACCCCGGCGAAGAAACCCGCACCGGCAGCCTGCGTACCCTGGTGACCCGGCTGCTGAGCAATCAGGACAGATGGGTGCTGGGTGACTGCGAGGTGCCCGACGACCAGGAGCTGACCTGGACCATCAAGCACTCCAACGATCTGGAGAGCTTGCTGGATCTGATGAACGAGGTGCCGGAGTACCATCTGGAGACAGATCAGTCGGCCCTGCCCTGGGTGCTGCACATCCGCAAGCTGCCCGATAAAGTGCGCTGCGAATGCCGGCTGGAGCGGAATCTTTCCGACGTGACCATCGAGGAGGACGCCTCCGACATGTGCACCCGCGCCTATGCGGACGGGCTGGACGCGCCCATCGATGCGGACACCATCGGCAAGTGGGGCGTGATCGCCCGCCGGGCCAGCGTAGACAAGGATCTTGGCAAGGACTTCATCCGTGACGCGGTGCAGCGGTATGTGGAGAAGGCCAAGAATCCCCGCCTGACCATCACCTTGACCGCCCTGCAGCTCTCCGCCCTCACCGGCGAGCCATTCGACGCCTTCCACGTGGGGGATCTGTGCCGCTGCGTCCTGCCCGATATGACCGCGGTGCAGCGCATCGTCACCATCGAACAGCCTGATCCAATTGGCGAACCCATGCATGCCGTGCTGACGCTGGCCTCCACGCAGGAGGACATGAGCGCCACGGTAGCAGGCCTGGTCGTGGACATCCGCATGCAGCGGCTGACCTGGGAGCAGCTGGACCGGCAGCTGCGGATCGAAGCCGACGCGATTGACTTTCTTGCTCAGGAAATTGAGCTGAAAGCCACAAAAACCGAGGTGGACGGCGTATCCACCCGCATCGGCGAAGCGGAAATCCTGCTGAACAAAGCCTTGGGCGAGCTGGCCCTGAAGGCCTCCTATACCGATCTGGACAAGGAGATCAACACCGTTTCCCTCCGGCTGGACGCCGTCAACAGTCTGATCGAAGCCAAGGCAGATCTGGTGCGGGTGGAAGCCCTGGAAACTCAGATCACCGGTCTGGTGACCATCGAGGAGCTTGAAGCGCTGCAGGGCTATGTCGATGAAATGATTACCGAAAGCATGTCGGTCAACACCATCGTTGGCGGTCATGCGGATTTTGACGACATTGTGTGCGGCCAGCTTAACGGCGGTACGGCAGCTACCCAGGAATGGGTCAACGGCAAGGGCTTCATGACTGACCTGCCGTCCAATGCGGCAACACAGGCATGGGTACTGAAGCAAGGCTACGCAACAACCGCTGTGACGAACGCCCTTGCAGCCCGAATCGCTGCGCTGGAAGCATAATAAGGAGCTGTACATATGAAGATCACTTCATTCCCTGCTGCCTTCACCATCACCTTGTCCACAAGAATCACCGATTCTCCCTGAGGAGGGCATGCAAATGGAAAAGCTCATCCGTTCCGTACTGAATGCGCTTGGGCGCATCGAAGTGCGGGGAAAAGACAATATCGCCTGTATGCTCAGCTGCATGCAGGCGCTGGAAAAAATCGCTGAGGCGCTCCGACTCAACCGGGAAACCGTCTGCGAAGAAGCGTCCGGCAGCCCGCTGACCCCTGCGGCGCTTGAAAAGGAGGAAGACCATGCCTGAGATCAGCTCCCTCATCCCCATCCAGGTTGACCTGGACGCCGGCCTCGCCGTCCAGCCCCTGCGCATGACGCTGGCTGCCGGGAATGCCAATGCCCATCAGCTGCACTTCACCGCGCTGCGCAGCGGCGTCCCTGTTGACCTGACCGGCGTGCAGGTGTCCGGCGCCTGCCTGCGCGCCGACGGCACTACCATTCCCCTGGCGGGCGCCATTGTCAACGGCGCGGCAGTCCTGACGCTGTCCGCCGCCTGCTATGCCGTTCCCGGGCTGGCAAGACTCAGCCTCACCCTCTCTTACGGCAGCGTGACGGCGACCCATCTGCTGGCGCTCCTGCAGGTGGATGCAAACACCACCGACCTGATTGTCGATCCGGAGGGCGTGCTGCCCTCCCTGGCCGGGCTGCTGGCGGAGATCGACAACATGCGTGCCGCTACCGCTACGGCAGAAGCCGCCGCCAATAGTGCAAATCAGGCCACCACGAATGTTATCGCGGCAGCGGTGACTCTGATAACATCAACTGCCCCTGCAATCGTACAAAGCGTTGACGGAGACGGTATAATCTCTTCGACAGACAGCACTAAAACGATCTTAACAGGTGTACGCCTGTACGGTAAAACTGTACAGACCGGTACGCCCACGCCGGAAGCGCCCATTCCCCTTGCGAATGTGGGAGCTGGCGGCAGCATCACCGTAAAGGTGCAGGGCAAGAACCTGATGCCGTCTTTTGTTGGTGGTTCGGGCGGAGTCGCATCTGGCGCGACTGTCACCCGCAACGCCGATGGTACTGTAACGCTTGATGGCACTGCCACCGCGTCCGGCTACATCTACCTGACTACTTACAGCTCGTCCTATGACAAGGGTATCAGGCTTCCTGCCGGAACGTACAGGGTCACAAACGGGCATACCGGCACTTTTGATGGAGTATCTCAAAATATTACATATCGCGTTGGCGTTTATCGGGACGGAAAAACCATTGGTGGCACAAACACCTTTCCTGGGAATCTCACCATTGAAGACGGGGATCTCCTTGAATGCTATATTCGGACGAAAGAAGGAGAAACCTACAACAACCTGACCTTCAAGCCGATGATCTGTGCTGCGGGTGCGTTTACGGACGATTATGAGCCGTACAAGGACGGCGGTCAAGGCCTTGTCGTTGTCACAGATGAAGCAGGTATCCCCGGCATCCCCGTAACCAGCGGCGGCAACTACACCGACGCAAACGGTCAGCAGTGGATCTGTGATGAAATCGACTTTGTGCGCAAGGTGTATGTGAAGAGGCTACACGCTTTGACGCTGGACGGCAGTCAATCAATGCGGTGGTATGCTGATGAAAGGATGCCCTTTGGCGGTGTAATGCAGCTTATATTGAGCAGCAGCTATTATGTAGCAATTCCGCACAGAAACAAAACGATCAGCGATAGATTCGTCAACAAAAACAACGTTGCAGCGAGTTTTTCGCACGGCGTATTCGGCGTTACTGCAAGCGGCCAGTCCATGTTCTTCGGCATTGAGGGCGTTGCGGATGCGGATACTGCAAATGCATGGTTCTCCGCGAACCCGACCACCATCCTGTATGCACTTGCGACACCTATTGAAACTCCGCTGCCACCAGAACAGATTGATAGTACTACGCTGACTGTACAGTATCTCAACACTACGGTGTATAACAATGTAGATGCGGGGATGAGAATCGACTATATTGTCGACACACAAGCTTGGACAAACAACAACATACAAGGCAGTATTGACTCGTCAGCAGCTCCTCCTATTGTAGCCACAGTCTCTGGTAATGTTCTGTCCGTCTCTGACAGCGCAGAGAGGCCCCTGGCCGGCCTACACCTGTACGGCAAAACCACCCAGGACGGCACACCCACGCCGGAAGCGCCGGTCGAGCTGGTGAATGCGGGTGCTGATGGAGATGTCAGTGTAATGCTTGCAGGCAAAAACCTGTTCCAGGACAGGCGAACTTCCAAAGCGGACTATACCAGCAACGGCATCACCTTTGTGACCAACGCGGACGGCACCTTCACCGCGAATGGTACAAACGATACCACGGCTCGCAGTAGCATGACGCTCACAACCGGTAGCAGGTGGCTGTATCTCCCAGCTGCAACATACACCGTTTCCTCCGGCTTGCCTAACGGGGACGGCTATTTCCAGCTTTCGTACAATGACACAATGGATTCTACAGGCTCTACTGCGGTCTATGTATACGCTACGCCGAAAACCTTCACCATTGACAAACCGAAATATGCGTGGATGGCACTCAATGTGGCCGCAGGCAAAACGGTCGAAAATCTGGTATTCAAGCCGCAGATCGAAGTCGGTGCCGTAGCCACGGAATACGAGCCTTATCAGGAGTATCAGACGATGACCGCTGAAACGCCCAACGGTCTGCCCGGTCTCCCGGTTTCTTCCGGAGGAAACTACATTGACGGAAACGGTCAACGGTGGGTGTGTGATGAGATTGACTTCACGCGCAAGGTGTATGTGCAGAGAATAAAGCGTGTTACTCTGTCCGAGATGACAGGTGGTCACAATGGCACGAACTACTACTTTACGTCGGTGACTGACAAGAAGCCCGGATCAGCAAATCTCTTGTGCAGCCATTTTTCCGCTGGTCCGAGAAGCGGAGCGCAATATTGTTGCGGCAATGAGAAAGATCCATATGTGTTTCTGTACGGGTCTCCATACACCACTCTTGCTGACCTGAAGGCAGCTTACGGCGATGCGAAATTTTTGTATGAACTTGCAACGTCCATCGAAACCCCGCTGTCCCCGAAGGTACTGGCCGCCTTTGCAGCCCTGAAGTCCCAGTATCCCCATACGACGGTCTTCAATGACAGCGACGCGGGGATGGCTCTGTCCTACATTGCCGATACGAAGATTTACATCGACAACAAATTTGCTGCGCTGGCCGCTGCACTGCTTGACCAATAAGGAGGTATATACATGAATCTGAAACCTGTATTTGAAGCCGTTATTCGTGGCGGCAACTATAAGCTCTCTAATATTCAGGAGAAGATCGAAAAGTCCTATATCGAAAACAGGCTGACCGAACAGGACCGTGATGATCTCCTCCGTCAAGCTTCTGAAAGCATGAATATCACCGGAGAAAAACCAAGTGACGATGCTCGTTTTGAGACCCTCCTGCGTTATATTCACGCTCTTGAAGATCGTGTCATGATCTTGGAAGAGAAGGTGTCTAAACCCGAGGAAGGCGAAGCTCCTGAAGCTCCTGAAGCTCCTGAAGAAGACGAGGTTGTCTACGAGCAGTGGAAACCTTGGGACGGCATCAGCAACAAGTATCAGCCTGGCGCGGTTGTAAGCCATAATGATAAGCTGTGGGAATCTATTCATCCCGGTCAGAATGTTTGGGAGCCCGGTAGCTTGGGCACTGAACGTATTTGGCAGGAATATGTGAATACAAATACTCGCGATAAAGAAGCTGAATAAAGTAAAGAGAAATAAGGTATATGGACGTTTTCATATACCTTATTTTTTCTCTTAAGCATTTAGAAAGGAGTAATGGTGCATGCAAGCATTGCAAATTACGGATGGTCGCGATTCTTTGTGGCAGTGGGACACTGGAGTCAGAATCAAGGTGTATGGCTGCACTGAAATTGACCAGATGCATTTCATTACACCCGCTGGGACAATTAGCAAAGAGTTATCAGATAATGAATGTGACATTCCAGACTCGGCATTACAGACTGCGGGATTGCTGAAAATGTATGCATTTGATAGGAAGGAGACGGGCGGTGTCACAAAGTGTGATTTCCTTCTTGAAGTAAAAAATCGCCCAAAGCCTGCGGATTACATTGACCCTCCTGACGAATATGACAATCTGGAGGAATAGGCAAAGCGTGTCGCTCCTCTGATTCCGGGCGGGGGGGCTCTGGTGGTGGTAGCTTGACCATTGATAGCAATGGCAATGCTGTTATCGGGGGCTTATCGGTAGACGCTGATGGTAATGCTGTGATTTAAGGAGGGCTGGGAAATGAGTGAAAAAGTAGCAATCAAAACACTGAACGGGCATCCACTGGTAGACGAACAGGCTCGTCAAGAGCTTGAAAACAAGCAGCCCAAGGGTGAATACCTGACCCAGCATCAGAAGCTCAAGACTATCAACGGTCAGAGCATTGTTGGCGAGGGCGATATCGTCATCAGCGGCAGTGGTGGGGTCGAAGTGCAGGAGGCATATGTGCCTGTTAAGTATCTTGAAAATACTGGTACGCAGTACATCGACACGGGCTATGTTCTGCAAGAGGATGACGTGATCGAGGTTGATTACGCGATTCCGGAGACTGCGTTGGATGTCAAGACTGACAAAATCCTTATTGACGCACGAGACGCAACCAATGGCATCCGGGTAAGCACCTGGGGCGACAACTACAAGTGGTATGTTCGCTTCGGCCACGGCTCAGGTACGACTTCCGCTGCCTACACGAATCAGCATCAGGGCGGTACGTTCAGCTTCAGCAAGGGGCAGTTCATCTTGAACGGCACGGTTGTCTCTGATAACCTGCCTTACACGGCGATGCCGACCGGAACGCTTAAGCTGTTTACCGGCATCAACCACGATACGGGCGCAATTTCCGGTCCTTCCTATGCGCGGATTAGTGCGGTCAAGATCAAGCGCAATGGTGAAACTGTACGCAACTTCCTGCCTGTGCAGAGGACGGCAGACGGGGAGCTTGGGATGCGTGACACAGTGACAGGCGAGTTTTTTGCCAATGCCGGAACTGGCGTATTCTCATATGCTCCTGCCGATGTTGTTGAAAGCACGACTGTGCAGAGGAAGCCCACTCTGACTATGGAGCAGAAGCTGGCGCTTCAGTCCCTGATGGACGATTACTACAACAACCGTGGGACGTTCTACTACGAGTTTACCCACAACCGCAACGCCTTCACGGCTGGCTCTACCTGCTACACGGCGGAGAAGGGCAAGTTCAAGCAGTGCTGCGCAACGTTCGTTCAGAATATCATGATGGGCCGTAGTGTAAATGACTTTGTTGGCAAGAATGCAAGTACTTATTCGGCAAACATTACGAAGACGGCAGTTTCTGATTTTGGTTATTATTTCGATTTCAAATATCGCAAGTATCTGTACGGCCTGACCGATACGGACGAGGACGGGAACACCGTTTATTACGGTTACGAACAGCCGAATGAAGATAATTATGAGGGTTCCTATTCGTATAACTCTTATTACCATCCTGATTCAAAGAAAGCGAACAAACAGAATTTCAACGGCTTCTGTAATGCCAACGATATGGCGCGTGAGCTGTACGAGATGGGCTGCGAGGTTCCGTTCTCCGAACTGGACATCGGTGACATCATCTTCACGCTTGACAACGACCTGAGCAACAACACCTCGATGCTCAACTTCCATGCATGGCGTAACATCTACCATGTCGGCATGGTCTACGATGTGAAGCAGATCGACGCATCCAGTAAGGAGATTTACTACATCGAATGTACATCCTATTTCGATGTGGACAACCGCCCGATTGAGAAGCCTTTCCTGTCCTCATCCCAGATGGATTTGCGCTTCAAGGCGTTCAAACTGACGGAAGACATGGCTTTCTGCGCGAGAATGCCCATCGCCTTTGGCTATGAGCCGAATGTGCCGAGCAAAATCACTACATCCGCAACACCGTAACTTTAACACATTATAAAGAAAGGTGACGAGAATGGCCACTAAAAGCGAACTAATTGACAAGGTTTAGCAAGTTGCCCTTAATGAAGTTGGTTACCTCGAAAAGGAAACCTACGACCAGCTTGACGATAACACTGCAAATGCTGGCGATAATAACTACACAAAATATCAGAGAGACCTCGCCAAGATCGGATACTTTAACAGTTCCAAGAAAGGCGTCGCATGGTGTGCGGTATTTGTTTCTTGGTGTCCCGTTCAAGTATTCGGTGAGGCGTTGGCAAAGAAACTTCTCTGTCAACCCGATAAGGACAACTGTGGAGCCGGCTGTAATTCTCAGATGAACTATTACAAGGCGAAGGACTGTTGGTATACAGAAGATCCTCAGCCAGGAGATCAAATTATTTTTTGGAATAGTGAGAGAACGGAAGGCTCTCATACCGGCTGGGTATATAAGGTTGATGAAAACTATGTCTATACCGTAGAAGGTAACACTTCCGCAGGCAATAAAGTAATTGAAAATGGCGGTGGCGTTGCCAAGAAAAAGTACAAACTTAACAACACACGTATCGCTGGTTACGGTAGACCGCGCTGGGAATTAATTACCGAGGTTGGACCAGATGTTTCAGACCTTGAAGAAGAAAAGGTTGAAACAGAACCTGTTGAGCTGGAGAACGCTTGGGTAGTCGCTAAGAATGGAACCACCGTCAACCTCCGAACTGGCCCACGCAAGAGTGCAAAACTCGTTCCCGGTATGCCCCGTATCAAGACAGGAGAATAGGTTTGCATCAAAACTCGAACCTCCGACTGGGCTGCAATCGAATATAAAGATTATCGCGGTTACATGATGACTGAATTCTTATCTGTGGAAAGTCCTAATGAAGTCGCATCCCCTACCCCTACTCCTGATGAGCCTCACACCTATACCGTTGTCAAAGGAGATACGTTGTGGGGTATTGCTCTAAAGTTTTACGAAAGCGGAATCGAATACAAAAAGATCATGAAAGCGAATCGCATGAAGAATACGATCATTAGACCTGGAATGGTTCTGAAGATTCCTAATGCATAAGGAGGTGGAGGAATATGGAACAAGAATTGCTTCAGTGGCTCGGAGATCTCATCATCACCTGGGGAGGCATTGCCGGCGGGATCTCTGCTGTAACTGCCCTGGGGGTGAAGCTAACGAAACCTATGCGGGAACGCAAGAAAACAGAGCGTGAGGAATAGGCAGTGTATCGCAAGAGCGTTAAGGATAGTATCGATGCCTTGAACACGAAGTTGGACAACTTAGAAGAAGACATTGTTTATCAGCAGCGGTATGATCTGAAAATGGCACACGCTCGCCTGATGCAACAGGGTTGGTGTTCCGAAGAAGAGAAAGGAACCTACCTTGAGATGTACGATCATTACAAGATTAACCGCAAGAGAAATTCTATGGCTGACTCATGTAAGAGCGACATCATCGCACTTCCTAATCACCCACCTGAGAAAGTGTGATCTACTTGAAAGAGAAGCTTTATACCGCACTCCATAAATATATGGTGAGCAATAACGAGTTTTCAAAGCGGTTCACAATGTCAATTAGGAACTTCATGTTTTTCCATGTCAGTGCATCCTTTGCTGCATGTATCATCCTATCTACACTTGGTTAGGACTGGTCAGGCATTGTGGATATTCTTGTGGCTATGATGCCTGTTTACATCGCATTGCAAGGAGCAAACTACGTTAAAAGCGGTTTCGAGAACTGGAAGAAGATCTCGACATCTGTGCCTAAAGAAGAAGAACAGGAAGAAGCCGTCGACGGCTGATGAATGGAGATGGTTAAATGGAATGGTATAATATCCTACTGGCGATTCTGTGTATCATTGTAATCGGATTGTACCTTTACAAGCGTTTTACAGGAACAGATCTGCTAAAGACCGTTGTGATGTCCAAGCCTGTGCTGGTATCATAGAAGTCTGTCATCAACGCACTGTATGAAGTTGTACCCAATGAAACTCTGCGGATCATTAGATTTGCTCTTAACGCAGGAGTTGAGGCTACAGAGTTAGCAGAGAAGGCATGGCTCATGGGTGATCTTGCCAAGGAAGAACGTAATCCTTATGCTAAGCAGTTGGCCAAGGAAATGCTGGAGACTGTCGGTATTGAAGTGAACGAGAAGATTGAAGTCATCATTGCCGGCGTGATTGAGATGGCATGTATGGTCCTTCCTCACGGCGTAGCTCCTCACGGCGTAGAGCCAGTCAGTTCGGACGAAGAAAATGTTACAAATGAATAAGAAAAATGGGACGAGAGAAATCTCGTCCCATTCTTTTTTTTGCTCATTTATCTTTCAGTTAGACAACCTCTTGACGTATTCAAAATTTGTGATAGACTAGAAATCGTGAAGCAGGAACATCCAAATGGTAAATCGTGTAGGATGTTTTACGGTTTCGGTTATGTTCGACATGCACACCCCTTGAAATTACTGAGTTCTTCGTGCCATGATGTCCAGTTCACGACTGGAAATCGTGTGTGGGCTGATACCCCACCCTGGGTTCAAATCCCAGACTCTGCGCCATGCCAGTATCCGAACGGATACTGGTTTTTCTTTTACTATTCTGATTCCTGTTCCCTACTTTTTCCGACAGATAACAATCGCTGCTCATGACAACATGAAGCTGCCGCCCTGTATTTCCCCCCACTCGCACAGAAAAAGCCCGGAACGGATCAAAGTCCGCTCCGGGCGATTTGCTTTAGGGCGTTACATCCAGCACCGGCACGCCTTCCCCGTCCCCCATGTAGGTCGTGGGCAGGGCGCCGTTCCACTGCATGATCTCGTAGTACGCCACCAGTTCAGGCGTCAGAGATGCAGCAATTGCCTGATTGACAGCCGCTTCCTTCTGGCCAGCATATTCGGCGGCGTCCGCGTTGATCTTCTGAACCTCCAGATCCGCTTCGGCGTTGATCTTGGCAATGGCCGCAGAGGATTCTGCTTCGATTTTGTCGCGGGCAGCCTTCTGCTGGGCCTCCATGGTCAGCTTCTCCTGCTCGGTCTGGGCACGCAGCTTCTCCTGTTCGGCCACCTGCTTGGCTTCAACCGCATTGGTGAAAACGTCGGTAAAGTCGAAATTGTCGATGATCACCGTCATGGTGATGCCGTACTGCTCGCCGATGAGCGCAGCCTCACGGTTAACGTCGTCGGTAATCGCCTCGCGGTTGACAATCAGGCTCTCCGCATTGGCCTTGCCGATATAGGTCTTGATGATCGCATTGACCGCAGGATGGATGACCACGTCATAATACTCCTGGCCGACGTTCTTGTAAATCGTCGGTGCAGAGCCGGACTGCAGCGTATGCTGAATGGTGTAGCTGTAGGAAACCTCCTGAATGTCCTTGGAGAACGCAATACCGGAGCCGCTGTGCTTCTGCTCCTTGTTGGACATGGTGATCACATTCTGCCAGGGCGCATGCACATTCACGCCGTTGGGCAGGGACACATCCTCCACCTTGCCGAAGGTGGTCAGGATGCCGGTGTGGCCCGTGGGCACCGTAGAAATGCAGGAAAGGAAGATCACCAGACAGCCGGCGGCAGCAGCGGCGATACCAATCATCATAAAGCGGCTCTTCCGGCTCGTCACGCTCAGGGCAATCAGGCCCGCGCCTGCCAGCACAATCATCAGCCCAAGAACAAATGTCATCATTTTTGTACTCCTTCTTCATCGTTTGTCCGATTCCTGATAACAGCATTTCCGGCATAAGGAATCAATCGCGGGAAATGACAATCCAACAGATTGTTTACAAAGTATATCACAGTGTGCAGTCACGGTCAAGTTAAGATATGATGAGAGCGCAATGCGAGCCGCTCGCTTTATAACCCGATGCCCTTTTGCGAGAAGCAGGGCGCTGTAGCCAGCGGACAGTCAAACAGGCGATTGATCGCTGCTTCATAATTCTCCGGATTGGATTTCCTGACGCCCTTGGCAGCCTTTTCAGCGCCGTCAAAGCAGCAGGCCATGTAGATCATCAGCTCCCGCATGCGGCTATGCGCCTGCTCCCGTGTCAGCTCCTTCCGATAGGCTTCATACAGCGCGTCATGGAAGTCCCGGAATTCCTGTCGTTCCAGGCCTTTTCCGCCGCAAACCATCCTCGCCAGCGCAGGATTACACACCAGTCCCCTGCCCATCATCATGGGCATTCCGGGATAGTCCCTTTGCAGCAATTCGCAGTCCGTCTGCTCAAACAAATCCCCATTGTACACAAGAGGCAATTTACAGCTTTCTGCGGCAGTGCGGAAAGCGTCATAGCAAAGCGTTCCTGCCTTGTAAAAGCTGCTTCTGGTGCGGGGATGAACGATCAATTCATGAATCGGATACTGGGCAAGAACCTCCAGGATCTCCGCCCATTCCTCCGGGGATTCAAACCCGATCCTCGTTTTCACCGACACCGGCAGCGGCGTTTTCCTGAACACCTGATTCAGGAATGCATCCAGGTGGAACAAGTCCCTGAGCATCCCTGCCCCCTTTCCCTTGGCAGTGACCGTACCGGAGGGGCAGCCGATGTTCAGGTTGACCTCCGCATACCCCATTTCTTTGAGTTCACACGCTGCCCAGAGAAAATGCTCTGCATCCTTCGCCAGGAGCTGCGGAACAGTCGGAATACCTGCATTCCTTGACGGTGCGATCCCCCGGAGTTCCTTTGGCGTGAATACATGATGCTGCGTCGGGCTGACAAAGGGAATATAGTATTTGCTGACGCCGCCGTAATGCTGATGATGCGTGCGGCGGTAGATCGCGTCTGTCAGGCCCTCCATGGGGGCAAAGCGGATGTCCATACGCAAGCTGCTCCTTTATGTCGAATCCCAGCTATCATATCATATCTGTCAAGCAAGCACAAGAAGAAAGCCCGGACGCTTTGTCCGGGCATCAAATGATTTACTTGATCTGAACGGTCTGCTGCTTGTTCTGCTTGTCCAGCGTGAAAGCTGCCTTGCTGCCGTTGACCTGCAGCTCGTATTCACCGCGGAAGCCATCCACCGTGAACTCGCCGTTTTCGTCCGTCATCAGGGTCACGTCGGTATGCCAGTCCGTCCAGATGCGCTGCTTCATCGCATCATATGACGGCTTGTGACTGCCGTCAAGCCGCACCAGACCTGCGGGCGCGCCCAGCCAGGCGCCGTCGGCAAAGTCCCAGTTGGTGAAAGCCTCTACCTGCGGATGGGCAAAAAGCGTATCCACCATGCTCAGGAAATCCCGGGCCTGACGATCCTCGCCCTCCGGCGTCGTGGGCCATTCGGGCACCTGCCAGTCATTCAGGTCAACAATGTGGGGCGGCATCAGATCACCGGAAACAAAGGTATTCTCGGTGAAGTGGATAGGCTTGCCGAAGGTTTCAAAGCGGGCAAGCACTTCCTGCAGCTTCTCCTCGCCCCAGAATCCCTGATGCTGATGGGACTGAATGCCGATCACATCCATCGGTACGCCGGCTTCCAGGCAGTCTGCAATCAGTTCCCTGTATTTTTCGCTGGTATTGAAGTCATTGAGCAGCAGCGTCGCGTTGGGATCGGTCGCCCGGGCCATATCGAAGACCGCCTTGACCAGCTGCACCCGGCCCATCTTTGCGCACAGGCGGGTGATGGCATTCTCTTCAGCAGTAAAGATGGGCATGATCACCACTTCATTGATTACGTCCCACATGTGGATGTACTCCTTGAATGCTGAAACCTCGCGGCGAATGCGGAAAAGCTGATTCTCCAGCACCTCTTCATCCGATTTGGGCATCAGCCACTTGGCAGCCACCGTATGCCAGCAAAGCGGATGGCCCTTCATGGCAATGCCGTGTTCATCCAGGAATTTTGCAGTTTTAAGCGTCTCCGCCTCCAGCGTCACGCCCTCCTCCCGCTCATAGCGGCCCTGATAAAAAGGCAGCGTACCGAAGTTGAAGAGCGCGGACCAGGATTCCCACATCTTTTCGATCAGGGCACGGCGCTCGGCGGGAACACGCTCATTGAACATTGCCGGCAGCCAGAAGATATTGCAGCCGAACTTGAATTCATGCTTTTTCAGTGTGGCGCGCACCTTCTGGCCGGGCATCGCCTGGCCCTTGTTGTCCACCAGACGGACAGTGCAGGCTGATTTGCGGTGTGCATAACGATCCATAAGTCACAATCCTCCATTTTTCGTAATCGGAGTCCCTGCACAAAGCATAGCATACAATTCTGTCTTATGCAATGCATCCGATGCACAGTTTCCCTCATTTTTTGCATTTCGGCAACTGAAAAGTCCGGCACATCCACAAGGACAGGCTGGACTGTAACAGACTTATTCTCCTTCTGCTGCATTTGATTCATCGGTTTCCCCTGCCTGCTCGGCTGCTTCGGCAGCAGCTGCCTCCTGCTTCTTGTCCGCAGGCTCATCCACCAGCTTCAGCAGATCCGGCAGGAAGGTCAGGATGATGATCACGAGCGCAATGGAGATGCCCAGGATCATGCCCTGCCGCGTCTGCAGCCACTGGGCCAGATAGCCCAGGTACGGAATCGTCAGCCGGGGAATACCGACCACATTCTTGTAATACACCGGCGCCCCATCCGGCGCATCGTTGGCGTCGCCCTTCGTCTGGAAATAATAGGACGTTTCCTCCAGAGGATACTCTTCAAAAATCACATCGCCCTGTTCATCCAGCATCGGCGCTCCGGTTTCATCCAGCATTTCGCGTACGCCGGTTTCGTACACTTCGATCCCGATCACCCGATGGGTGGAATAATCACCGGCAGCATTGATCGTATAGGTGATGGGATCTCCCACTTCGATCTTTGCAGGATCAGTCTTCTGCACAAAGATCAGCGAGCCTACATGGAACGCCGGCTCCATAGAGCCGGAGGAAACATACAGCGGCGTCAGGCCGATCAGGCGGACGCCCACCAGCAGGATCGCAATGAGGACGATCAGCAGCACCAGCGCAGTCGTAAAGGCATTCCAGATCTTCGTGAAGGTTTTCATTGTTCACATGTTCCCCGTTCTCTTCTGCATTGTGCAGCTGCAGCTGCATACCGGCTGTCATTATACCACAGACTGCTGCCCTTGTCCATATTCTGTTGCCGGATAAAAACTTCTGTACATCCACCTACCAAATGTGGTATCATGGAAGCAGCAAATGATGGAGGCTTTCCGATGAAATATACGGACTTGATCTTTGATCTATACGGCACCCTGGTCGATATCCATACCGAAGAAGACGCGGTCGTCTGGGAGAAGACCGCCCTCTATATGGGCTATTACGGCGCAGCCTACACCGGGGACAGCCTGCAAGCCGCCTTCCAGGCTGAAATGTCCCGCTGGGAAGCACAGGCAGGCCAGTCCTATGAGGTCTATCCCGATATCCCCTTTGATGCAGTCCTGGCAGCGCTGTTCCGATCGGCCGGCGTCACGGAAAATGCAGACGCATTGGGGCTGCATGCCGCACAGATTTTCAGGATCGCTTCCACCGAATATATCTGCCTTTATGACGGCGTTTTGGATGCATTGGCTGCGCTTCACCGCAAGGGTTTCCGGCTCTGGCTGCTCAGCAATGCGCAGCGCGCCTTCACAGCCTACGAGCTGCGCTATCTCGGGCTGGAACCGGCCTTTGACGGCATCTGGCTTTCCTCTGATTATCAGTGCCGGAAGCCCGATCCCCGCTTCTATCAGGCATTGCTGGAAGCGCAGCAGCTTGACCCCCGCAAGTGCCTGATGATCGGCAACGACCGCTCTACCGATATCGCAGGCGCAAAAAAAGTGGGACTGGCCACGCTTTATCTGCACACCAATCTCACCCCCGCCGATCAGGCTGCTGCCCTGCCGGACCGGCTGCCTGCCCGCGGCTCCCGCAGGAAGCATTTTGAGTATGAAGGAGCAAATTGGCCGGAGCTGGTGCCGCTACTCTGTCAACTCTGATCAGCGGAATGTATACATGAAGATTCTGCCCAAAAGCCGTAGATTTTGGGCGCGCATTGTTGTATAATATCCATTGAGGTCATGACAGATGACATCATTTATGATGCGTAAAAGAAGGTATGCCCATGAAGTACACCCTACAGCGGGCCAGTATGTGGAAGCGTCTTTCCGCCTGGCTGCTGGATGCGATTCTGCTGTGCATCACGGCAACGCTCGCAGCGTTTCTGCTCTCCGCCTGTCTGGGCTACGACCAGTACAGCCAAACCCTGAATGAGCGTTTCGCCCATTATGAAGCGGAATACGGCGTTCCCCGGGATCTGACCGAGGCACAGATTACCGAAATGTCTCCGGAGGAACTGGCCCGGGTCGAGGAAGCCTCTCAGGCCCTGGCCCAGGACAAGGAAGCCAGCTATGCCTACACGATGATGATGCAGCTCATCATTCTGATCACTTCCCTGAGTATTCTGGCCGCCTATCTGCTCCTGGAGTTTCTCCTGCCCCAGCTCCTTCACAACGGACAGACCGTGGGGAAAAAGGTGTTCGGTCTCGGTGTGATGCGGGAAAACGGCGTCCGCCTGAATGGCGTCAGCCTCTTCACCCGTACAGTGCTGGGGAAATACACCATTGAAACCATGATCCCTGTGATGATGCTCCTGATGCTCTTCTTTGGCTCCATCGGAGCTGTCGGGCTGCTGATCCTCGGCGGCATCGTCGTGATCCAGGTTTTGCTTCTGGTCACCACCCGCGAGCGTACCCCCATCCATGATAAGCTTGCAGGCACCGTGACCATCGATCTTGCCAGCCAGATGATCTTCCAATCTGAAGCTGACAGGATCGCCTATCAGGAAAAAGCCGCTGCAGAAAAGGCAGCCGCTCAGACGTACTAATTCAACCTGACATAAAGGAAAGGGATGCACATGAAAATCGTACTGGAAAACCTGACGAAAATCTTCCCCAGCAGAAACAAGAAGTCCGGTGAAGAAGTGGTTGCCGTCAACAACTTCAACTTTACCATCCCGGATGGCAAGCTGATCGGTCTGCTCGGCCCCTCCGGCTGCGGCAAGTCCACTACGCTGTACATGATTTCCGGCCTGCAGAAGCCTTCCTCCGGCAAGATCTTCTTCGGCGAGGACGACGTGACGGAGCTGTCCACCGAAAGCCGCGGCATCGGTCTGGTATTCCAGAACTATGCGCTCTATCCCCACATGACCGTGCTGCAAAACATCCTCTTCCCCCTGCAGAATCTGCGTGGGAAGGACAAGATGTCCAAGGAAGCCATGCTGGAGCGCGCCCACGAGGCCGCAAAGCTGGTGCAGATTGACGAGCTGATGGACCGCAAGCCCTCCGAGCTTTCCGGCGGTCAGCAGCAGCGCGTGGCCATCGCCCGTGCGCTGGTCAAGATGCCCCGGGTGCTGCTGCTGGACGAGCCGCTGTCCAACCTGGACGCCCGCCTGCGCCTGCAGACCCGCGAGGAGATCCGCCGCATCCAGAAGGAAACCGGCATCACCACCGTCTTTGTCACCCATGATCAGGAGGAGGCCATGTCCATCTCCGATATGATCGTCGTGATGAAGCTGGGCGTGGTGCAGCAGATCGGCAAGCCCCAGGAGGTCTACGACAACCCCGAAAACCTCTTTGTCGCCAAGTTCCTCGGTACGCCGCCGATCAATGTGTTCAACGGCGTTGTGCGCGGTGAAAAGCTGTACATCGGCGATGCAGACGTTCTCTCCGTGCCCGGCATCAACGATCAGGAGGTCTACGTCGGCATCCGCCCCGAGGGCTTCATCCTTGATCCCGACGGCGCCCTTGCCTGCAAGCTCTCCAATGTGGAGGTCATGGGCCGCGACGTCAGCGTTGTTTCCACCCACGAGGCGTCTGCCAATCCCATCATCCGCTCCATCATTGATGCGGACAATGTCATCAACACAGCTGCGGAGACGGTTCGTTTCTCCCTCAAGCCCCACAAGGTGTTCCTGTTCAGCAAGGCCGACGAGAACCGCATCCGTTTTGAGGTGAAGTAATATGGTAGACAGCAAGCATCAATGGAAAGCATGGCTTTATCTGGCCCCTGCGATCGTATTGCTGCTGGTGTTCACGGTGTGGCCCATCATCAATACGGTTCGCCTGGCATTCCTGAACAACTATAACAGCCTCACTGCCGTCAACCAGGAGGAGGTTGTCACCTTCGCCGTCGGCATTGAAAACTTCAAGACGGTTCTGCGCTATGACGGCTTCCTCACCGCGCTGAAGAACACGGCCCTGCTGACGGTCATCACGGTGCCGCTCTCCACGCTCCTGGCGCTGCTCATCGCCGTGGCGCTCAACTCCATCAAGCCCCTGCAGAAGTTCCTGCAGACCATCTTCTTCCTCCCCTATGTGACCAACTCCATCGCCATCGGCATGGTGTTTGCCGCCATGTTCAACGTGGTGGGCAACTTCAAGATTCCCCGTCTGGTATCCACCTACGGCCTGGTCAACAACATCATCATGTTCTTCGGCGGCGATCCCATCAACTGGATCAATGCCGGCTCCGGTTACTGGGCCAACATGTTCGTGCTGATCTTCTATATCATTTGGAATGCGCTGCCCTTCAAGATCCTGGTGCTTCTGGGCGGTCTGCAGAGCGTCAACAAGCAGTACTACGAAGCTGCGAAGGTTGATTCCACGCCCCGCTGGCGCGTGTTCACGAAGATCACCGTGCCGCTGCTTTCTCCCATGATCGCCTATGTGGTCATTACCGGCTTTATCGGCGGCTTCAAGGAGTACAGCTCCATCGTCGGTATCTTCGGCAATACCATGGGTGCCCCCGGCAATGAAGGCGCGCTCAATACCATCGTCGGTATGATCTATGATGTGCTTCCTAAACAGGATTACGGTCTTGCAAGCGCTGCGGCGCTGATCCTCTTTGCGATCATCTTTGTCGTTACGATGATCAACATGCAGGTCAGCAAAAAGCGCGTGCACTATTAAGAGGTGCAGTATGTCAGAGAAAAAAGCATTCAATACCATGCATGACCGCAATATGCAGCACATGAACCTGCTGCAGCGGATCACAAAGCCGCTGACGATCACCGGCACCTATCTTTTCCTCTTTGCGATGGCGCTGATCATCCTCTTCCCCTTCTACTGGATGATTATCTCCTCCCTGAAAACCCTGGCTGAGTACCGGGAAGCGGTGCCCACCTTCTGGCCCCGGGCCATGATCTTCAGCAACTACGCAGAAGCATTCTCCACCGGCAATCTGGGCCGCCTGTTCCTGAACACCGCCTACGTCGGCGTCGTTTCGACCATCCTGTCCCTGGTGATTACCGTGCTGACCGCCTTTGCGCTGGCCCGCCTGGAATTCAAGGGCAAGAACGCACTCTTCGCCGCTCTGCTGGCAACCATGATGATTCCCGGCGAGCTGTTCACCATCACCAACTATCAGACCGTGATCAACTTCAAGTGGATGGATACCTACACGGTTCTGATCGTCCCCTTCCTGGTCAGCGTCTTCTACATCTACCTGCTGCGCCAGAATTTCATGCAGATTCCCAACGAGCTGTACCTGGCCGCCAAGGTGGACGGCACCTCCGATCTGAAGTACCTGATCAAGGTCATGGTACCCCTGGCGCTGCCCACCCTCATCTCCATCACCATCCTGAAGATGATGGGCGCCTGGAACTCCTACGTCTGGCCGAATCTGGTCACCAAGAAGGATGAAATGCAGCTGATCACCAACGGTCTGCGAAACGCCTTCAACGATACCTCCGGCAACACCAACTACCCCGTGCAGATGGCCGCGGTTACGCTGGTTTCTGCACCGCTGTTCCTGGTTTTCCTGTTCCTGCGGAAGTACATCATGTCCGGTGTGAGCCGCAGCGGCATCAAGGGCTAAAGGACGGAGATCCGTCTTTTACATAACAATTTCCCCACTAAATAGGAAGGAAGGAAACACACATGAAGAAGTTCTTCTCCACCCTCCTGGCGCTCATCATGCTGATGACCTGCATGACCGGTCTCATCGCCGGCGCCGAAGAAGTCCCCGCCTATGACGGCAGCGAGGTGACCATCACCTTCTACCACACCATGGGCTCCAATCTGCAGCCTGTTCTGAACGATTACATCGCTGAGTTCAACGCGCTGTACCCCAACATCAAGATCGAGCAGAGCAACGTCGGCGGCTACGACGACGTCCGCAATCAGATCGCTACCGACATCCCCTTCGGCACCCAGCCCAACATCGCTTACTGCTATCCGGACCACGTTGCCCTGTACAACCTGGCCCGTGCGGTGCAGACCCTGGACGGCTACATCGACAGCACTGCCACCATCACCCGTGCTGACGGCACCACCGAGATCATGGGCCTGACCCCCGAGCAGAAGGCTGACTTCATCGAGGGCTACTACAACGAGGGCAAGCAGTTCGGCGATGGCCTGATGTACACCCTGCCCCTGTCCAAGTCCACCGAAGTGCTGTACTACAACAAGACCTTCTTCGAGGCCAACAACATCCCCGTGCCCACCACCTGGGACGAGCTGGAAAAGACCTTCGAGCAGATCGTCGCTGTTGACCCCACCTCCATCCCCCTGGGCTATGACTCTGAGGCCAACTGGTTCATTACCATGTGCGAGCAGCTGCAGACGCCCTACACCAGCGCCACTGCGCCCCACTTCCTGTTCAACACCGAGGAAAACCGCGCTTTCATGAAGCGCTTCCGCGAGTGGTATGACCTGGGCTACCTGACCACCCAGAAGCTCTTCGGCGGTTACACTTCCGGCCTGTTCGTTGCGACCGACGGCATGGAGAGCTACATGTCCATCGGCTCCTCCGCCGGCGCTGTGCATCAGTGCCCCGCGAAGGGCGCTGACGGCACCCGTCCCTTCGAGGTGGGCATCACCACCATCCCCCAGGCCAACCCTGACAACAAGAAGGTCATCTCTCAGGGCCCCAGCCTGACCCTCTTCAAGAAGTCCAATCCTCAGGAAGTGGCTGCCTCCTGGCTGTTCATGAAGTTCCTGACCACCAACATCGAGTTCCAAGCTGAGTTCTCCATGGCTTCCGGCTATGTGCCCGTCCTGAAGAGCGTTGCCGAGCATCCTGTGTACGCTGAGTTCCTGGCCAACGCCGACGGCGGCGACTACATTGCTGCCCTGTCCGCCAAGGTCTGTTTGGAGCAGCAGGACGCTTACTACACCTCCCCTGCCTTCAACGGCTCCTCCACCGCCCGTGACGAAGTCGGCGCGCTGCTGACCAAGTGCCTGGTCGATCCCGCTTCCGATCTGGACGCGATGATCCTGAAGAATTTCGAGAATGCTGTCAAGACCTGCGAGTCTGATTTCTAAGCATTCAACAGAGGCTGATAGATGATGCATAGCGTGATATGCATACTGCTCGCCCTGCTTCTGAGCCTGAGCACGGCGGCCGTGGCTGAAGAACCCGAGTTCGTCGACTACGCCGCCCAGCTTCAGCTCAACATGGCGTCTGAAACCCAGAAGACCGAGGTCACCGTCAAAACCTTCATTGACGGCGACACGACCCATTTCAACGTGCCTGTGTCCGTCTCCGAAACCGGCGTACTCAAGGCCCGCTACCTGGCCGTCAACACCCCGGAGGTTACCGGCAAGATTGAGGAATACGGCAAAAAGGCAGCCGCCTTTACAAGGGAAAGGCTGACCAACGCCGTGTCCATCCTCATCGAGTCCGATACCGCCGCCTGGGAGATCGATTCCACCGGCGAACGATATCTGACATGGGTATGGTATAAGCCGGAGGAGGGCAGCGAGTACCGTAATCTGAATCTGGAGCTCCTGCAGAACGGTCTTTGCATTGCCAGCGCCACCGCGAACAACCGCTACGGCTCTGTCTGCTCCAAGGCCCTGAGCCAGGCCAGGACGCTGAAGCTCAACGTCTACTCCGGCCAGAAGGACCCGGACTTCTATTACGGCGATGCGGTGGAGCTCACCCTCAAGGAGCTGCGCACCAACCTGGAGGCTTACAACGGCATCAAGGTAGCCTTCAACGGCGTCATCACCATGAACGACGCCAACTCCGTCTACGTGGAAAGCCTGGATGAAGAAACCGGCTTGTACTACGGCATGTCCGTGTACTATGGCTATGGTCTGTCCGGCGAGGGCATGCGCATCCTGTCCGTAGGCAATGAGGTCCGCATTGTCGGCACCCTCCAGTTCTACGAGGCCGGCGGCACCTGGCAGGTATCCGGTCTATCCTACAGGATGATGCGTCCCAAGGACCCCGGCAACATCCAGAAGCTCTCCGAAGGGCACTCCCCTTCCTGGGTGCTGACGACGCCTGAGCGATTTACCAGTCAGGTCAGCATCCTGGTCGATGATACGGCAAAGGCTTTTGATTACGCCGCGCTGGCCATGGCCACCAGCGTTGAAATGAAAGCGTTGACCGTCAAAGAGGTTCATACCACCACCAATGAGGATTCGTCCTCCTTTGGCGCTCTGACCCTGATCTGCGAGGGGAACGGCTGCACAGTCCATGTGCGCACCCTGCCCTTCAAGGATGAAAACGGAAGCCTGTTCACAGCAGATCGCTACGCAGGCCACACCGTTGACGTCAAGGGCATCGTGGATTACTTTGACGGACACTACCAGATCAAGGTATTCTTCCCCGATCACATTTTGCTCAACGATTGATACGAAACTGAGGAGGTTTCCCATGAAGAAGCCAATTTCTATCGTTCTTTCCGTGCTGCTCGTTGCTGCTGTAGCGCTGTCCTGCGTGTTCGGCGTTCAGAAGAGCGACATCTCCAAGGAAGCCAATCAGGTCAAGGCTGATCTGACCGCTTCCCAGACCAAGGTGACTGAGCTGGAGGCTTCTGTGAAGGAGCTGAACGCCAATGCCGAGACCAGCACCGCCGCCCTGGCTGCTGCCCAGGCCGACATTGAGAAGCTGACCGCTGACAACTCCACCGTCAATGAAGCCCTGACCACTGCCAACGATGCGCTGACTGCCGCCAAGGCTGAGGTCGAGAAGCTGGTTGCTGACAACGCTACCGTCAACGAGGCTCTGACCGCCGCCAAGGCTGAAGTCGAAAAGCTGGTCGCTGACAACACCGCTGTCAACGAGGCTCTGACCGCCGCCAAGGCTGAAGTCGAAAAGCTGGTCGCTGACAACACCGCTGTCAACGAGGCTCTGACCGCCGCCAAGGCTGAAGTCGAAAAGCTGACCGCTGATTGCGCCGCTGCCAACGAGGCCCTGACCGCCGCCAAGGCTGAGGTCGAGAAGCTGGTTGCCGACAACACCGCCGCCAACGAAGCCCTGACCGCTGCCAAGGCTGAGGTCGAGAAGCTGACTGCTGACAACACCGCCGCCAACGAAGCCCTGGCCGCTGCCAAGGCTGAGGTTGAGAAGCTGGTCGCCGAGGCCGCCCTTGTTGAGGCGCCCGTCGCCGAGGAAGCTCCCGTTGTTGAGGAAACTCCTGCTGCCGAGGCTGTGACGCCCGATCCCTACATCAGCAATGCCCGTTCCTACCTGCGCATGCTGTACAAGAACAGCCCCGAAATCACCCTGACCGACTACGACGTGCTGGGCAGCGTGAGCATCGACGGCAACATCTATCCTGTCACCTGGACCGCTGACAGCGATACGGTCAAGATCGTCGCCAAGGACGACGGCATGGTCACCATCGACGTGAAGGAAAAGAACGCTGAAGAAGTTGTGTACGTCCTGACCGGCGTGCTGACCTCCCCCCTCACCGGCGAAACCGCCGAGGTTGCCTTCACCCACAGCGTTCCCGCCACCGCCTCCACCGGCGTGATCTACGCGGAGAATCCCGAAGTGGGCCAGGCCTACAAGTTCGCGCTGAACCAGAATGGTCTGACGCCTCCCACCACCCTGTACCTGACCGGCGAAATGTCCGGCAACTACCTGGCCACCACCGCCAACGTGCTGGAAGCTGTTGACGTGTACCTCGAGGAGACCGAGGGCGGCTACTACATCTACTTCAACGCCGGCGAGGCCAAGAAGTACGTCAACATCACCACCTACGCCAAGGACGACGGCTCCCTGAAGAACACCCAGAAGATCGAAGACGCGCCCTCCGTGCCTTACACCTGGGACGCCGAGCGCGGCACCATGGTCGCCGATCTGGGCGATCTGGGCAAGTTCTACCTGGGCACCTACAACACTTACAACACCATGAGCACCTCCAATGTGTCCTACATTGCTGACGTGTCCAAGATCGGCGCTTCCCAGTTCCCCGCCGGCTTCGCCACCATGGTGCCCACCCCCGTTGAGACCCCTGAGGTTGGTAAGGCCTACGTCTTCGGTCTGCAGCAGAACGGTCTGGAAACGCCCGCCACGCTGTACCTGACCGGCGAGATGTCCGGCAACTACCTGGCGACCTCCGCCTCCCTGTCCGACGCTGTGGTCGTGTATGTGGAGCAGGCCGAGGGCGGCTACTACCTGTACTTCCTCAAGGACGGCGTGAAGAACTACGTCAACATCACCACCTACGCCAAGGACGACGGCTCCCTGAAGAACACCCAGAAGATCGAAGCCGAGCCCTCCGTGCCCTACACCTGGGACGCCGAGCGCTACACCTTCGTTGGCGATCTGGGCGAAGTGGGTCAGTTCTACCTGGGCACCTACAACACCTACAACACCATCAGCACCTCCAACGTATCCTACATTGCTGATCTGGCCAAGATCGGTACCTCTCAGTTCCCGGCCACCCTGTACGACGTGCAGCTGCCCACTGAGTAATCCCCTATATACAAAGGCGCCGCATCCATCAGGATGCGGCTCTCTGCGTGTCGAAAAAGTGCTTTAGGCACTTTTTCGAGGATTTGCACTCGCGCACTGGTCGAGCCATCAATGGCTCTCCCGGCCGTTTGCTCGTGTAAGGAAGCGATTTTGCGAGCAAAATCGCGCGAAAATCGCCGCGCATGTCGCCGATTTTCGATTTACAGTCTGCCGACAGCGAGCTACCACGACCTTTTTTGACAGTCTGTGAGCCGCATCCATCAGGATGCGGCTCTTCTTGTTGCCTTACGTTGTTTCTTTCAATGCGCGATAAACCGTCCAATCCGTCCGGTCAACCGTCAGTGGCGTGATGGAAATGCAGCGGTCGCGCAGCACGCAATCCGTGTCAAACTCGTCATGCGCCGCCTCGGTATGGATATCCTTTCCCACAGGTTGGAACAGATCGTTCCCGAGGGGCATAAAATCATCAGAATAGTATGGCCCGCCCTGACGGGTGATGCGGATGTGCCCGGCCGGATGCTTTGGGATATTCACATTCCACAGCATGCCCCTGTCATAGAGCTTCTTTTCCGTGATGAAGGCCCATACCCGATCCATCTGTGCCATGGCGTCATCAAAGGAGGCTGGCTCGGTAGAAAGCGCCAGGGCCGGAATCCCAAGGCCGGCGGCTTCCATTGCAGCGCTCACGGTGCCGGAATACATCACGTCCTGCCCGATGTTCAGCCCATGATTGATGCCGGAAATCACCAGGTCGAAGCTTTCCTTCATGCCCAACACCGCAAACCGGACGCAGTCTGCCGGCGTGGAATCCACCGCATAGGCCTTCACCGCGCCGGGTACTTCAGCCTCCTTCACCTCAAAGGGCTTGTGAATCTCCACCGCATGGGATTTGGCGCTTTGCTCCACCTTCGGCGCAAATACATACACCGCCCCCAGTTTTTCAGCCCATTTCACAAGGCGAAGCAGCCCTTCCCCCTGAATGCCGTCGTCGTTGGTGATGCAGATTTTCATAGCCATCCGTCATGATTCTCCTTGTATTGCTTGATATGCCTGTCCGCATCCTGCAGCAGCGCATGCAGCTCTTCCTTTGTGTATACGGTTGCGCCGCTGGCGCAGGCATGGCCGCCGCCGTGATACTTTTCTGCAATCTGGTTGATCGAAGCAAAGCGGCTGCGCAGACGGACGCGGATCGCCCCATCGTCGTCCCCGGTTTCAATAAAAGCGATCCAGCACAGACAGCCGCGGATTCCGCCCAGGCTGCTGATAGCTGCGCTGGCAGCTTCCATATTCAGCCCGAAGCGTTCCTGCATGGCGCGGTCTACCAGCAGCCAGCAAACGCCGTTTTCCGTCACCTGCATATGCTCATAGATGTAGGCGGTGAATTTAAGGCTATCAAAGCTCTTCAGGTACAGATTGGCATAGAGCCACTCGGTATCCACACCTGCGTCCAGCAGCAGCCCTGCCAGGCGCATGGATTCTCCGCACACGCCCTCATACATGAAGCGGCCGGAATCCGTCACCATGCCGGTATAGATGCAGGTCGCCGCCCTTTTTGTCAGCGTCATCTCCTCGCGGAAGGAAGCGTAGAAATCCGCGATCATTTCGCAGGCGGAGGAACGATCCTCCTCCACCCAGCTGATTGCTCCGTAGGGCGTACGATCGATATGGTGATCGATCTTGACCAGCTCCCGGCAAAGGCTGAATTTCTGATTGGAGATGCGCTCCGTATCCGCCACATCCACCACGATGCCCAGCGCCTGGCGATAGAAGTCGTCTTCAACCGGATCGTCATCCGGCCCCAGGAAGGCCAGATACTCCGAATGCTCGTCATCAATGATGCGAACATCCTTCTGGGGCCAGCTGGCCCGGATCAGCTCCTTCAGCCCCTTCGATGCGCCCACGCAATCGCCATCTACCCGTTTGTGCCGGAAGATCAGGATCCGGTCATATGACTTGATCTTCTCCAATATCGCCTGTTTGACCGGCATATTCATTGCGCGTCCTCCATCATCCTGTCCAGATCAGCCAGCATGGCCATGGCTTCCTCCCGACCGCTGACGGTCGCTCCGCTGGCCTTGGCATGGCCGCCGCCGCCGTACTTCACAGCAACCGGATTGATATTAAACCTGCTGGAACGCAGCTCACAGAGGACGCCGTGCTCCGTTTCGGTGAAATTCACCCAGATGTCTACGCCCTTGATATCCGCCATGGTGCTGACCATCCCCCGGCTGATGGCGAACAGATCCGCCCCGCATGCCTTGACCTCCGCCAGCGGGGTGTAAATGTATGCCACATTCCGCTTCGTAAACTGGATCTTCAGCACAAACTGAGCCCGCAGCTTCATCTGATCGAAATCGCTGGCATAGAGATTGCGATAAAGCTCGTTGGTATCAATGGGATGCTGCATCAGGAAGGCTGCCGCACGGAAGGTGTTGGCGCTGACCGCGTCATAACGGAAACGCCCGGAGTCCGTCACCATGCCGGTGTAGAGCGCCTCCGCGGCCAGCGGCGGCAGTGTGAGCCCACAGCTCATACAGAAATGGGTGATCAGCCCGCAGCAGCTCTCCCAGGTGCTGTCCACGACCTCTTCCTCTGCAATCTTCTCGCAGAACAGATGATGATCCATCCGTACAGTCATTGCTGCCCGGGTATATCGGTCATCGCTGATCAGCTTTCTCGCAGATGTATCCAGTATGATGGCGAGCGCCCCTTCATAGGCGTCATCGGATACCTCATCCATGGTTGAATCCGCCATAAACTCATACCGTCCTGCAGCGTCGCCGACCATATAGACGGTCTTATCCGGGAAGTTGGCAAGAATGATATGCTTCAGCCCAATTTGACTTCCCAGGGCGTCGCCATCCGGATTGGTGTGCCGGTGAATGATAATCATCGGATGATCTGCAATTGCCTTCAATACCTTTTCAAACATGAAGTCACCTCATCAGATGTGATAGATGTATTATATCAGATATGGCCGGTAAAAACAACTCACCGTTCACCAAAGGCCTGTTCAACCGTTTTTCTGCAAAAAAAGCAAAAAAAAACCACAAATAGTTGTTTTTTTTACTTCCCAAACGGGGAAGATCGTATTATAATATTGAAGTAAATGGACAACGGCATTCGCCGTCTTCGTTTGCGCATTTGAGCTGCTTTACAGCAGATTTGGGAGTGTTTCATATGAGCCGTATGCTTGGTACTGTTTCTATGGGCGTTCGTGCGCCGATCATCCGTGAAGGCGATGATCTTGCCCAGATCGTGACCTCCTGCGTGCAGGACGCCGTCAAGAACGGCGAGATCACGGTTCGCGACCGCGATGTGCTCTGCATGACCGAAGCCATCGTGGCCCGCGCCCAGGGTAACTATGCCTCTGTTGACAACATCGCTGACGACGTCCGTGCAAAGCTGGGCGGCGAGACCATCGGTGTGATCTTCCCCATCCTGAGCCGTAATCGCTTTGCCATCTGCCTGCGCGGCATCGCAAAGGGCTGCAAGAAGATCGTCCTGATGCTCTCCTATCCCGCTGATGAGGTGGGCAACCATCTGATCGACTGGGACGTGATGGACAAGCATGGCGTTGATCCCTACCGTGACGTGCTCACCGAAAAGCAGTACCGTGAGTATTTCGGCTATGTCAAGCATCCCTTCACAGGCGTGGATTATGTGGAGTATTATTCCAACCTGATCCGCGAAATGGGCGCTGACGTGGAGGTCATCTTTGCCAATGATCCCCGCGCGATCCTGAATTACACCAAGAATGTGCTCACTTGCGATATTCATACCCGTTTCCGTACCAAGCGGCTGCTGAGCGCTGCCGGTGCAGAGTGCGTGCTCGGTCTGGATGAGATCATGACCAGCCCTGTCAACGGCAGCGGCTACAATGATCGCTACGGCCTGCTGGGTTCCAACAAGGCAACCGAGAACACCGTCAAGCTCTTCCCCCGCGACTGCCAGGCCCTGGTGGAGGATATTCAGGCCCGCATGCTGGCGTCTACCGGCAAGCACGTGGAGGTCATGGTATACGGCGACGGCGCCTTTAAGGACCCCGTGGGCAAGATCTGGGAGCTGGCCGACCCGGTCGTTTCTCCCGCCTACACCGCCGGTCTGGAGGGCACGCCCAATGAGCTGAAGCTGAAGTACCTGGCAGACAATGACTTTGCCGGCCTCTCCGGCAAGGCTCTGCAGGACGCCATCAAGGCCAAGATCAGCGCCAAGGACGGCTCCTCTCTGGTGGGCCAGATGGCTGCCCAGGGCACCACACCCCGCCGCATCACCGACCTGATCGGCTCCCTGTGCGACCTGACCTCCGGCTCCGGTGACAAGGGCACGCCCATTGTGTATATCCAGGGCTATTTCGATAACTACACCGCAGAATAAGCAACAGCAACAGAGCGAACCGATTCGATTCGGTTCGCTCTTTCTTATGCCATTTTCAGCCCGAATTTCGTGCTGTAAGCCCTTCAAGGCTACCGCACACATCTTTACGCCGCTTGCAGTGGAATGGCTCTACGATGCACTCAACACCAGCTATGTTAAAGCAGAATACAGATCATCCCGCCGTCGCCCTCATTGATAATTTTGGTGAGCGTTTGCTGCACCTTCTCCTGCGCGTCCTGCGGCATGCGCAGCAGCTTGTTGTTCAGCCCTTCCCGGACCATGGTATCCAGTGATTTCCCGAAGAAGCTGGTTTCCCAGACTTTCTGCGGATCGGTTTCAAATTCGTCTGTCAGCTGCCGGACAAGATCCGCCGATTGCTCCTCCGTTCCCACCACCGGCGTGACCTCGGTTTCAATATCCACACGGATCAAGTGGAGCGAGGGGGCATTGGCCTTCAGCCTGACGCCGAACTGACTCCCCTGCCGTACGATCTCAGGTTCCTCCAGTGTCAGCTCAGCCATGGCCGGCGCGACCAGTCCATAGCCCGTTGCCCGAACGGAAGCCAGCGCATCCGCAACCCGCTCATACTCCGTTTTGGCATTCACCAGCTCCTTCATCAGGCTGAGCAGATGGGCGTCTCCCCGGATTTCAGTGCCGCATTGCTCGCCAAGCACCTGATTGAACAACCCTTCCTTGATCGGCAGGGAGAATACAATCTTCCCAGAGCCCGGCTCCAGTCTGACCATTTCCGGAGGCTCCGCATAAGGAGAGTTTTCAAAGCCAGCGTCAAACACATCGTTGTCCCGCATGAGCCGGGGCTTCGCAGCCCCCTTTCGGACCCCGTCCAGCACATGCTGCACCAACCAATGATCCACATCCAGCGCCGACAGCCACTGAGGCACCTGCAGCACCGCTTCCCGCAGAGGAAACTCCAGCAGCACCGATTCCATCACCCGCTGAATATCCTCGGACTGCATTTCCTTCACATTCAGCAGCATGACCGGCACGCTGTAGCGGTCCTCCAGCGTATCCCGCAGGATCAGGGTATCCGCATTTCTGGGAGATGCAGAATTCAGCACGATGATAAAGGGCTTGCCAAGCGCCTTCAGCTCCCCGATGACCCGCTCCTCTGCCTCCACATAAGCGCTTCGCGGCAGGTCTGCGATGGAACCGTCCGTAGTGACGACCATGCCGATGGTAGCGTGATCGGTAATTACCTTTCTTGTACCGATTTCCGCCGCCTGCTCAAAGGGAATATCATGGTCAAACCAGGGCGTATGCACCATGCGGGTACCGTCCTCATCGGCAGCTCCCAGCGCGCCTCGGACTAGATACCCGACACTGTCCACCAGCCGGACGCGCACCGGCGTATTCTCCCCCAGGGAAACCGTCACGGCTTCCCCCGGCACAAATTTGGGCTGCGTGGTCATGATGGTTCTGCCGGAACCGGATTGGGGAAGCTCATCCTCAATCCGTGCCTTGCGCGGGCTGTCCGCCAGTACAGGCAGCACCAGCTGCTCCATGAAGCGGCTGATGAACGTACTCTTCCCCGTCCTGACCGGCCCCACAACGCCGATGTACACATCACCGTCCGTGCGCTCTGCAATATCCCGGTATAGATTAAACTCGCGCATCTGCGTCATCCCCATCCCTCCATTGGTCTCTATGTCTGTCCAATGGATATGTGCAGCCCTTTTTGTTTATGCAAAAAAAGAGAGAGCCGAAGCTCTCTCGATTTTGCTGTTCCAACAATCCGGAAGCGGCGGATTACACGCGCTTGACTTCCTTGATCTTGGCGGCCTTGCCCTGCAGAGAACGCAGGTAGTACAGCTTGGCGCGGCGCACCTTACCATGACGGATCACGGTGATGCTGCCCAGACGGGGGCTGTGGACGGGGAAAGTACGCT
>JAFQIB010000145.1 GCA_017397765.1 Clostridia bacterium | reverse complement strand
GATCAGTATGAGTCACTTGTACGCGAATACTGCATGGAACAATTCGTGTCCAAGGGCATGGTCGCTGACTACGCCATTCATGATAAGGGCGACGGCAATCCCCACGCCCATGTGATGCTGACCATGCGTGCGCTGGACGAGCAAGGCAAGTGGCTGCCCAAGGGTAAACGTGTTTATGTGCTTGATGAAAATGGTGAGCGTATCAAGCTGCCCAGTGGCGACTATAAATCCTACAAGGTTCGTACCACGGATTGGGACAATCCAGGAAACTGTGAACGCTGGCGCACGGCATGGGCGGACACCACAAATCGTTATCTGGAACGTGCTGGTGCAGATGCCCGGCTTGATCTCCGTTCATACGAGCGACAGGGCGTTGATTTGGTTCCAACCGTCCACATGGGGCCGGTCGTCACCTATCTGGAGCAGCAGGGCATCTGCACAGAAATCGGTCAGTACAACGAGGAAATCAAACAGTTCAACCGTGTACTTCATTCGTTGAAGTCGCGGCTTGCATCGCTGAAAAAGTGGCTGGCGGAGGCCATCCGCAAGACGGCAGAAATCATGAAGCCTGAGCCATACCAACCTTCGCTGATGGAGTACATCCAGGTGTTCCAGAATCTGCGCAGGGCAGGCCGTGCGGACTGGGGCAAGAAGGCGAGGCAGACTGCTGGTATCAACGACCTGAAATTCGCAGCACAAGTACAGTTCTTCATGCAGGAAGCTGGTATCAGCACGCTGCATGATTTCAATGAATTTGTTTGCAAACAGCAAGAAAGCTTTACCCAGCTTGACGACGTGGGTAAGGCGATTAGGAAAAAGCAAACGGCACTCAAGCATCTGGATACATTCCAGCGTCTCAAGCCAATCTCTGATAAGAGTAAGCGCGGCATGGGCTTCATTCGGAAACAGTATGCTGAAAAACACCAGCAGGAGCTGAACGAGTTTGCAAAGGCTGTGCGGTACATGAATGCCAATGGCATCAAGGCTGCAGATCATGAACGCATCGCCAATGAATTGCAGCAGCTGCTTGATGAACAGTCTCAGCTTCGCGCCTCGCTCGCAGAACAAAATGTTGATCCTGATCTGATCGACCGCATCCGTTACTGTGTTGATACAGTCATCAAGGCTGGCGAGGAACCGAGGCAGAGGGAATCCATCAGGGCGCAGCTAAATGAATCTCAACGACGCAATAGCCCAAATCACAATCAAAGACAGGCAGTTCAACGTCAAACTGTATTCCAAAAATGAAATGGAATTTCCTTCCACACATGTCTACGACTGTTCACATTTTCTGCGCGTTATTTTTTTTCGATATGGCATTGACGCAGTTTTCTTTATATTGCCAGCTTGCGCATGAATTTGCTTCAAAATCACCCCCAATCCTCGTTTTTTCTTCTTTTCAGTATGAACCTCAATGCTGCATAATGTATACAGCAGAATTTGCAATTTCATGAACAAGGAGCGATATATATGACAGAGTTAAACCGTGCCTGGCTTTTGTCTATGCAGGAGAAGCTGCACCGCAAGATGCTGTATGCGGTGGAAAAGGCGCAGACGCTGGATGGCATTCCCTACACCACCCGGGACGGCGAATGGCTCACCGGCCCCTTTGACGGCATCTGCTGGTGGACGAACGGCTTCTGGTCCGGCGCCATGTGGCAGATGTACCTGATGACGGGCGATGAGCGGTATGTAAAGGAAGCTGCGCGCGCTGAAAAGCTGCTGGACGCTGCCTTTGCGGAGTACTGGCATCTGCATCATGATGTGGGGTTCATGTGGCGGCTGTCCTCGGCGGTTTCGTATGACCTGACTGGTGACGAAGCCAGCAGGAAGCGCGCCATGATCGCGGCGAATCTGCTGGCAGGACGGTACAATCCGCTGGGTTTCATCCGGGCATGGAATGATGACTGTACCGGCTGGGCGATCATCGACTGCATGATGAACCTGTCCCTGCTGTACTGGGCCAGCGAGAGGAGCGGCGATCCCCGGTTCCGCAAGATCGCCATGCAACATGTGGATACCGCTATGCAGCATTTTGTCCGCGAGGACGGCAGCTGCAATCACATCGTTATCTTCGATCCGGAGACGATGGAAGCGCTGGACAAGCCCGGCGGACAGGGCTACGGCCCCGGTTCCTCCTGGTCTCGTGGTCAGGGCTGGGCGATGTACGGTTTCCTGATCTCCTACCGCTACACAGGAAAACAGGAATATCTTGAGACGGCGAAGAAGGTCTCCGACTATTTCCTGTCCTGCATCGGAGAGGACGGCGTCCCTGATTCCGACTTCCGTGCGCCCAAGGATGATGTCCGCAAGGACAATGTTGCTGGTGCGCTGGCGGCCTGTGCGCTGATCGAACTGTCCCGGGAACTGAAGGACGAGCACTATCTGGAGGAAGCCCTTCGTCTCCTGCGGGCTATGGAGCAGCAGGATGCGGACTGGTCGCAGGACTGCCCTGCCATTTTCCGGCGGTGCCGCGCCGCATGGAACAGCGAAGAACATCAAACAATGCAGTACGGCGACTACTTCTTTATCGAAGCGGTCAACAAGCTGTGCGGCGAAGGTTATCACATGTGGTAAATGAATACTCTGCAGGCCAGTTTTCACGCAAATGTGAAAATTGGCTTGTTTTTTACCATCCATTTGCTTTTTTTACTCTTTCAGTGCGAAAGAAATGCCCGGTATAATCAAAGTGACTTGATAGCTGTGCAAAGGAGGAACAACCAGTGACAGCCCGCACACTGCCTGCAAAAAAGAATCAGACCGGCATCCGCGGCGTTATCCGGGAGCTGCTGATGAACAAGCACCTCTACCTGATGATGCTGCCGACCGTGATCTGGTTCGTGATCTTCTGCTATTTCCCGCTCTACGGCATCACGCTGGCCTTTAAGAAGTACGACTTCGCACTGGGCATCGCCGGAAGCCCCTTTGTCGGCTTTGAGAACTTCAAGTTCCTCTTTGCTTATGACGGCATCGGCCGCGTGTTCTTCAACACGATTTACCTGAATGTGTTGTTCATCCTCAGCACCACCGTCATCTCGGTCGTGCTGGCCATCATGTTCTCGGAGATCAAGAACAAGACCTTCAAGCGGGTGACCCAGTCCATCGCCATCCTGCCCCATTTTGTGTCCTGGGCAGTGGTGTCGCTGGTGCTGCAGGCCTTTGTCGGCACGACCGGTCTGCTCAATCAGGCCTTCAAGGCGCTGGGTATGTCCCGCGTCAGCTTCTACAACGAGCCGGAGCTCTGGCCCTGGATCTTCGTGGTGCTGCGCATCTGGCAGGGCTGCGGCTTCGGTACGGTGACCTACATCGCCGCCATCACAGGCTTTGACACCAGCATGTATGAGGCAGCCCGCGTGGACGGCGCGACCCGCTTCCAGCAGATCCGCCACATCACCCTGCCGCTGCTCAAGCCGACGATTGTGATCCTGACCATCATGAGCGTGGGCAACATCTTCCGCGGCGACTTCGGTATGATCTACGCCATGGTGCGCGACACGGCGAAGCTGCTGCCGACGACGGACGTTATCGACACCTTCGTTTACCGCGCGCTGCGCCAGATGAACAATCTGGGCATGAGTACTGCAACGAGCCTGTTCCAGTCGGTGGTGGGCTGCATCCTGGTCGTGAGCGTCAATGCGCTGGCCAAGAAGCTCGACCCTGACACGGCGCTGTTCTGATGAAAGGAGTGGACGTCATGAAAGAAAAGGTATTCCGCTCCAACAGGATCAAAACGCCGACCAGCGACCGGATATTGCAAATTGTGATCGTGCTGGTCATCACGCTGTTCTGCGTGTTCTGTCTGCTGCCCTTCGTGGTGGTCATCACCGGCGCGTTCGAGCGCGAGCTGAACCTGAAGCGCTTCGGCTACGCCCTCTACATCCGTGAATTCTCCACCTCCGCCTTTGAACTGATCCTCAAGGATCAGCAGATCCCCAACTCCTACAAGGTGACCATCTTCACCACCGTGGTCGGTACGCTGCTGAGCATGCTGTTCACCATCACGGCGGCCTACCCGCTTTCCCTGAAGAAGGTGAAGTACCGCAACATCGTCAACTTCATGATCTACTTCACCATGCTCTTCGGCGGCGGTTTGGTGCCCACCTACCTGCTGATCAGCCAGACCCTGGGTCTGAAGGACAACATCTGGGTGCTGATCTGGCCGGTCATGTGCTCGGCATGGAACATCTTCCTCATGCGCAACTTCTTCTCCGGCGTACCCAAAGAACTGTCCGAATCGGCCTACATCGACGGCGCGAACGACTTCACCATCCTCTTTAAAATCGTGCTGCCGGTATCCGTGCCCGGCATTGCCACCATCAGCCTGTTCTACGCGCTGGGCTACTGGAACCAGTGGTACAACGCGATGCTCTACATCAACGATTACAGCAAGATGCCCCTGCAGTACCTGATCATGGATCTGGCCCGCTCCGGTGACGCACTGCGCGAGATCGCCCAGTACACCGGCCAGTCCCTGAACAACATGCCGGGTCTGTCCCTGAAGATGGCGACCACGCTGGTCACCATCGGCCCGATTGTGTTGCTCTACCCCTTCGTACAGCGCTACTTCACCTCCGGCCTGACCGTGGGTGCGGTCAAGGGGTGACTTCGTCACATTTCCCGCGATTGGGTCGGCTGTTCCTGCATAGCCCTACCACGTGGAACTTGGCGCGTGGACTGGAGTTGTCTTCCGGCCGCTCATCGGCCGGACTGCATGGTTACGTGTAACCAAACAATATTGGATATATGGCGGTGCTATCCGTCATGATCATAAATAACAAGGAGGAATTACCCCATGAAGCGCATCGTTTCCCTGCTTCTGTCCCTGGCCCTCATCCTTGGCATGATGGGCACCGTCGCGACGGCGGAAGAAAAGACCGTGGTGAAGATCCAGGTCATGAACGCCTTCCAGAACCTCGAGCCCGTGCTCGAAGAGTACTACAAGCGTGTTGCCAACGATCCCGTGCTGAGCAACATCGAGCTGGAGTTCTCCTACGTCACCGGCGGCGACTACAAGGACAAGATCAACATGCTCATGACCACCCAGGACGAGGTGAAGGACCTGGTCTTCGTCGGCGCCTGGCATGGTCTGGAGGACTTCGCCAAGGGTGGCAAGCTGGCTGACCTGAGCAAGTACTTCAACAACCCCGAGTACCCCGGTCTGCAGAAGGCCTTCTCCGAGGGCATGGTGGAAGCTGCCATGACCTACTACCAGAAGGAAGACGGCACCTGGGCCAAGGGCCTGTACAAGATCCCGCTGATGCAGGCGATGGAAGACATGCGCGGCCTGTGCTACCGTGAGGACCTGCGCGTGAAGTACGATCTGCCCGAGATCACCAATGACGAGACCCTGATGCAGTACCTGGAGACCGTCATGGCCAACGAGTTCGACATGGCCTTCGGCTGGTCCATGTACATGGGCTTCGCTTACCAGGGCTCCACCCACTTCTCCGGCATGCTGGACAACGTGTATGACATCGACCTGTTCGGCGGCAACTGGGAAGCTCCCTTCCACGTGGCTCTGTCCGAGGATGGCACCAAGGTCCTGAACGCTGTCATCATGGGCGACTCCGAGGCTGAGTTCGCCAAGATGCCCGAGGGCTACCAGCACGACTTCATCAAGGCCTACCGTCTGGATCAGCTGAAGTGGGAAGAGTACCTCTCTCCCTACCGCGGCACCTCTGAGGAAGAACTGGGCTATGCTCCCATCTCCTACGCTCCCCTGACCGAAATGGCCGCCCGCATCAACGACCTGGGCAACGACGCTGACCTGCTGACCATCTGGCCCGACGCTTCCCTGCGCTTCTACCCCGCCGAAGAGGCCCAGCGCAACATGACCCCCGCTTCCATCGTCAGCCCCATGGTCTCCAACAACTTCATCTGCGTCCCCGCCTGGTCCACCAATGTTGACGCCACCATGAAGTTCCTGGATTGGATGTTCGCCTCTCAGGAGAACCACGACCTGTTCGAGCTGGGCGTGGAAGGCCTGCATTGGGAAGCCATCGGCGACAAGGGCTACAAGTCCCTGGGCACCGACGAGTCCAACACCTACACCATGCCTGGTTACTCCTTCACCTGGAATCCCAACTATGTCCGCTACAATGAGGCGGTCATGGCCAACGATGAGCTGAAGGCCTACTATGACTACCAGAACGACGTGTCCTCCTACGTGCCCAGCAAGATCGCCGGCTTCACCTTCGACAACAGCAAGGTTGTGACTGAGGTTGCCACCATCACCGCTTACGCGGGCGAGCTGCAGCTGCGCTACGCTCTGGGCGGCGACGACACCGAGAAGATCATCGCTGACTTCCACAAGCGTGCCACCGAGGCCGGTCTGGAAAAGGTCCGTGCTGAGCTGATCAGCCAGCTGCAGGCCTTCCTGGACATGAAGAGTTCTGCCGAGTAATCCCTTTTCCCCTCACGCGGGTCGTCCTGTGCGGCGACCCGCATTTTGGGTATTTTCCGGTTGGTTTGAATCTGATATAATAGAATCAGATGGATCGTTTGATCAGCCCCAAAGGAGCATCCTTCCATGAAACTGCTTGTTGTAGACGATGACCGCTACGCCCGGGAGGGCATTCTTTCCTGTCTGCCGCTTGCGGAGATGGGCATCAACAATGTGATGCAGACCCATGACGGCAAAACGGCGCTGGAGATCGTGCGCTGGTTCAGCCCGGACATCATCATCACCGATATCTGTATGCCCCGCATGGACGGCATGTCTTTTGCTGCTGCTGTACGGAAAGTGCAGCCGGAATGTCTGCTAATCTTCATCACCGGCTTTGCGGAGATCGGCTACCTCAAGCAGGCCATTGAGCTGTCTGCCGTCGCCTTTGTTGAAAAGCCCCTGCAGCCGGATGAACTGATCCATGCGGTGCAGAATGCCATCAGCAAGCATCAGGAGCGGATGAATGCAGACCAGCGCACGGAAAGCCTGCAGAAGCTGCGCCGTCAGCAGGCGGCCGCGCTGATGATGCATACCCGGAAGGATCTGCAGGAGCTGCGCAGCCTGTGCGCCAAGATTGGTTTCCCGACCGATGCGGCCTACCGCTGCCTTGCGCTGCGGGCGCTGCAGCTCAATGTGCATGATGTGCTGGATATCCTTGCGGATGTGGCCGCAAAGAACGGCTTCGACTGTGCGGCGGATCAGCGGGAGGACCGGAACGTCTATGCCGTGCTGGCGGCAGGGAAGCGCAAGCAGCCCCGGGACCTTTCGGCCCTTGTGGACATGCTGCACAGGCGCCTGCCGGGCATTGTGACGGCGGAGGGCATGGTGGTACCCTCTCTGGAGAAGGTGCACGAGAGCCGCAAGGCTTCCTCCCGGATGCTGGAGGGCAGCTTCTACGATGAAGGCCGGACGCATTTCCCGTATGAAGAGAAAAACGCGCCTGCGGTGCTGTCGGTCGATGCGTATGCGCAGTTTGTACGTCTGCTGGAGGAAAATGCTGCCCGGCTTCCGGCTTGGATGGAGGAGCTGCTGACCAGGGTAGAGGCAGTGCGCAGCGACCGGGTGGAATCCGTCAAGTCCCTGATGCTTGCGATTCTGCGGGAGCTGTACCGCTGCACGCCCGATCTGTACGGCAAGGTGTACGGTATCTCCCAGGCCAGCGAGCTGGAGGATTATGTGGCCTCCGTCACCGGTATCGGGCAATTCCGGGAGATGCTGGCGGTGCTGTTCGGGCAGCTGAATGCCATGGAGGACGCGAACTCCCGGTTCTCTCAGGTGGTGCGGGACGCAAAGAGCTTCATCGCCCAGCACATTCATGAGCCGGAGCTGGGCCTGAAGGCGATCGCCGCGCAGGTGAACTTCTCTGCCGCGTATCTCAATGTGGTCTTCCGCACGGAAACCGGCATGACCGTCAAGCAGTATCTGATCGACTGCCGCCTCCGGGAGGCCAAACGGCTGCTGAAGGATCCCTCCGTGCGCATCACGGAGATCGCCCAGCGCTGCGGGTACTCCAACTCCAACTACTTCGCCAAGGCATTCAAGGAATCCACCGGTATGACGCCCGGTGAATACAGGGAGCGTAAGGTATGAAAAAGCTGGGCGGCCTTTCCTTTTCGGCAAAGATCGTGCTGATCGTCTTTCTTGCCGTGCTGCCGATGGTAGCCATTACGCTCGTTTCCATGTATGAGCTGAAGCTCTCCACGGACGGGCGGCAGATGGCTCTGATCGAGAACAACTTTGATCAGGCGCATCGCACGCTGGAGGAGAAGATGGAGGGCGTCCATGCCATTTCGACGCTGATGACGGTGAACGAGCAGGTCAACACGGCCCTTCGCAGCGCCAGCAAGGAGGATATGCGGCAGCAGCTGTCCTCCTTTGAGGTCATCACGGCCTATGTCCG
>JAFQIB010000144.1 GCA_017397765.1 Clostridia bacterium | reverse complement strand
AGCGCTCTTCTATGGTAAGATGATGGTAGTTCATACAGTTCTCCTTTCGGTATTCTGGTGTGTGGTAACTCTATTATACCAGAGATCTGTATGAACTTCTTTTATTTCCTATTGTGTTGCACTTGATAGTATAATTCACCTACAAAAAGGCAGCAGTCCGTTTCGGACTGCTGCCGAATGCATTACATATCAAGCGGTTCGTTCTGCTGGGTCTGGCCTTCGCGCTCCTGCGATTGCCGGTAGGCCGTGCGGCGACCGGTGCGGGGTACCCGCTGGGTCGTTCCGCCCTCGGCGGATTCCACACTGCTGTCCGGACGGAAGTAGCCTTCCTGCCCGTAGCTGCTGCCGGTATAGGGCGTGTAGCGTCCGGTATCCCCGCCGCTCGCAGGACGGCGCACCGTCGTCTGCTGGCTGGGGTAAGCGCCGGTACGGGGCTGGCCCTGCTGGGCCGTCCGGGCGTAGGGGCGCTGCATCTGCTGGGCGCGGGCCTCCTGGGCGCGGCGCTGGGCTGCGCGCAGGGCGATCCTGCGGCGGTTCTGCTGGTAGCGGACGAAGACGAATACGCCGCCCACAGCCAGCAGCAGGAGACCGCCGACGACCACCCAGATCAGCATGGAGCCGCCGTCGCCGCCGTCCGCCGTGGGGTAAGTCACCTCAGGCAGCGGATTGAAGGTCGGCGTGGGGCTGGGCGTTGCCGTCGGCCGGCTCGTCATGCCGGGCAGAGGCTCCAGGGTCGGGAGCGCAGTCGGATGGATGGGCGCAACCGTTGCAATGGGATTGAAGGGCGCAAAGCTGGCGTACACATCCGGATTCCTGTTGACCCACTGATCTTCCGGGGAGACAATGCTGCCGGTGCCGGCAAAGCCATTGTCCTGCGAGGGGGCATTGGCAGAAGCGGAGTTGTTCGTCACGCCCTGCAGGTACTCCTCGCTGCCCAGGAAGTCCTCCAGCTCGGAGATGGTCATCTGCTTGAAGAAATCGCCGTGGATGTAGCCGGTCTTGTCGCCGTAGCTGACCTGATACCAGGTGGTGCCGTTGACCGTCTCGGTGCCCAGCACCAGGCAGAAGGCGTAGCGCTTGAGCTCACCCACCCGCTTTGCGCCGGTGGATGCGCCTTCGCGCCAGTTGACGCTGCTGGCGTCCACATAGCCATAGGAGGACAGGCCATGCTCATCAAAGGGCATGCTGGTGGATTCGGGTTCGGGCGTGGGCGTTGCGTGGAGCTGATCGAGGTAGGCTTCCTCTTCCGCGATGGTCAGCATCCGTGCAAGATCGGCCCGGATGTAGCCCCAGTAGCCCTCGTAGTTGACGGTATGCCAGTACTGGCCGTCCGCCAGGGTCTGACCGGTGATGTACACAACGGTATCCGCAGCCAGGTGGTCGATGATGCGGCTGTACTCGCTGGCCATCTGCCGGAAGGGCACGTCATCGCCCAACACCTTGCCATAGCCCAGCATTTGCATGGGTTCGGGGGTGGCGGTAACCAGCTGGGTGGGCTCGGGGGTCTTGTTCATCTCCTCCCACAGGAGCAGATAGGGCTCGGCCTCCCGGTCGCTGATGTAGCGCAAACTGGCGTCCTGCACAAAGCCGGGCTGATTGTTCAGGGTGGATACGATGGACCAGATCTCGCCGCTGACCGGGTCAGCCACCTGGTTCACCACCTTCACCAGCTCATTGGCCTCCAGGTACTGGATGACGGAGATATCCGCTGCGGAGACGCCGCTGCGCAGGGCCGTGGCGCGGGTCGTGAGGGCATAGCCGGAATAGGGCGCGGCGGTAGGCGTCGCAGTGGGCGTTGCGGTAGCCGTTGCGGTGGCAACAGGCAGCGGCTCCAGGGTGGGCGGCGGCGTGAGGCTCTCCACAAGGGATTCCGTGGGCTCCGCCGTGGGCGTTGCCGTGGGGACGGGCGTCGCCGTGGGGACAGGGGTAAAGGTTGGCACCGGCGTGAAGGTCGGCACCGGCGTGCTGCCCGCAGCGTACTGATCGCTCTGCTGCTGGGTCATCACATCCACAAATTTGCTCATCATGTAGCCAATGCGGCCATCCACATTGACCATCGCCCAGGCTTCGCCCTTTTCGTTATACATTTCCTTGAGGACAAAAGCCTTGTCGTTGCGGTTCAGGCGCTTGAGGACGGTCTTCTGGCCGCCGGCCGTGCTGGGCTCGGAGCGCAGCGCCACGCTCTTGTCATTCACCGTGGCATAGCGGTAGACGTTCTCCCCGACCGGGATGGGCGTCTCCACGATCAGCCGCTTGAAGGTGAATACGATCTGCGCTGGATCTGCCTCGCCCTCCCGGGACACATAGACCTTCACCGGCTTCACGCTGCCAAGATCATAGCTGCCCGGCACGCGGTTTGCGTCCGCCGTCACGGTATGGTAGCCGGTGCCCAGCTCCACCGTATAGGGATCGGCAATTTCCTTTCCTTCCTCGTTTTTGAAGGTGACGATGATGGTAGCCTTCTTTTCCGGCGCGCGGTAATAGAAGGCGATCTCCTCCGGGTCGGTGGTGCCGTCCTGGTTGACCACCACGGTCTGGCGGGCTTCCATCATTAATTCATACCCGGCGGGGAGATCCACCGGATTGGCCTGGATGGCATAGGTGCCTGCGCCGACCTGGACATACTGGGTCGTGGCAATCTGCTTGCCCTCCGTGTCGTAATAGCTGACAGGCAGGGTGAAAACAGTGGGCTCTGCGGCGGTTTTCTGATAGTAGAACACCACGCGGGACTTGGTCGGCACGCCGTTGCGGACGGTTACCTCCGTCCGGCTATCCGTGCCGGCGAAGATCTGATAGCCGGGCTTGAGATCCTCCGGCGCAGCCTCAATGGTGTGCTTGCCGTCGGCCAGCTTCAGCGTCTGGGCGGTGGCCACATCGTTGCCCCGGTCATCCTGATAATGGACGGTGACGGTTGCCTTGGGTGCTTCCGCCTGGGCCTGCCGGTAATAGAAGGCGACTTCCTGGGGTGAGAAGGTGCCGTTCTCGTAAACCTCCACGGTGATGGAGGCGTCCGTCACCAGCTCATAGCCCGCAGGCAGCTTGGCCGTATCCGGCGTCAGCTGATGGACACCGGTCTCCAGCACCACGGTCTGGGCCGCTGCGATCTCGTTGCCGTAGGTATCAAAGTAGCGCACAGTCACATTGGCCGATGCGGGCGCAGTCTGCTTCTGCTGATAGTAGAAATACACATCGCTCTGGCTGGGCTTGCCGCCCTCGACGATCACCTGCACCTCGGTGTGCAGTCCGGGCGCCAGCTCGTATTGCGCCGGCAGCGCCTCAGGGGTCGCCTTGATGAGGTATGCACCGTCGCCGGTGAAGGTATAGGTCTGGGCAGGGGCAACATCGCGGCCCCGCTCATCCTGATAGTGCACAGTGATGTTCACCGCCGGATAGCGGCAGACAAAGGGGATCGCTTCCGGGTCGATATTGCCCTGCTCATCCACCCTGACCAGATGGGACTGGTTTTCCTCCAGCTCATAGCCGGGCACCTTGCTGCTGTCGGGATAAACGGTATGGGTACCCGGATTGAGGGTCAGCGTGTCATCGGCGATCACCGAGCCGTCCGCCAGCTGATACACCACCGCCAGCTTGGCCGTGACCGGCGCAACATACGCGTTCTCATAGTAGAAATCCACCGTACCCGGCTGGGTCGTGCCGTCGGCATAGACCGTCACCTCCACGGAGGTGCTGCCCACCGGGACGAAGCTGTTCACCTTGGCGCTGTTGGCATGGATGATATGGGTGCCCTCGGTCAGCGGGATCGTCTGGCTGTCCAGCAGGCCCTGCTCCATGTGGATGTAGCTGACCGTTACCGGGAATTCAGCCGGCGCCGCATAGGGCGTCTTGTACACAAACTGCACGGAAGCGATACTCGCGCTGCCGTCGGGGTACACCGTCACCTCCGCAGCGGTGGGGCCGACAGGCTCCAGGCCCTCGGTTTTCCTGCTGTTCGCCTGGATGACGTGATTGCCCTCGGGCAGGGCCACCTCCTGGATGTCCAGCGTCGTGCCGTCCTCATGGAAATAGTACACGGGGATGACCGCCTCGGCAGGGGCCGCATAGGGCGTCTTGTACACGAACTGCACAGAAGCGATGCTCGCGCTGCCGTCAGGGTACACCGTCACCTCCGCAGCGGTGGGGCCGACAGGCTCCAGGCCCTCGGTTT
>JAFQIB010000143.1 GCA_017397765.1 Clostridia bacterium | reverse complement strand
GTTAAGAAAACATGCCAGTGGCGGAGGTCAGCCGTCAGGCTGACGAGCGAATGCCAATGCTTGCATTGGCCGAGCGTAGCCAGCGCCGAGCTTGGCTCGGTGATGGCCGATTATGTTGTTAGCCAAAGCGGGGAGCAATCTATGATTGCGACTCGGACAGCTGGATTCGCGAAGGGCTTGAAAAGCCATGAGCGAAGACTGAGGGAGTTCCCGTAGCTGCTGTACGTACCAGCCACAAAGGAAACGCAATCTCCCCGTCAAATTCCAATTTTCCATACACCCGAATACTGACATCCTCCATACGAAACAAAGCGGCACAAAGATGCTCACCCGGGAGCATTCCTGTCCCTTTTGCTGCAACAGAAAAGCGAGCATCCGGCAATGCGCCCAATGCTCGCTTGTTCCATTCAGTCATTTGGTATTCTGCGGGGTGTTTGCCCGGACAGCGCTCATGCGGCGGGCAGCTCCACGGCGACCGGTTCGTTCAGCATGTCGCGGACGAAATAGTCAAAGAAGCGGATCGTATTGTCGTCATTGCCGGTGTAGAGGAAAATGGCGATGTACATATCCGATACGTCGCACTGGAGGGTGGCTGCCATGCCGGGCAGGTCGGCGCAGGGAATGCCGAACTGGTGCTTTTCCCCGGTTTCCTCCACTGCGCGGACGCCGCGGTTGAGATGAATGCCTGCTGCTTCCAGATCGGACACCAGCTCGGGCAGCACCGTGTCCAGGGGCATAAACGCCCCCTGGGAGGCGTAGGACTGGAACTGGTCGCGGGGCAGCAGATAGATATCACACTCCCGGGCGGCTACGCGGGTGCTCAGGATCATCGCGCCGTACATTTCGTCCGGCATGATGAACTGTGCGGAGATCTGCTCCATCTCCGGCAGCACCTCTGCACGCACCTGTTCCAGATACAGGTTGGCCAGCGCACCGTCGCCGTAGGCATAGGCGCCCAGGATGATCTTCTTCTCCTCAGGCGCCTGATATTGGGTGGTGGTATAGATCAGATTCCAGCCGAAGATCGCAACGACGGCCAGCAGGAGATATTTCCACAGGGAGTAGGTCAGATGGTTCTTCAGCACGTCCCGGGTGACAGGCGTTTTCATGGGCGGTCCTTCTTTCAGGGCGATTTTCCCGTACAGGATAGCAGGGCTGTATGAAGTGGGAATGAAGCAGGGGTTATGAATATACGGTACCATGAATCCGCTTTTTCGTCAAGCCGGGAACGAACAATGGAAATACAGGAAGAAATAGCTGGAAACAATGAAAAAAGTTTGATAGGAAATTGACAAAGTATGCCGAATCGAATATAATAGTATGATGAAATCCATATGCGCTGATCCGCATGCGCGATGCGAGTGCCGACGGGGGAGTGGTTGAGATGACGATCTGCGAGATCGCAGGGATTCTGGACGCCAAATGGCTCTGCTGCGAAGAGGAAGCAGACCGGACGGTTCTCTATGCCTTCGCTTCGGATATGATGAGCGATGTGCTGGCGCATGTGGGTGAGGATACCATGCTTCTGACCGGCCTGATCAACAGCCAGTCCGTGCGGACGGCAGAGATGCTGGACGTGCCCTGCCTGGTGTTTGTACGCGGCAAGCTGCCCCATAAGGATGCGGTGCAGCGCGCGGAGCAGATCGGGCTGCCGGTGCTGCTGACTTCCTGTTCCATGTTTGAGGCCTGCGGACGGCTGTATGCCGCCGGTATGACCGCCTGCTCACTGTCAGGCTATGAGGGGGAAGCGGACGATGACGATGATTAAGGAAACCTACCCGGTCAAGGCAGGGGACATGACGGCGGCCGGCGACGTGTCTGCCCGGATCAAGCGGCAGATGAAGCAGCTGGGCATTCCCGCGTCCGTGGTGCGCAGGGTCTCCGTGGGCACCTATGAGGCGGAGATCAATCTGGTCATCCACTCCGAGGGCGGCCGGATCGACTTCTCCATTTCCCCGGAGAAGATCACCATCCGCGTGGTGGATCAGGGCCCCGGCATTCCGGACCTGAAGAAGGCCATGACCGAAGGCTGGTCAACGGCCACCAACGAGGTGCGCAACATGGGCTTTGGCGCAGGCATGGGTCTGCCCAACATGAAGCGCAACGCAGATGAATTTACCATCGAGTCCACCGTCGGGGTGGGCACGGATATCACCATGAGCTTCAATATCTGATGAAGCAAACAGGCTGAAGGGAGGGCGAAGCAGTGCGTCAACCGGTACGATATTTTCACTCCGTCCGTCTGGAGGAGGAGAAGTGCAAGGGCTGCACGAGCTGCCTCAAGCGCTGCCCGACTGAGGCCATCCGCATCCGCAACAACCGGGCGACCATCATCCGGGAGAGCTGCATCGACTGCGGCGAGTGCATCCGGGTGTGCCCCCACCATGCCAAGGTAGCGGTGACAGATCCGCTGTCTGTCATCAACAGCTTTGAATACAAGATTGCGCTGCCTGCGCCTGCGCTGTATGTGCAGTTCCCGCAGGTGCATCATGCAGATAAAATTATTGCCGCGCTCTACAAGCTGGGCTTTGACGAGGTGTTCGAGGTCGCCCGCGCAGCAGAGGTCATTTCCTACGCCATTAGCCGAACGCTGATCAACGAGGATCGTCCGCGGCCCGTGATCTCCTCCGCCTGCCCGGCGGTGGTGCGGCTGATCCAGCAGAAGTATCCGAGCCTGCTGGACAACGTGATTGACATTGTGTCGCCCATGGAGGCGGCAGCCCGCATCGCCAAGGAGGAGTTCAGCAAGAAGCATGGCGTTGCCCTGGACAAGATCGGCGCCTTCTTCATTTCGCCCTGCGCGGCCAAGCTGTCCGACGTGCGGCAGCCCATCGGCATTGAAAAATCCTCCGTGGACGGCGTCATTGCCATCAAGGACGTCTTCACCCAGCTGCAGGCTCACGTCAAGGGGCCCTTCACCCCCCTGGAGATCGACCGTGCCAGCACCGTGGGCGTCCGCTGGGCGCTCCCCAGCGGCGAGGCGGAGGCTGTGGGCATGCGTCATACCCTCTGTGTGGACGGTATCGACAACGTCAAGCATGCGCTGGAGCAGATTGAAAACAACCGCTTTGACCGGCTGGATTATGTGGAACTGCTGGCCTGTGCCAACGGCTGCCTGGGCGGCCCGCTGACGGTGGAAAACGGCTATGTGGCCAAGAGCCGCATGAATGCCATCCTCCGCCACACGCCGGACCGGATGATCCAGAAAACCGAGATCTTCGACAATGCCCATGAGAAATTCCGCATGACGGAGGAGCTTGAGCCCAACAATGCCCAGCAGCTGACCGGCACCATGCTGGAGCGGCTGGTGAAGGCGGCCCGGATCGAGGAGATCGAGGCGGGCATGCCGGGCCTGGACTGCGGCTCCTGTGGTTCGCCCACCTGCCGCGCGCTGGCGATGGATATCGTCAACGGCCATGCCAGCGAGATGAACTGCATCTTCAAGCTCAACGAGCGCATCAGTACCCTCGCCGGCGAAATGGTGTCCCTGGGCGCTTCCACCCGCTTCTCTGTGGGCGGCAACCGGGACGATATGTCCGGCGCCGAAAAACAAGCTGACGAAAAGGAGTAACAGCCATGCAGGTTTCTGAATTTGTGAAGCTTGCCGGCGGCAGGGTGCTGACCGGCGAGTATGAGGACCGGGAGATCGCCTGCGGCTATACCTGCGACCTGCTCAGCCATGTGATGGGCAAGGGGCAGGCGGATATGGCCTGGATCACCGTGCAGGCCCATATGAACGTCATTGCCGTGGCGGCACTGCTGGATTTTGCCTGCGTCATCATTCCCGAGAACCTTCCCGTGGACGAGACCATCATCGCCAAGGCCGCCCAGGAGGATATCATCATGATCTCCTGCGAGCAGACCGCCTTTGAGCTGGTGAATGTCCTCCATGAAGGCGGCGTCCCCTCCGCCAAAAAGGGATGAAGCTCTTCTGTGATCTCCACATCCACTCCTGCCTCTCCCCCTGCGGCGACATGCTGATGACCCCCAATAACATCGTCGGCATGGCCTACATCAAGCAGCTGGACGCCATCGCAGTGTGCGATCACAATACGGCGGAGAATCTGCCGGCTGTGAAGGAAGCGGCGGACATGATGGGCGTGCTTCTCCTGCCGGGGATGGAGCTGACCACGAGGGAGGAGGCGCACATGCTGTGCTATTTCCCGGATGTGGAAAGCTGCCGCGCTTTCGGGGCGTATGTGTATGCGCACCTGCCGAAAATCAGCAACCGCCCGGAGTTCTTTGGCCGCCAGGTCAGGATGAACGGGCAGGATGAGGAGACCGGCGAGGAGGAAAGGCTGCTGATCAGCGCGCTGGATCTGAGCTTTGAGGAATGTGAAAAGCAGATACATGCCCATGGCGGGCTGTGCGTGCCGGCACACATCAACCGGGGAGCCAACGGCGTGCTGAATGCGCTGGGCTTCCTGCCGGGCGGCGCCAGGTATGATGCGCTGGAGGTTTCCGACGCTGTGCCCATGCCGCCCATTGACCTGACCGGGTATCGGACCCTCCGTTCCTCCGACGCCCACTATCTGGAGAATATCCTGGAGCCTACCTTCACCCTGGAAGTGCGGGAGAGGACCGTGCAGGCGCTCTTTGACGCCATCGCCGGCAAATACGGAACGGACTGAACATTGGCAAATCTCGCGAAAGCTGCCCCAGCGGCTGCGTGATTTCAGCATAGACTTTACTTTACGCAAGGAGGATGGATCAATATGTGTTGCTGCAATGGTTGCTGTGACAACATGGACAAGTACGCCGCACTTCAGGCAGTGATCGACGAGCTCAAGAACGAGCCCGGCGCTCTGATGCCCATCATGCAGCGTGCGCAGGATATCTTCGGCTATCTGCCCGAGGACGTCCAGAACATCATCGCCAAGGGGTTGGATATCCCCGTGAGCGACGTTTACGGCGTAGCGACTTTCTACGCGCAGTTCAACCTTGAGCCCAAGGGCAAGTACATCATCAGCGTCTGCATGGGTACTGCCTGCTACGTCAAGGGTTCCCAGCTGGTGCTGGACAAGCTGGAGGAAGTGCTGGGCGTGCCCGCCGGCCGCACCACGGAGGACGGCCTGTTCACCCTGAATGCGACCCGCTGCCTTGGCGCCTGCGGTCTGGCTCCCGTTATCATGGTCAATGACGATGTGTACGGCCGTCTGACCCCCGATCAGATCCCCGCGATCATCGCCAAGTACCGCCCCGAAGCGTAAGCTGCCATGATGCGCGAGCTGTCGGACAATATCATGGATATTGCCCAGAATTCCATCTCAGCCGGCGCCTCCCTGACGCAGGTGCATGTGATCGTCAGCCATGCTGACAATCTGATCACCTTCATCTTCCGGGATAATGGCTGCGGGATGAGCGAAGAGATGGTCAAGTCCGTAACCGAACCGTTCACCACCACCCGCCGGACGCGCAAGGTCGGCCTGGGGCTGCCGCTTCTGCAGCAGACGGCCATGATGACCGGCGGTGAGATGTCCATCACGTCACAGCTGGGCGTGGGGACGGAGGTGAAGGCCAGCTTTGGCCTGGATCACATCGACCGTCCGCCGATGGGCGATGTGGCCGGAGCGTGGTTCAGCCTCGTGTTGATGAACCCGGATACCGACTTCCTCTTCACCTATGATTACGACGGAAAGCTCTTCACCTTCGATACCCGGGAGGTCCGGGAGGCGGTTGCCCCCCTGCCCCTGAATCAGATGGAGATAGCCGCGTGGATCAAGGATTGCCTACAAAGCGAAATCAATGAACTGCATGGAGGGAATATATCATGAAATCTTTGGCTGAACTGCAGGCCATCCGCAACAGGATGATCGAACAGGTCAACATGCGTAAGGATGACAACATCGATACCCGCATCGTGGTGGGTATGGCTACCTGCGGCATCGCCGCCGGCGCCCGTCCCGTGATGCTGGAGTTCGTGGAGGAGCTCAAGCGCCGCGGCCTGGAGAACGTGACCGTCGCCCAGACCGGCTGCATCGGCATGTGCCGCCTGGAGCCCATGGTCGAGGTGTATGTGAAGGACCAGGAGAAGGTCACCTATGTTCACATGAACCCCGAGAAGGTTGCCCGCGTGGTCACCGAGCACATTGTCAACGGCCGTCCTGTGGAAGAGTTCACCATCGGCCATCAGGGCTGATTGACCAAGCATAGCCAGTATTCCGGCAAGTCCGGGAGAAGGCTGAATAGGAGGAAAAGATAATGGATCTGATTCGTTCTCATGTGATGGTCTGCGGCGGTACCGGCTGTACCTCTTCCAATTCCGCGGCTGTCATTGCTGAGTTTGAAAAGCAGCTGGTTGAAAAGGGCCTTGACAAGGAAGTCAAGGTTGTGCGTACCGGCTGTTTCGGCCTGTGCGAAGCCGGCCCTGTCTGCATCGTGTATCCCGAAGGCTCCTTCTACGCCCATGTCAAGACCGACGACGTGGCGCGCATCGTTGACGAGCACCTGATCAAGGGCCGCATCGTGAAGGATCTGCTCTACAAGGGCGCGATGGAGGCGGACAAGGAGACCATCAAGTCCCTGGACAAGGTGGACTTCTACAAGAAGCAGAAGCGCGTTGCCCTGCGCAACTGCGGCGTGATCGACCCCGAGAACATCGAGGAGTACATTGCCTTTGACGGCTATGCCGCGCTGGGCAAGTGCCTGACTGAGATGACGCCCGACGACGTGATCCAGACCATCCTGGATTCCGGCCTGCGCGGCCGCGGCGGCGGCGGCTTCCCCACCGGTCTGAAGTGGAAGTTCGCCAAGAACTCCGTGTCCGACAAGAAGTATGTCTGCTGCAACGCTGACGAGGGCGATCCCGGCGCGTTCATGGACCGCTCCATCCTGGAGGGCGATCCCCATGCCGTCATCGAGGCCATGGCCATCGCTGCTTACGCCATCGGCGCCGATCAGGGCTATGTGTACTGCCGCGCTGAGTACCCCATCGCCGTCAAGCGTCTGCAGATCGCCATCAAGCAGGCCCGTGAGTACGGCCTGCTGGGCAAGAATATCTTCGGCACCGATTTCAACTTTGATATGGACGTCCGCCTGGGCGCCGGCGCTTTCGTCTGCGGCGAGGAAACCGCGCTGATGAACTCCATCGAGGGTATGCGCGGCGAGCCCCGTCCCCGTCCTCCGTTCCCCGCGGTGAAGGGTCTGTTCGGCCAGCCCACCATCCTGAACAACGTTGAGACCTACGCCAATGTGCCCCAGATCATCAACAAGGGCGCAACGTGGTTCTGCTCCATGGGCACCGAGAAGTCCAAGGGCACGAAGGTCTTCGCGCTGGGCGGCAAGATCAACAACACCGGTCTGGTGGAGGTTCCCATGGGTACCACCCTGCGCGAGGTCATCTATGACATCGGCGGCGGCTGCCCCAACGGCAAGAAGTTCAAGGCGGCTCAGACCGGCGGTCCTTCCGGCGGCTGCATCCCTGCTTCTGAGCTGGACATCAAGATCGACTATGACAACCTGGTCGCCATCGGCTCCATGATGGGCTCCGGCGGCATGATCGTCATGGACGAAGACAACTGCATGGTCGATATCGCCCGCTTCTTCCTGGACTTCACCGTGGACGAGAGCTGCGGCAAGTGCGCGCCCTGCCGTATCGGCACCAAGCGCATGCTGGAGATCCTGGAGCGCATCGTGGAAGGCAAGGGCCAGGACGGCGACATCGAGAAGCTGGAAGAGCTGGCGCAGTCCATCAAGACCACCGCTCTGTGCGGCCTGGGCCAGACTGCTCCCAACCCCGTTCTGTCCACGCTGAAGTACTATCGCCATGAGTACGAGGCTCACATCTACGAGCATCGCTGCCCCGCCGGCCAGTGCAAGGCGCTGCTGAACTACAAGATCGATCCCGACAAGTGTAAGGGCTGCACCCTGTGTGCCCGTAACTGCCCCGCCAACTGCATCAGCGGTAAGGTGCGCGAGCCTCACGTGATCGACAACTCCAAGTGCCTCAAGTGCGGCGCCTGTATGGAGAAGTGTAAGTTCGGCGC
>JAFQIB010000142.1 GCA_017397765.1 Clostridia bacterium | reverse complement strand
GTTAAGAAAACATGCCAGTGGCGGAGGTCAGCCGTCAGGCTGACGAGCGAATGCCAATGCTTGCATTGGCCGAGCGTAGCCAGCGCCGAGCTTGGCTCGGTGATGGCCGATTATGTTGTTAGCCAAAGCGGGGAGCAATCTGTGATTGCGACTTGGACAGCTGGATTCGCGAGTGGATGGAACATCCGCGAGCGAAGACTGAGGGAGAACGCGCAAGTTGCATACAGGTCATGCTGCATAGCGCCAGACATCGTCCCTCCAAATCCCAATTTACCGTGCCTTCAAAGCACACGTTTCCCGCACGCTTTTTGCCGCGCTTGCCCAGAAAGCTGAATCAGAAGGGCTTTTGCAGCAAAAAAGAGCCTCCGGCTTTTTTGCCGAAGGCTCAGGTGTGCGGATCGGTTGGATGGCTGCTGCCGGCGGCCTGCAAAAACGTCAGCTTTCGCTTGCTGGGGCGTCCTGGAGCCTGCCGTGGCGGAACGCACTGTTCTGCTCACGGTACTGCCGGGGCGGCATGCCGCACTGGGACAGGAATGCCCGGTGGAAGGTGCGGGGGTTGCCGTAGCCGCACTGGTAGGCGATCTGGGAAATGGAGCAGTTTTCCTCCCACAGCAGCTCACAGGCATAGGAGATCCGCAGGGCGTTGATGTACTCGCGGAAATTGATGTGCAGCTGCTGGGAGAAGATGTGGGACAGGTGGATTCGGCTGATACCCAGGGCATGGGCGGTGTTTTCCAGCGTCAGCGGCTCGGTGAAATGCTGGGAAATATAGTGCAGCACCTGATGGGTCAGCCCGGTCTCGACATGCTTGTCCATGGGCCGCAGGGGCATCGCATCCAGCAGGAAGGACAGGAACAGATGCAGGTAGCCGCGCTGCAGGGTCTGTGCCTTTTCGGGGGGCAGACGGCGCAGCTGACTGATCACGTCCTGCAGCTCCTGGGGAGCCTCCCGGGCCTGCAGCACGGGCGTTTCCGGAATCGTGTTACGGAAGGCTGCGCTGAATTCCCGGATGATGCCGGGGGAGAAGATCAGTGTCAGTCCCTGCGCGTCTTCGGAAACCTGATCGTAGCTATGGGGCATGGACGGGAACATGATGGCGATGTCTCCCGCCTGCAGCTGATACTGCTGGGGGCCGATGGTCATGGTCACCGTGCCATGCTGCAGACAGACGGCTTCCACCACGTCATGGACATGGGTGGGAAAGGGATGATCGCAGATGATGCCGGCAAAGAGAAACTCGTGGGATTTTTCCTCCCGGCTTTCGTAAAACATGGTCGGCATTGCGGTGCGCCTCCTTGCTCCATGCGGGGGATTTTTGAGAAATAAGACATTCTTTACAGCCAAAACAGACGATAATATTTATTGTAGTGAAAGGAACGGGGAATGTAAAGGAAAAGGATACTTTTGTCCTGAAAATGTATGTTTGGTGTGTTGTCACGGGAAAAATGCCCGGCTACAATTTCGGTAAACAGAGGAGGCAGCTTTGCTGCGGCAGGGCTGTCAGCTACCGCAAAAGATGATATATGGAAAGGATGATCTGCATGATTCGACGCGTGAAAGTAGAAAACGGATGGGTGCGCGGCTTGCCTGCGGCGGACCCGAGGATCACCAGCTACAAGGGGATTCCCTTTGCGGACAAGCCCATCGGGCAAAATCGCTGGCGCGCGCCCCAGCCCTGCCCGGATTGGGAGGGCGAGCTCTTTGCGGCGGACTTCGGCCCCATTGCCATGCAGGCCAACTGCGCAGGCGATCCGGCCAAGGACATCTATGCCCGGGAATGGGCGGTGGACGCTGAGCTGCCCATGAGCGAGGACTGCCTGTACCTGAACGTCTGGGCGCCTGCGGACGGCAGGAAGAACCTGCCCGTGTATGTGTGGTATTTCGGCGGCGGACTGCAGGTGGGCAACACCACGGAGATGGAATTTGACGGTGAGCGCATTGCCCGCCGCGGCATCGTGGTGGTCACCGTGGGCTACCGGCTGAACTGCTTCGGCTTCCTGTGCCATCCGGAGATCACGAAGGAAGCGCCGGAAGCGCCGGCGAACTTCGGCTTCCTGGATCAGCAGTTTGCCACGCGCTGGGTCAAGCGGAACATCGCGGCCTTTGGCGGCGACCCGGACAATATTACCATCGGCGGCCAGTCTGCCGGCGGCATGAGCGTCTGTGCGCAGATGACCAGCCCTACCAATACCGGCCTGTTCCGGCGGGCGATTGTGCAGAGCGGCACCTTCACCCAGCCCTACGGGGCGCGGATGGGCCTGTTCCCCCGGACGATGGCGGAGGCGGAGGCCCAGGGCGTGCGCTTCTTTGAGGCGCTGGGCGTGAAAACCCTGGAGGAAGCCCGTGCGCTGCCGGCCCGGGTGGTGGAGGATATGTCCCTGTCCTGGCCCTGGGGCTGCTGGGGCGAGACGGTGGACGGCGTGTTCAGCACCTATCGCTCCAATGAGTGGTATCTGCACCCCGAGCGTGTGCAGTGCCCGGTGCTGCTGGGCCAGACCAGCACGGAGTTTACCGCCGTGCCCCCCGCGGATTCCGAGGAAGGCCTCGACGCCTGGGCCCGGGAGTATTTCGGCGACGAGGCGGAGAAATTCCTCAGCTTCTTCAGCCATCCGGCAACCAAGGAAAGCATCGCAGCGGAGGGCCGGATGCATGCCATCGGCTTTGCCATCCGCGCGGCGAGCCGCATCAATGCGCACAAGGGCGTCGATCAGCCGCTCTATGCCTACAACTTCGACGCGGAGATCCCCGGCTGGGACAATCCGGGCACCTTCCACTCTGTCGATCTGTGGTTCTTCTTTGAGACGCTGGCCAAATGCTGGCGGCCCTTCACCGGCAAGCATTACGACCTGGCCCGCAATATGTGCGATTACTGGGTGAACTTCATCCGCACCGGCGATCCCAACGGCCTGGACAGCCAGGGCCGGGAGCTGCCCCGGTGGGAGGCGCTGACGGAGGCACATCCGTCCCGGATGAGCTTTGCCGAAACCGCCGCGCCCGAGGACTGGAAGCTGGAAGACCTGGAAGAAATGTTGCTGGACAAGTATGTCCGCGGCTGCGGGGAATGATCCGGCATTTTGATACGGCATGCTGCGCTTTGGGGCGGCATGCCTCTGCGTGTCGAAAAAGTGCATTAGGCACTTTTTCGAGGATTGCACTCCGTCGCTGGTCGGGCCTGAAAGGCCCTCCCGGCCGCTCCTCCGTGTAAGGAATGTTTTCGGCTGAAAGCCGAAAACGCCCCGCCCCGGCGG
>JAFQIB010000001.1 GCA_017397765.1 Clostridia bacterium | reverse complement strand
CTTGGCGGTCATCTCGAACAGGAGCTTGTTGTTCTCGGTCTCGCTCCAGTCGAAGTCGCGGGTGATCGAGTACGTGGGGATCGGGTACTGGAAGCCGCGGCCGTTGGCGTCGCCCTCGATCATGACCTCGATGAACGCCTTGTTGATCATGTCCATTTCGGTCTTACAGTCGCCGTAGGTGAAGTCCATCTCCTTGCCGCCGACGATGGCAGGCTGATCCTTCAGGTCAACGGGGACGGTCCAGTCCAGGGTGATGTTGGAGAAGGGCGCCTGAGTGCCCCAGCGGGAGGGGGTGTTCACGCCGTAGATGAAGGACTGCACGCACTGCTTGACTTCCTTCTGGCTCAGGTTGTCGATCTTGACAAAGGGCGCCAGATAGGTATCGAAGGAAGAGAAGGCCTGCGCGCCGGCCCATTCGTTCTGCATGATGCCCAGGAAGTTGACCATCTGGTTGCACAGGGTGGACAGGTGGCCGGCGGGAGAAGAGGTGATCTTGCCGGGAACGCCGCCCAGGCCCTCCTGGATCAGCTGCTTCAGGCTCCAGCCTGCGCAGTAGCCGGTCAGCATGGACAGATCGTGCAGATGGATTGCCGCGCTGCGGTGAGCCTCGGCGATCTCGCTGTCATAGATCTCGCTCAGCCAGTAGTTGGCAGTGATGGCGCCGGAGTTGGACAGGATCAGGCCGCCCACGGAGTAGGTCACCGTGGAGTTCTCCTTCACGCGCCAGTCGTTGATCTTGAGGTAGTTGTCCACCAGATCCTTGTAGTTCAGGAGGGCAGAATTGACGTTGCGGATCTTCTCGCGCTGCTTGCGGTACAGAATATAGGCCTTGGCCACGTCCGCATAGCCGGCGTCGGAGAGCACCTGCTCGACGCTGTCCTGGATATCTTCAACCGTGATCTTGTCGTCCTTGATCTTGTTCTCGTAGTGGCTGGTCACCTGCAGGGTCAGCAGGTTGATCACGCTGGGATGGTAGTTCTTTCCCAGAGCCTCGAAAGCCTTCACCATTGCTGCGCTGATCTTGGACAGCTCAAACTCTACCGTGCTGCCATCGCGCTTCAGAACCTGATACATGCGCTACCTCCATCGCTTGTGAAATAGAAACACAAGGCAAAGCCTTGTGTGAAAAGCAGTGACTCCATTATAGAGGACAACGCCGCATTTGTCAATATGTTGTGCCAGATATTTTTATCACAAACTATATCTTGTTGCTTCAACCCCTGATCTCCACCTGCTGGGCATAGGGCGCCAAAGCCGCCTGAAACCGGGCCAGTTCCTCATCTTCCGGGCGATTGAGCCCCTTGCAAAGGACGCTGTCCCGGTCTGCATAGGGCTGGATAAAAAAGCGTTTCACCGCATTCGGACCCCCAAGGGATTGTACCCATGCCCCCATATCCTGTATGGACGCTTCGTCATGGAGCTCCCGGACAACGGTGGTGCGCAGCTCAAAATCCACCCCGCCGCCCAGCAGGAAGCGCAGGCTGCGCTCCACATCCTCCAGCCGCACGCCGGGGCAGCCGGTGGTCTGGGCATACCGGGCCGGGCTGTTCTTCACATCCATGGCGACGTAATCCACCAGCCCTTCCTCCGCCAGACGGCGCAGCACCTCCGGGCGGCTGCCGTTGGTATCCAGCTTGACCTGATAGCCCAGGGCCTTGATCTCCCTGAGCAGCTCCGGCAGATCAGGGTTCAGCGTGGGCTCGCCGCCGCTGACGCACACCGCATCCAGCATGCCCCTGCGCTTCCGGAGGAATTCCAGCAGCGCCTCCGCCGTCATCAGCGGCTCCCCGCCCCCAGCCAGCAGACCGCTGTTGTGGCAGAAGGGGCAGCGATAGTTGCAGCCCTCCAGGAATACCGTACATGCCACCCTGCCCGGAAAATCCAGCAGGGTCATTTTCTGCAGACCGCCGATGACCATAAGCCCCTCCTGCAACAAAAAAGTCCGCCACGGTCATGCCGTGCCGGACTCGATGGCGGAGACGGTGGGATTCGAACCCACGTGCCCTCTCGAGCAAACGCATTTCGAGTGCGCCCCGTTATGACCGCTTCGATACGTCTCCATATGCATTCGTCCTCAGGAAGCGTCTGCCTCCTGTGCGACAACTATTATAGTATACCACACGGGCGCTGATTTGGCAAGACACCTTGCCGCAGGAATTTCACACACCGCCATCCCCGCGATTTGACTTTGCCTGCCGCCTGTGCTACACTCTCTGCAGAACCGCAACCAATCCGCAAGGAGGCGATCCCATGCACGAGCTTCTGATCCGGCAGCTTGCTGCTGATTTCTGCATCAGCGAAGCCGCCGTCACCGACGACGCCTATCATTTCACCGTCTTCACCCCGCACCCTGACCGCAGGCAGTTCATGGAGATCGTCCCCTGCCTGCTGAAGATTGCCGTCGTGAACGGCAAGCTGCTCTTTACCGGCCGCGAGGACATCATCGCCCGCTGCCGCGCCCTGTATGCAGAGGCCAACGCCCCCTGGTTCATGGAGGCGGAAAACCTGGCCACCCTCAACCGGGAGCTTTCTGTCTTCGGCGCACAGATCCGCCACGCGCGGCCCTTCTATACCACGGATATCGCTTCGCCCGTCGACACAAAGGGCCTGACGATCCGGCGCTACTCCCCCGAGACCATCGAACAATTCCGGGACGATGAGCGCTTTGAGGACGCCTACAGCTTCTGGGAGACCGCCCCGGACATGCTGGGGGTGGGCGCTTTCCGGGACGGGCAGATCCTGGGGATGGCCGGCGCCAGTGCGGACAGCCCGCACCTGTGGCAGATCGGCATCAACGTACTGCCCGATGCCCGGGGACAGGGTATCGCTGAAATGCTGGTCGCCCTCCTGCGAAACGACGTGCTGGCCCAGGGCCGCCTCCCCTATTACGGTACCTCCATCTCCCATCTGGCCTCTCAGCGGGTCGCCCTGAAGGCAGGCTTCCTGCCGGCATGGTTCGAGCTGGTCGCCGGCCCAATGGCGGCACAGGGAGAATGATCGCTGCTTTCCGACAATGATCACAGCCCGGCATGCTTCATCAAGAAGCCGCCGGGCTGAAAGTATGTTATTCTGCGTCGTCCTGCGTTTCCTCCGGCAGGTTCTCCGCTGCCGCAGGCGCCGTTTCCGCCGCCTCGGGATGCTCGCAATGATGCGGCAAATGCAGATAGGCCAGGATCTTCTCCACCCGCTCCCGGGTGAAATACCAGTTGATCAGCAGCGCCGCCGCCACACCCACGCCGGTATCGATCATACGGAAGACGGAATAGCTGATGTAGCTTTCCACCGGCGTGTTGAACAGAATAATGCACAGCACCACGCCGCCGGGCTGGATGCCGCCGGGCCACTTGAAGGCCTGGCAGCAGCTGATGAGCACCACCACGCCCACAAACAGGAACAGCAGCGTGAGGATCGTAGGCTTGCCGTCTGGAATCAGCAGGATGTACACCCGAAAAAGTGCAATGCCCACCATGCCGCCGATGATGGTACCGAAGAAGCGGTTGCCGCCGTTGAGCCGGGACATGGACATGTCATTGCCCAGGCCAAAGATGGCGCCGATGCAGGCAAAGGTCGGGTTGCCGCCAAAGATCAGATAGAACATCGCCACCACCGTTGCAGCCGCAGCCGTTTTGATGGAGCGCTGTCCGATGTGGAAGGGATTATTGTGAGGCGTATGCATGTAATTTGTATCCGGAAACATCTTGATGCCACCTTTGTATCAATCGTCGCGTACAGGGACACGCCGGATATTATACGCCATTTCCCAGTGGTTTGCAAGGGCTGAAGCTTCGGTTTTCCTGCGTTTTTCCCACATTTCCAGCAGTTTTCCGACAGTCGTCGCTTCCCCCACGGAGCACCGGACAGCGCCGCCCCCCATCCTGATATGTAAAGCAGCCCGGCAGCCCCTGTTCAGGAGCCGCCGGGCTGATCAACTTTCAAGGGATGGCTTCAATCAGGCTGCTTCGCCGGCAGAACCGGCTTCCCGCCGCATCCGGCCTGCATCGCTGCCATCGGTGTCAATCATTCCATGAGGTTGCCGTTCTCATCGTACTGACGGACAGTCACCGAGCCGTCATCGCCGTACAGGGTCGTCTTGGCTTCGTACCACCAGCCCATGGAGCTCTGGACAAACTCCTTCTCATAGTAGAGCTTGCCGTCCTTCAGGGCAGTTTCCTTGGAAGCCACGTCCGCAGAGCCGCCATTGTACTCGTACATGTACGTCAGCGTGCACAGCAGCTCGCCATTGGCGTTGTAGCACTTCGTCTCGACCTTTTCGCCCTTCTCGTTATTCTTGCTCACATCATAGCCGCCGTCCGCCCACCACCAGATCTCTTCCAGGACCATGTTGGTGTAGTAACCGCCGTTTTCAACATAAACAGTGGCGCGCTTCTCCTCTCTGGTCAGCACTTCGTTACTATAGATTTTTGCATACACCACATTGCCCTTTTCATCATAGGTGTTCTCATAGCGCTCGGAGAAGAGGAGCGTATCTCCCTCGTACACGGCATAATATGCCTGATTGCCGTAATCGTCCTCTTCGGGCACCGTCTTCATGCCATTCTGATAGATGACCGACCGGTTCTGCTCAGGATAGCCGTATTCGTCAAGGGTGTAGCCGTATTCTGCCGTCAGCACGCCGTTTTCATAGACAGCCCTGGTGCTGAGGTTGCCGTCCGCGTCATAGGTGTTGACGTAAGCCTCGCTCATCTCAACAGTCCCGTCAGGCAGCAGGAAGCAGCGATAGCAGGGTTCGCTTTGCTCATCCATTGCGACCAGCCGCACACGACCATCGCTCTGGGTGAACATTTCGGAATAGCATACCTTGCAGTACGCCATATCGCCGCCTACCTTTTGCCAGTCATGGGTCGTCACGTTCAGCTTTTCGCCGCAGCTGCAGAGTTCCCAGCGTTCCGTCATGTCCAGACGAACCTGGCCGGAAGGCGCGCACACATGTTCAGCCGCCGCAACGGCCATCATCAGAATCAGAGCCAGGGCCAAAACCAGCAGTTTCTTCATCTTGATTTCTCCATTCATTTGTAGTCAGCTTCGACTGCTGTTCTCATATACACCGTCCGACCGCGACTTGCAAGCAGAAAGCCGATCACACACAAAAACACCCGCTCATCCCATCGGGACAAAGCGGGTGTATCTTGCTGTATCAGCGATTCACCAAAGGCAATTACGCCTTGGCAATCTCCACCAGCTTGGCGAAAGCGGCAGGATCATTCACAGCCAGGTCAGCCAGCATCTTGCGGTTGACGGTGATGTTCTGCTTCTTCAGGCCATTGATGAAGGTGGAGTAGCTCATGCCGTTCAGGCGGGCAGCGGCGTTGATACGGGTGATCCACAGGGAGCGGAAATCACGCTTACGCAGCTTACGGCCTGCAAAGGCATAGCGCAGGGAACGGGCGACCTGCTCGGACGCGGCGCGGTACTGCTTGGACTTTGCGCCCCAGTAGCCCTTGGCCAGCTTCATTACCTTGCGACGCTTCTTCTGAGCATTGACAGCTCTCTTAATACGTGCCATTTTTTAGTATCCTCCTTGCCAGCTAAAGGGCGTTCATTACTTGTAGGGCAGCAGCTTATGGATGGTACGGGCTTCAGCCGCGTTATCCACGATACCGTCAGCGCGCAGGTGACGGGTGCGCTTGGTGGTCTTCAGGCGAACCTGATGGTTGGCGTTCATCTGCTTATGCTTAACGATACCGGACTTGGTAAAGGAAAAGCGCTTGGCAGCACCACGGTGAGACTTCTGCTTAGGCATGGTATTGTCCTCCTTCCAAACTGGTAGGCTTTATCGGCAGGGGGATGCTTTCGCATCACCACCGCAGGCCTTTATTCCTGGGTGTTCTTCTCCTTGGCGTCACGGGCTTCGCGGGCGGCCTTCTTCTCGGCGAAGGAAGCCTTGGCAGCCTTGGGCGCGAGGATCATGATCATGTGGCGGCCATCCATGGTGGGGCGGCGCTCCACGCTGGAAACCTCGGCGCAGCGCTCGGCGAAGTTCTGCATGACCTTCAGGCCGATCTCGCTGTGGGTGATCTGGCGGCCGCGGAAGCGGATGGAAACCTTGACCTTGTCGCCATCGGCAAGGAACTTCGTGGCCATCTTCGCCTTGGTGAGAACGTCGTTCTCTTCAATGGTGGCAGACAGCTGAACTTCCTTGATGGACACAACACGCTGATTCTTACGGTTATCGCGCTCCCGCTTCGACTGCTCGTAGCGGTATTTGTCATAGTCCAGCAGCTTGCACACGGGGGGCTTGGCCTGGGGCTGAATCTTGGCCAGATCCAGACCGCGTTCTTCCGCCAGCTCCAGTGCCTTTTGCGTAGGCATGACGCCGAGCTGCTCGCCGTTTTCGTCGATCAGGCGAACCTCTCTGTCGCGGATCTCTTCGTTAATCATCAGATCGGTAGCGATGTCCATGCACCTCCAATTATTTCGGAACTCCTGTTCCTGGTCGCAACTCCTGCTGAAGCTTCCCTTTTCAACGAAAAAGGACGGGATGCTATATCCCGTCCTCGAACATGCGCAGTATCCACCTCTTGCGAGATGAGATGCCATGATACCCGGCAGCGTGCGCCACACGAGGTGAGAGACGGGCAAGCCTCTGCTTCAAACAAAGGGATTATACCACGGCTTCCCCATCGTGTCAAGGGGTATGCCAACTATTTTTATAAATTTCCCAAGCCAGCCAAGCCGGCGCCCCGGAAATGGGGCAGACAGCCGGGAAATCAGTCACGGATGTCGTTGACCAGCTTGTACAGATCGTAGCGGAAGGAATGCGCTTCCTTCAGCGCATCCTCGATGCCCATGTGGAACACGCGGCCGTGCCGGGTACCAATCACCTGGTTGGAGATGCCGTCATGCAGCAGCTTCACCGCCAGATGGCCCGCCTCGAAGGCGAAGGCGCTGTCCTTGGCAACGGGCAGGGCGCCGCGCTGGGTGTAGCCCACGACCGTGGAGCGGACCTCCACCATGCCGCACTTGCGCTTGAGGATGGAAGCCAGGCGCATAGCGCTCATGGGCTCACCCTCGAAGCACTGCTTGCCATGGCTGGTCAGGAAGCCGTACATATCGAAGGGCTCCATGGATTCCCAGCAGCCCTCGGCTATCACGACGGTCGCACGGCTGTTGCCCTTGGCGATCTGCTTATTCAGGCGGGCAGCCACCTCGTCGATGGACCACTTCACCTCGGGCACCAGCACGATCTCAGCGCCGGTGGCACAGGCAGCCTTCAGGGCAACGTCGCCGCAGTGACGGCCCATGCACTCCACCACGTGGGGACGGTTATGGGAGCGGCTGGTCGCGCGGATCTCACGGATCGCCTCGGTGCACTTCTGCACAGCCGTCTCATAGCCCAGGGTCATCTCGGTATAGGCCAGGTCATTGTCGATGGTGCCGGGGATGCACACGCAGGGGATGCCCAGCTCGCACAGACGCATGGCGCCCTGGAAGGAGCCGTCGCCGCCGATGACGACCAGGCCGTCGATCTCCATGTCCCGCAGGGTCTGCGCCGCAAACTCACGGTACTTGGGGTCCATAAATTCGGAGCAGCGGGCCGTACGCAGGTAGGTGCCGGGCTGGTCAGCAATGTCCAGCACGGTATCCAGCGTCAGCTCCTGCAGATCATCATAAATGCTGGTGGAACGGCGCAGCAGGCCATTGTAGCCCTGCTTGATGCCAACCAGGGGCATGCCATAGCGGGCCGCATTCTTGGCAATGGACATTACCGCCGCATTCATGCCCGGCGCGTCGCCGCCGGAAGTCAGTACGCCAATCTTCCTCATCTTCATAAGCACTCCTTTGGATCAATGAAAGCCAGTTGAGGTATGTCAATGGCAGTTTGCCACAGAAATCCGCATATAATATAGCACAAATCATTCCAGACTTTCAAGGGGGGAAAGCGTTTTCATGCAAACGTTTTCGGAAAAAAATTTTTTTCTTTTATATTCAGCAGCAACAGCATCTTTGCCGTGTATTTGCTGAAAAAACAGAAAAGCTGTATTTCCCTCCTTGACATTTGCGCACTGCACTGGCTATAATAGGTAGGCTAAAGAGGGAGTAATCGGTGTGCGGGCCTCTGCCTGCGCACAGCTGCATCGTCAATCCGGCGCACAAACGCCCGGTGCTGCTTCAAATGATGAGACTCATGGACCGCTTGCCACAAGCCGTTCGTGAGTCTTTTTTTCAGCGTTTCCCTCTACGACAATCAGAAAGGAGCACCCCATGAACTTTGCAGAACTGATTCAGGAGCTGTTCAGCGGACTCTTCTACATGATGTCCACCGACGGCTTCAAGACGCTGATCATGTTTGTCATCGCCGGCATTCTGATCGCCCTTGCCATCGTCAAGGATTACGAGCCCACGCTGTTGCTGCCCATCGGCTTCGGCTGCATTCTGGCCAACCTGCCGCCGGTGGACGGCTTCCCGTCCGTGCTGGGCGAGGCCGGCTTCCTGTCCGTGCTGTTTGACGCGGGCATCGCCAACGAGCTCTTCCCCGTGCTGATCTTCATCGCCGTCGGCGCGATGATCGACTTCTCTCCCCTGCTGAAGGACCCCTCCACCATCTTCTTTGGTGCAGCGGCCCAGTTCGGCATCTTCATGACCTTCATCGCCGCGCTGCTGCTGCTGCCCCTGATCCCCGGTCTGGTGGCTGAGGGCGACACCGACATGGTGATGAAGCTTGCCTCCGCCATCGGCATCATCGGTGCGGCGGACGGCCCCACCACCCTGTATGTGGCCAACCACTTCGGCCTGAAGGACTACATGGGCCCCATCTCCGTGGCCGCCTACAGCTACATGGCGCTGGTGCCCGTCATACAGCCCCCGGTCATCAAGGCCCTCACCACCCGTGAGGAGCGCCTGATCCGCATGGATTACCAGGAGGAGCGCTGCTCCAAGACGACCCTGATCCTCTTCCCCATCATCGTCACCGTGGTCGCCGGCATCCTGGTGCCCATGAGCGCGCCCCTGGTCGGCTCCCTCATGTTCGGCAACCTGATCCGCGAGTGCGGCGTGCTGGAGCGCCTGTCCAAGACTGCGCAGAACGAGCTGGCCAACCTGGTCACCATCGTCCTGGGCATCACCATCGGCGGCACCATGGTGGCCGACAAGTTCCTGGACCCCACCACCATCCTGATCCTGGCGCTGGGCCTGTTCGCCTTCGTGTTTGACACCGCCGGCGGCGTGCTGTTCGCCAAGTTCCTGAACCTCTTCCGCAAGAAGAAGATCAACCCCATGGTGGGTGCGGCGGGCATCTCCGCCTTCCCCATGTCCTCCCGCGTCATTGCCAAGATGGCGCTGAAGGAAGACCCCAGCAACTTTATCCTGATGCAGTCCACCAGCGCCAACGTTTCCGGCCAGCTGGGCTCCATCGTGGCCGGTGGCATGGTGATCACCCTGGTGACCATGCTCCTGGGCGGCTGATAAAAGGAGGAAACAACAATGAAGAAGCTGATTTTCTCCCTGCTCTCCCTGTTCCTGGCCTCCCCCGCGCTGGCGGAGGAAGCTGCTGCCTCCGTGAAGGACATTCCCCTGCTGACCAAGGGCCTGATCGTCACGGCCGGCGGCCTGGGCGGCGTGTTCCTCGTGCTGATCCTGTTCTTCCTGATGATCCGGGTCATGGGCAAGCTGCTGAAGTGAAATTCGGAATTCTGAATTCGGAATTCGGAATTGAGAATCATGGGCGCATCTGCGAAAGCGGGTGCGCTCTTTTTTCAGTTTTCCGGGAAATATCTGGAAGCTTTTTCTTTGCTGATTCGTCTTATCGGTGAATGCATTGTGAAAGGATGTTTTTTATGAAGAAGCTGCTTTGCCTGCTGTTTCTCCTGGCGCTGCTGCCCTTGACGGCACTGGCAGATTCACCGGTCATCAGCGTTTCCATCAGCGAATTGCGCTATGGGATGCGCAGCGACAGCATCACCGACGCCGCCTATATTGACCTGCTGATGGGCATGCTGACCACCCCTGCGGAACGCTGCGATACTTCTGAAATACCCAACGGCACCAACACCTACGAGGTATGCTGCGTCCTGGCCGGGCAGAAACAGGTCATCTACCAGGTGTTCCACGACAATCTGTACAACCAGGCCTGGCTGCTGACGCCTGCGGGCGAGATCTTCCGCGTGGGCTGCGAGCTGCCTTTGCTGCTGCAAAACACCCTTTGGGATTCGCCCACCTTCACCATCCCGGAGGAGCACCGCAGCCTCTTGGCGGAACACGGCTGGACGATCGCCTTCCGGCGCAGCTGCACGGTTGAAACCCTGCCCGTTGTGCTGACCGCCTCCCGCACCGACCCAACAGCCCTGCATTTCACCTGGGCAGATCTGTTCCTGCGGGATGCAGGCTACGACCTCACGCCATCCCTCGGCAAGACCGTGCTGCCCTGCATGTACTACCTGGTGGAGCCGGTCAACCGGGTGAAGTGGAAGCCTTCAGATGCGCGTTTCCTCTCAGAGGGCAGCACCGGCGGCGTGCTGTACAGCATGAAAGCCATCGTGCTGGAATGTGAGGGCGAAGTCATCGGCGCATATTTGATGGCGCTTTCATGGGACGGCAGCAACCTGATGAGCCTCACCGGCAATACCGCCATCGACCTGCTGGGCGAGGACGGTATCCGCGACACCCTGCTGGCCCATTCTGCACCAGACGCTGACCTGGCCGCGCTCACCCCCGAGGAGGTCATCCAGCGATACTCCGAGACTCACGACCCGCGTCTGGAAATCATCGACGGGCTGCTGTACAGGCTGGGGACCGCCCACGAAAGCGGTCTCTACCGGCGCAATGTGTACGAGCTGGACACCCTCCGCCCCGATCCTGCCGTATCCATCCGCGCACTGGATTTCGACGCCCAGTACGAGGTCTGCACAGAGAACGGCGAGCTATTGTTCCCGCAGCTTGAATGGGAATCCGATGAAACCGGCTGGAAGGTCGAAAGCTTCTACAATACAGGCGTATAACTGCCGGGCGCATCCGCGAAAGCGGGTGCGCTCAGGGTGTCGAAAAAGTGCTTTAGGCACTTATTCGAGGGTTTGCACTCGCGCACTGGTCGAGCCATAAATGGCTCTCCCGGCCGTTTGCTCGTGTAAGGAAGCGATTTTGCAAGCAAAATCGCGCGAAAATCGCCGCGCATGTCGCCGATTTTCGATCTAAAATCGGAGGGCTTGCGAGCCCTCCAATGCCACCCATAGGTTTTTTGACAGTCTGGGCGCATCCGCGAAAGCGGGTGCGCTCTTTTTCTGTCAATCGCCCCTGCCCTCTTCACAAGGGGCGAAAAATGTTGTATAATAAGCAATGGTATACACCAGACTAACCGTTAATCTACATATATCATGGAGGACTGTCACCATGACCACCCCCATCCGCAAGACAAAGATCGTCTGCACCATGGGCCCGAACCTGTTTGAAAAGGGCCTGATTGCCGACCTGATGAAGGCCGGCATGAATGTGGCGCGCTTCAACTTCTCCCACGGCGACCATGAGAGCCACAAGCGCAATCATAACGAGGTCTGCCGTATCCGCGACGAGCTGGGTCTGCCCATCGCCACACTGCTGGACACCAAGGGCCCCGAGGTGCGTGTGCGTTCCTTCAAGGAGGGCAGGGTAACGCTGCAGCCCGGCCAGCGCTTCACGCTGACCGCCGATGAGGTCGAGGGCGACGAGCACCGCGTCTCCATCACCTATCAGAATCTGCCCCAGGACGTGAAGGTCGGCAATGCCATCCTGATCGACGACGGCCTGATCGGCATGGTGGTGGAAAAGATCGAGGGCAACGATATCGTCTGCCGCGTCAACAACGGAGGCGTTGTCTCCAACAACAAGGGCGTGAATATTCCCAACGTGCATCTGTCCATGCCCTTCATCAGCGAAAAGGATCGCTCCGATATCATCTTCGCAGCGGAAAACGGCTTCGACTTTATCGCCGCCTCCTTCACCCGCTCCGCTGACGATATCCTGCAGATGCGTCAGATCCTCAAGGAGCATGACGGCAGCGGCATCAACATCATCGCCAAGATCGAAAACATGGAGGGCGTGGAAAACATCGACGAGATCCTCCGCGTGGTGGACGGCGTGATGGTCGCCCGCGGTGATCTGGGCGTCGAGGTGCCCCTGGAGGTCGTGCCTTCCCTGCAGAAGGAACTGATCCAGCGCTGTCTGGCCCTGGGCAAGCCGGTCATCACCGCCACCCAGATGCTGGACTCCATGATCAAGAATCCCCGCCCCACCCGCGCTGAGGCCACGGACGTTGCCAACGCCATCTATGACGGCACCAGCGCCATCATGCTCTCCGGCGAGACCGCCGTGGGCGCATACCCCGTGGAAGCGGTGCAGACCATGGTGAAGATCGCCCTGGCCGCCGAGGCCGACATCAAGAACATCCGCGGCTTCACCCGCGCCAACGCCGTCTCCACCGACGTCACCAACGCCATCTCCCATGCCACCGTGACCTCCGCGCAGGATCTGAATGCCAGCGCGATCATCACGGTCTCCATGTCCGGCTCCACGCCCCGCACCCTGAGCCGCTACCGCCCCCGCAGCGTGATCGTGGGCTGCACCAGCGTGCCCCGCGTATGGCGGCAGATGTCCCTGTCCTGGGGCACCGTGCCGCTGATGATCGGCAAGGAATCCAACACGGACGATCTGTTCGAGCATGCCGTGGACGCCGCAGTGGCGGCAGGCATCGTCCGGGACGGCGAGCTGGTCGTGCTGACTGCCGGCGTGCCGCTGGGCATTTCCGGCACCACTAATCTGATGAAGGTGCATGTGGTCGGCCATATGCTCACCCAGGGCGTTGGCCTCCACGGCGGACGCATCGTCGCGCCCATCTGCGTCATCCGGGATTTTGAACAGGACGCTCCCGCCTTTGACGACGGCGACATCATCGTCTGCAAGCAGACCACCGGCAATATGTTCCCCATGCTGCGCAAGGCCTCCGGTCTGGTGCTGGAGGACAGCAACCCCGAGGGCCATGGCGCGATCGCCGGCATGACGCTGGATATCCCCGTCATCATCGGCGCCGCCCATGCCACGGAGATCCTCAAATCCGGCGCAGTGGTCACTCTCGACGGCAAGAAAGGCACGGTGAGCGCAAATGACACAGAACATCTTCGTTGACGCCAACAGGTACGCCTCCGCAAACGAGCTTCATCTGGCCCTGAAGCTGATGCTCGATCTGCCGGATTATTACGGCTGCAACGCCGACGCACTCTATGACTGTCTCTCCGAGCGCAAAAGCTGCCGCGTGAATCTCTGCATCCTCTCCCAGGGCGAAGGGGAAACGGCAGAGGCGCTGCGCAAATGCGTGCGGGTCGTGGAGGATCTGGACGGGGATGTCAAGTATCTCTGATGCTGAGCGGACCGGCTGCTGCCGGTTCGCTTTTTCATGCCGTTCCCCTTCCCATTCCGCCGCACCCATGCTATAATGAACCAGATATTTGCTGCCAGGAAAGGATGTTGCTTTTATGCGCTGCAGCTGCAAGGAATGCGGAATCTATATGGTCCAGGCGGACGCCCCCCATCTGGGCTGCGTATGCCCGGAGTGCTTCTACCGTTGCACCGACTGCCTGGGCACCAATACCGTCGTGAGCCGGGAAAGCATCCGGGCGCTGGCCTTCGATCCCCGGTTCCAGCCGGAAAACCTGGCCGCCAACTTCGTCAAGAAGGACGAGGACGACGATGCATACTGATTCCCTGCGCCAGCCGGAGTCCGGCCGGGTCATCCTCCACTGCGACTGCAACAACTTCTATGCGTCCGTGGAGCTGCTGAAATTCCCGGAGCTGCGGGATAAGCCCGTGGCCGTCGCCGGCGATCCGGAGGGACGGCACGGCATCATCCTGGCGAAGAACATGATCGCCAAGCGATACGGCGTCCAGACCGCAGAGACCGTCTGGCAGGCGAAAAAGAAATGCCCCGACCTGGTGCTGCTGCCGCCCCATCACGATGAATACGAGGCCATGTCCCGCCGGGTGAATGAGATCTACCTGAGCGTCACCGATCAGGTGGAGCCCTTCTCCGTGGATGAAAGCTGGCTGGACGTAACCGGCTCCCAGCGGCTCTTCGGGGATGGGCAGTCCATTGCCGATCTGCTGCGCCGCCGCATCCGGGAGGAGCTGGGCATCACCATCAGCGTGGGCGTGAGCGACAACCGCTGGTGGGCCAAACTGGGCAGCGATTACAAGAAGCCGGACGCCGCCACCCTCATCACGAGGGAAAATGTGACCCGTCTGCTCTATCCGCTCCCCATCCAGGATATGCTTTTTGTAGGCCGCGCCGCCGCAGATGTGCTGCGCCGCCATGGGATCACGACCATCGGCATGCTGGCCGCCGCGCCCAGGGAGAGCCTGGTCAAATGGCTGGGCAAGCAGGGGGAAAGCCTGCATGCCATGGCCAACGGGCAGGACGACAGCCCGGTGCGCCGCTGGGGAGAAGCGGAGGCAGTCAAATCCGTGGGCAACGGCATGACCTTCCCCCATGACCTGATCGGCGAGGAAGCCTGGCGGGCCGGCCTCATGCCCCTGTGCGACAGCGTGGGCAGCAGGCTCCGCGCCCAGCACCTCAAATGCCGCACTATCACCGTGCAGATCAAGGACCCCCAGCTCAAGGTGATCTCCCGGCAAAAAACGCTGGCCATGCCCACCAGCCTGACAAAGATCATTTTCCGGGAAGCCCTGTCCATCCTGCAGCACTGCTGGCGTCAGGACGCGCCCATCCGGCTGCTGACCGTCACCGCCTCCGCACTGTGCGGCGAAGAGGAGGAAGAGACCGCACAGCTGTCCTTCCTGACGGACGTGCGGCCCGACGACCCCCGGCAGGCCCGCATCGAGCAGGCCATGGACAGCGTCCGGAGGCGCTTTGGCAAATCCGCCATCTCCCCCGGAACGCCAAAGGTGGAATAAGGCCGATATCCGATACATTTCCCACATGCACGATTGATTCTGCAGGAAAAAACACAGGAAAATGCAAAATCGCTTGTCAAAATTCCAAAATGAATGTATAATGTTGTAGTTGGTGACAACGCTTATTCCGCGTACCGTCAACCCTGACGGTATCACCCATATAGATTTCAGGAGCATTTTCCTGAAAACACGAGGAGGAAATAATCCCCATGCCCACCAAGTCCTTTGACAAGGAATCCATCAAAGCTTCCATTATCGGCAAGCTTCAGCGCTATAACGGCCGTACCATCCAGGAGGCCTCCAATGCGCAGATCTACCGCGCCCTGGCCTCCACCGTCCGCGACCAGATCATGCAGAAGTGGATGATCTCCCGCGAGGAGCGCAAGAGCCACAACAACAAGCGCCTGTACTACCTGTCCGTGGAATTTCTCATGGGCCGCAGCCTGTACACCAATATCCTGAACCTGTTGTCCAGCGCCGAATACAAGGCCGCCATTGACGAGCTGGGCATCGATATCGACGCGGTGCTGAAGGAAGAGCCCGAACCCGCGCTGGGCAACGGCGGTCTGGGCCGTCTGGCTGCCTGCTTCATGGATTCCCTGGCTTCCCTGGATCTGCCCGCCATGGGCTGCTCCATCCGCTATGAATACGGCCTGTTCCGCCAGAAGATCGTGGACGGCCAGCAGGTTGAGCTGCCCGACTACTGGCTGGGCAACGGCAATGTGTGGGAAATGCCCGTCATGGAGGACGCCTGCGAGGTGCACTTCAACGGCCATGTGGAGATGACCGAGGAGCAGGGCCGCCTGACCTTCAAGCATGTGGGCTACAACACGGTGGAAGCCGTGCCCTACGATATGCCGCTGGTGGGCTATGACACCTCCACGGTGAACAGCCTGCGCCTGTGGAGCGCCCGCTCCCCCAAGCGCATGGACCTGGGCTCCTTCGGCCGCGGCCAGTATGTGCAGGCCACCGAGGAAAAGGAGCTGGCAGAAGCCATCTCCAACATCCTCTACCCCGAAGACAATCATTATGAAGGCAAGCTGCTCCGCCTGAAGCAGCAGTACTTCTTCACCTCTGCCACGCTGCAGTACATGATCAAGGACTTCAAGAAGCTCAACGGCACCAACTGGCAGAAGCTTCCTGAAAAGGTGGTCGTGCACGTCAATGATACCCACCCCGGCTTGGCCATTCCCGAGCTGATGCGTCTGCTGATTGACGAAGAGGGTCTGGGCTGGGACGAGGCACAGGCCATCGTCTCCAGGACCATCGCCTACACCAATCACACCATCATGGCCGAGGCCCTGGAAAAGTGGCCTGAAAACATGGTGAAAACCCTGCTGCCCCGTATCTACCAGATTCTGGTGGAAATGAACCGCCGTCTGTGCGCCCGTCTGTGGAATCACTTCCCCGGCCAGGCCGAGCGCGTGGGCAAGATGGCCATCATCTCCTACGGCTACATCCACATGGCCAACCTCTGCGTTGCCATGACCTACAACACCAACGGCGTTTCCCAGCTCCACGGCGACATCCTCAAGGCTGAAACCTTCCACGATTTCTATCAGGTCATGCCCGAGAAGTTCAGCGCGATCACCAACGGCATCACGCACCGCCGCTGGCTGATGGCCTGCAACCCCGAGCTGACGAATCTGATCAACGAAGCCATCGGCACGGACTGGATCAAGAACACCGAGCTGCTGGAGAACCTGAAGCCCTTTGCGGACGACGCCGCCTTCCGCGAGCAGTTCGCCAAGGTCAAGCGCCACAATAAGGAGCGCCTGGCCAAGTTCCTCAAGAGCCATCAGGGCGCTGAGGTCGATCCCGAGTTCATCTTCGACGCCCAGTCCAAGCGTCTGCACGAGTACAAGCGCCAGATGCTCAATGCCCTGCACTGCCTGGTGCTGTATAACCGCATTGTGAACGATGCAAACTTTACGATGCAGCCCCGCACCTTCATCTTCGGCTCCAAGGCCGCGCCCGGCTACAACCGCGCCAAGCAGATCATCCGCTTCATCAACGCCCTGTCCCGTCTGATCGAGAAGCACCCCCGCGCCCGCAAGATGCTGCAGGTGGTGTTCCTGGAGAACTACGACGTGTCCAGCGCCCAGATTCTCATCCCCGCGACCGAAGTGTCCGAGCAGCTGTCCACCGCCTCCAAGGAGGCCAGCGGCACCGGCAACATGAAGTACATGATGAACGGTGCGGTTACCATCGGCACCATGGACGGCGCGAATGTGGAGATCTCCGAGCAGGTCGGCATGGACAACATCTACATCTTCGGCATGCGCTCCGACACCGTGCTGGATATGTACCGCGAGCGGACCTACAACCCCATGTCCATCTTCGAGACCAACGCGGAGCTGCGCCTGGCCCTGACCCAGATGATCGACGGCACCGTGATGCCCGAGGCCCCCGGCGCCCTGCAGGATCTCTACCACAGCCTGCTCATCGGCGATTACGGCTCCATGGGTGATCCCTATTTCGTCCTGAAGGACTTCGGCTCCTACTCCATGGCCCAGCGCCGCATCGATAAGGACTATGCCGACAAGGACAAGTGGAACCGCATGGCCGTCATCAATACCGCCATGTCCGGCGTCTTCTCCTCCGACCGCACCATCCGTGAATACAATGATACCATCTGGCATCTGGATCCCCTGACCAAGTAAGCCTGTTATTCCTCACGTTCTCTCCGCCCGGGCAGTCCCGATTGTCCGGGCGAGCTTTTCGCCGGGACTGAAAACGTTTCCGGTCTGCCCCGATCACCACTGTAAAAGCCCGAAAAAAACGATAGACAGGACTGATACTGCGATGATGCTCCACGATTCCCACCAGGCATTCTACCGTCAGCCCATGGGGCCCGCCGTCACCGGCAGCACCGTCACCATCCGCTTCCGCTGCGATGAGGCGACCGCCGTTATCCTGCGCACCTGGCAGGATGAGGAGCTGTGCTATGCCATGCTCAACGTCGGGAACGATGTATGGGAGACTGCCATCCAGCTGCCGGAGAATCCCGGTTTGTACTGGTACCGCTTTATCGTGTACCGCAAGGATGGCCGCACCCTGATCTACGGCAACAATCCCGACAAGCTGGGCGGCGAGGGCCAGGCCTATACCTCCGGTGAGCCGGAATCCTTCCAGATCACCGTGTATGACAAGGATTTCACCACCCCCGCCTATTTCCACAGCGCAAATATTTACCAGATCTTCCCTGACCGCTTCTTCCGCGCCAAGACCGCGGCGAAGGATGACCGTCAGGATCGCTACGTCCACGAAACGTGGGACGAAGAGATGATCTCTGTGGGAGACATGCGGGGCGGTAAGTATCAGGAGCTGGATTTCTACGGCGGCAACCTCAACGGCGTGAAGGAAAAGCTCCCCTATCTCAAGTCCCTGGGCATTGATATCATCTACCTCAACCCCATCTTCCGCGCCCGCTCCAACCACCGCTACGATACCGGCGATTATTCCAAGATCGACCCCCTGTGCGGCACGGAGGAGGAATTCCAGATCCTGTGCGAGGAGGCCAAGGCCCTGGGCATGCGCGTGCTGCTGGACGGCGTGTTCTCCCACACGGGCGAGGACAGCGTGTACTTCAACCACTTCGGTCACTACCCCACCCTGGGCGCCTATCAGGGCGAATCCTCCCCCTATTATGATTGGTACACCTTCAAGAAGTTCCCGGAGGACTACCGCGCCTGGTGGGGCATCCTGAGCCTGCCCGAGCTGCGCAAGGACCATCCGGAGTACCAGAAATTCATGTTCAAGGACAAGGAAGGCATCGTGCCCCGCTGGATTCACAGGGGCGCCTGCGGCTGGCGGCTGGACGTGGCGGATGAGCTGAGCATGGACTTCCTGCGCAAGCTGCGCAAGGCAGCCCGCAAGGCCAACCCCGACGCCGTGGTGCTGGGCGAAGTGTGGGAGGACGCCTCCAACAAGGTGGCCTACGGCGAGATGCGCTGCTACTGCACCGGCGACACCCTTGACTCCGTCATGAACTATCCCCTGCGCACGGCCATCCTGGATTTTGCCACCGGCCATGCCACCGCGGCGGATTTCGTGAAGCTGGTCAAGCACCAGGCCGAGGTCTATCCCGCTCCCTTCCGCTATGCGCTGATGAACCTGATCGGCAGCCACGACCGGCCCCGCGCGCTGAACATGCTGGTGGACAAGGGCTGCATGGATCTGCCTAAGGACGAGCAGCAGTTCATCCACCTGACTGTGGACGAATACGAGCTGGCCGTCAAGCGCTACAAGATGTGCGTGGATCTGCTGTGCGCGCTGCCCGGCTGCCCCACCATCTATTACGGCGACGAGGCCGGTCTGTGCGGCTGCCACGATCCCTGGAACCGCCGCCCCTTCCCCTGGGGCAAGGAGGACAAGAGCCTGCAGCAGTATGTCAGCAACAAGCTGACCCATCGCCAGCAGTCCGACGTGCTCAAGTACGGTCTGTGCGATATCGAGGCCATGGACGAGGATACCGTCACCATCACCCGCTACATGGACGGCGGCGTGGATGGGCTGGGCAATCCCACTGCCTGCCGCGAGCGCGAGGTCATCACTGTTTGCCGCAAGTAAATCCTTCGGGCCTTTCCTGCCGGGAAGGCCCTTTTTGCTGCCATGTTACCCGGCGTTGACAGATGTTATCACCCGTTGCTTGCCGCCCGGTTCCCTTTCCTGTATCATCATGCTGTAATGTTCTCAAAGGAGGAATCCACATGCTGCACGAAAATCTGAAGCAGGCTCGCATGAACAAAGGAATGTCCCAGGAGCAGCTTGCTGTACGGCTTAACGTCGTCCGACAGACCATATCAAAATGGGAGAAGGGCACCTCGGTGCCGGACGCCGAAGCGCTGCTGCACCTGTCCGAGGTTCTGGAAATGCCGGTCACAAGTCTCTTGGGGGAAGCGCCTGCGCCGGAGCCCGCCGAGCTTTCTGACGTCGCCAGGCAGCTGGCGCATATGAACGAGCTGACCGCGCTGAAAATGCAGCGGGAAAAGGAATGGTGGAGCAAGGCGAAGCAGGTTCTGCTCATCATCGCCCTGCTGATGTTCATCGCTGCCATTCTTCCCTATTGGGGCGATACATGGCACGAGTTCGGGCAGAATCTTTACCACCTGCTGAATCCCGGCAAATAAGCCGGCAGCACCGATCAGATGCGCATCCAGGCTGCCGATCCGGCGCATCCAAACACCATCAAAGCTGTCAAAAAGCCGCTTCGCAGCATGTGCGAAGCGGCTTCAGCGTATCGACAAAGTGCTTTAGGCACTTTGTCGAGGCTTTGCACTCACTCACTGGTCACTCGGCCATCACCGGGACAAGCCCGGCGCTGGCTATGCTCGGCAAATGCAAGCATTTGCTCTCGCTAGTCGGCGCGAGCGCCTCCCTCGTGCAACGACAAGTCGGTCTCCCGGCCGTTCGTTCGTGTAAGGAAGCTTTTCCTGACGGAAAAGCACGAAAATCGCCGCGCAGGGGCTTCGCCCCGTTTAACCTCCCCAATGGGGCTCGCCGATTTTCGATGTAGAGTCGGAGGGCTTGCGAGCCCTCCGACACCTCCCAGGGTTTGTTGATGGTCTGACCCGCTTCGCAGCATGTGCGAAGCGGCTTTTGCAAAGAAAAGCAGCGGGAGAGCGATTTCAGCCTCTCCCGCTGCGATCCGGATGCTCAGGCAGCTGTCCTGCAGAGCAGCTTTACCCGCATCGCGGATAGGTAAACTGACACATCATGGAAACCAGCTTATTGCTTGGCTGCCATGCGCTTGTAGGCCCAGACCTCCAGCACGCTCATCACGGCCAGCCCGGCGATCATTATGCCATAGCTCAGCGGCTTGCCCAGCGGAATTTTTCCATTGAGCGCAAACTCCAGCACCACGAACACCGCAGCCACCGGGAAGCAGTATACAATGGGCATCCAGCGCTGACGGACGCCAGGGCTCTTCATGCAATAGACCAGCAGCACCGCGACGGCGCCCAGCATGCACATCAGCTGCTCTACCTTCACAAACAGCCAGGTAAAGCTGTCCGAGCGCAGGCTCTCGCACAGGATCTGCAGCAGGCAGAGATAGAACAGCGAGCGCAGGAAGCGGTGCTTCTTGAACAGCGTCAGGCAGAGGGCCAGCACGACCAGGGTGAGCAGACCCTCCAGCATGAACACTGCATACAGCCACTCACCGTATTCATTGGAGACAGCCAGGGGGAAGAAGCAATGCTCCGGATGCTCCCAGAACAGCATATCCCGGATGCCCACGCCCTCCAGCAGACCCTCGCCGAAACGGGCCAGCGCCGCCAGCAGTACCCCCGCCGGCGCAAAGGCATTGAGCAGCTCCATAGGCTTTTGACGGGTGAGCCGGGCAGTCAGGACAACGCCCAGGCAGAAGCCGGCCAAACCGCCGTAATAGCTGAAGGTGCCCATCGTCACGTCCACCAGGGACTTCGCCCAGCCCTGCATCACCATGAAATCAATCATGGCCAGATAATATACCAGCTTGGCAAGGACCAGCCCCAGCAGCGTCCCCAGGGTACCCATCAGCAGGCACTGGGGCAGAAGACCCTTCTTGCCCCTGTTCATGAGGGCAAACAGGCCAAGGGAGATCACCAGTGAACCAAGAAACCACAGCGCATATTGCAGATTCATCGTACGATCCTTCCCTTAATCCGGCTGATAAGCACTGGCGAAGTACACGATATCGACCAGCTTGCGGTTATCCTCGGGAGCACGGCTGGTGTTGTTGATGCGGCGGCCCAGGAACAGCAGCTGGGTGGAAATGCCGCCGTCCAAGTTATAGGCCTGCTGCACATTGGGCTCCAGGGTCATAATGATATCGGTGATCTCCGGCAGCGTCAGACCGCGGTGGGCACAGGCCACCACCATGTACTCCAGCGGGCCGATCTGGCAGAAGACCAGGCGCTCGTGCATCTCTTCCGGGTTGCAGTGGGTGGGGGCGGAATTCAGGTTGGTGTTCTTCTGGCCGTCCTTGATCAGCGCCGGGCCGAAGCACAGGGCGTTGACGACCTTCTTGCCGTTGACCTGGGTCTTGTCCATCTCCTCGGGATGCTCCTCGGCGAGGATGATGTTGAAATCGCCGTCCTCATCGATCAGCAGCAGATCCAGATCGGAGCCCATGGTCTCCTTGTACACCGTGCTCTGACGCAGCACAAAGCGCTTGGCGTCGCCGCAGTAGTAATCGCCGCCGAAGGCCACCACAGCGTTGACGCGGTTGGACATGACCTCCACCGCGCCGATGCGGCCGATCTTGTCAAAGCCCTGCATGGACGTGGTGCGCAGCTGACCGGGATCGGCAATCTTCACCCGCAGCACATAGATACGGGTCTCCTTGCCGTCCGCCAGGGTCATCCGCTCGCTCTGACGGGTCACGAGAATGGACGGATCTTCATATTCCATCAGGCCGATCTCATACCGGCGCTGGGGCTTGGTGCCGCCGGTGAAATCATCCATGGGCAGCTTCAGGATCTCAGCAAAGGCGCTGCCGGAGCCCACCAGCATCAGCAGAGCCAGCAGAGCAGCAAGAATTCTTGTGTGTTTCATCGGGAAATTCCTCCTATCGCAGACGACGGGCGATGCCCGGCCCGTCGCATGAACCGTGCAGACAGCCCCTTTTCCGCCCGAAAGCGGAAGCAGAAAAACCTGCATAATTTTACCGAAACAGTATACCATAGTTGCATGGTTTAATCAAGACATGAATGTACCTGTGCCAGATATTCCCGCCGCCCGGAAACGCGGCGCTGCCCGACCGACATCAGCTTTCGGCCCGTTTCATTTACCCGGAAAATGGGTATCATTCTATCAGACAGGCAGGGCGCTTGTCGATTCCTTGACAAACAGGACGAGCCTGTGTTAATATGAGAGTTGGTGATTTTCACCGATTCAAAGATCATCGAGGTAATTACCAATGCTGGAGCTGAAGCATCTTTCCTTCGCCGTTCCCGGTGAATCGGCGGAAAAAGAGATCATCCATGATATTTCCCTGACCGTCGGCAAGGGCAAGTTTGTGGTCATCACCGGCCCCAACGGCGGCGGCAAATCCACCCTGGCCAAGCTGATCGCGGGCATCGAGAAGCCCACCAGCGGCTCCATCTGGCTGGATGGGGCGGACATGACGGAGAAGTCCATCACCGAGCGTGCACACATGGGCGTCAGCTATGCCTTCCAGGCGCCGGTGAAGTTCAAGGGCATCTGCGTGATCGACCTGCTGCGCATCGCCAGCGGCAAGAAGCTGTCCGTGGGCGACGCCTGCGCCTATCTGAGCGAGGTTGGCCTGTGCGCCCGGGATTACATCAACCGCGAGGTAAACGGCAGCCTTTCCGGCGGCGAGCTCAAGCGCATCGAGATCGCCACGGTGCTGGCCCGCGGCACGGTGCTGTCCGTGTTTGACGAGCCGGAGGCCGGCATCGACCTGTGGAGCTTCAAGAGCCTCATCGAGGTCTTCGAGCGCATGCGCAGCGCCAATTCCGACCGCACGATCATCGTCATCAGCCATCAGGAGCGCATCCTGAATATCGCCGACGAGATCATCGTGCTGGGCGGCGGCAACATCCTGGCCCACGGCACCCGGGAGGAAGTCCTCCCCACCCTGCTGGGCACCTCTTCCGCCGTCAGCGCCTGCGGTCAGCTCACGAAGGGAGGCGAAAAGTGATGGACGCGATCCAGAAGCGAATCCTGATGGAGGTCGCGGGCCTGGAGTCCACGCCCCACGGCGCCTATAACATCCGCGCCAACGGCAAGTCTGCCGCCCGCAGCACCACCGCCAATATCGATATCGTCTCCAAGGAGGACGGCTCCGGCATTGATATCTACATCAAGCCCGGCACCGTCAATGAGAGCATTCACATCCCCGTCGTGCTGTCCGAAAGCGGCTTGAAGGAGGTCGTGTACAACGATTTCCACATCGGTGAAAACTCGGACGTGGTCATCGTCGCCGGCTGCGGCATCCACAACTGCGGCGAGCAGGACTCCGAGCATGACGGCATCCACCGCTTCTTTGTGGAAAAGAATGCGAAGATCAAGTACGTCGAGAAGCACTACGGCGAGGGCGACGGCCGTGGCAAGCGCATCCTCAACCCCGTCACCGAGGTCACCATGGCGGAAGGCTCCTCCATGGAGATGGAAATGGTGCAGATCAAAGGCGTGGACAACACCGACCGCGTGACCCGTGCTGATCTGGGCGCCGGCGCCAGCCTGGTTGTCCGCGAGCGCCTGATGACCCACGGCGATCAGGTGGCCATCAGCAGCTACTTCGTCAACCTCAACGGCGAGGGTGCCTCCACCGACGTGGTCAGCCGCTCCGTTGCCCGGGACAACAGCTATCAGAAGTTTGACAGCAAGATCACCGGCAACGCCGCCTGCACCGGCCACACCGAGTGCGACGCCATCATCATGGACGATGCGAAGATCCTGGCCATCCCCCAGCTGGAAGCCAACAACATCGACGCCGCGCTGATCCATGAGGCCGCCATCGGCAAGATCGCCGGTGAGCAGATCATCAAGCTGATGACCCTGGGCCTGAATGAGGCCGAGGCGGAGGAGCAGATCATCAACGGCTTCCTCAAATAATCCCTGCACGCAAACAGGCAGAACCCGTCATGGGCTCTGCCTGTTTTTCATTGATTTGCTCAGTCTGCCTTCAGTTCAGCATGCACCAGCCGGAAGGCCTCCTTCACCGCGCAGTTTTCGCCGAACAGACCGCCGTGGGTACCGTTCATCTTGTAGCCGTAAGAGGTTTTCGGCTCATTGGGCCGGTCCAGCATGCCCCAGATGGCCACATTGGTCAGCTTCGGCGTCTCCTGATTCCGGTTGATGGCCTTGAACATCTTGAACAGCCGCCGGTAGAAGTCGCCATGCTCCATTTCCAGATCCGCCCGGTAGTTGCGCACGGCCATCTCGGTGATCTGAACCTCCACGCCCAGCTCTGCATACGCCAGGATGCTCTGCTTGATATCGCTCAGATTGGTCTGCTTCATGCAGCCCGTCTGCGTGCCGTAGCCGCCGATGTAGCCCTGCATGCCCACGCCGTCGCACAGCTGGATGGGCGTACCGTTTTCATCCGTCAGATAGCTGTTGATGCTCTTCACCAGCTCAATGGCAGCGCTGCGCTTCTTCATATTGAACATGCTGTAATCATTGTAGAACAGACGGATATCGGCATTCAGCGCCTGCTTTGTCTCCCAGGCATACCGGAACGCCAGCGCCACATAGTCCGGGCCGACGTAGGTATAGAAGGGATTGATGCTGCCGGAGCGCATCGTGCGCAGGTGGCTCGGATCATCCGCTTCATACTCCCCTTCGCTGTCGCCGATGGCCTCGTTCACCACGTCCCAGCAGTACACCACGCCGGGGAATTTGGTCTCGAAATGGGTCATCACCTGGGCGATGTAGGACTGCATGCGCGCCTTGAGCGTCTCCGCGTCCGCAACGGGATTCTTCACATCATAGCCCTCATGGAAGAACCACTTCGTCATGTAGGCGTCCCACACCAGCACATGGCCGCGCACCTTCAGGCCGTTGTCGCTGGCGAACTGCACCATCTGATCCGCCTTGGAATAATTCATGCGCGGCATGCCGTCCGGGCTGTTCTGGCTGGCCCGCTGATCCAGCAGGGAGTAGGCCTTCATCTCATTGGTCGTCGTGATGGTGTCAAAATGGTGCTTGATCGTATTCAGGTAGGTTTCGTCGTTCATCTGGTTATAGGACAGTGCCGCGCCCATCAGAAAGCCGTTATCCCGGGCCAGCTCCTTCAGGGGCTCATAGTCGCAGGCCATCTTTTCTTCCTCCGCCAGTGCTGTGCAATGCAGGCTCAGCAGCAACGCCAGCAGCATACAGGTCATTCTCTTCATGAATATTGCCACCCTTTTTATAGGTTGATTGTATGTACGCAGACAGGGAGGACACCTGCACATGCTGCAGCCCATCCTCCCCGTCAGACACTGATATGGGATTTCTTATGCCTTCACAAACCGAATCACATTCCAGCTCGCCGCAGGCAGCACAATGCAGCCGTCCTCCATCTCCACAGGGATCTGCACCGGCTTGACCTCATCCGGATTTTCCTCCGTGTTGACGGCCTTCATATCGTCATGGTGCAGCACCCGATGGAACTCCGCCTTCATGCCGCCAAAGGCACGCATGTCCAGCTCCAGCTTCACCGGCTCCTGATGGTCACGGTTGACGGCGAAGATGGTTACATTGCCCTCGTCGTCCATCGTAGCGGCCGCGTCCACAGTCGGCACGTCGTTGTAATGCTTGGTGTCGAACCGGTCGCAGGTGATGATGGGGCGCAGGGAGGTGCCGCGGCCGTACATGGAGGCGTCCATCATGGGATAGAAGATGGTCTGCGCCCAGGCGCCGCCCTTCTCGCGGGTCATGATGGGGGCGATCACATTCACCAGCTGGGCCAGGCAGCCGATCTTCACCCGATCCGCATTGTGGAGCATGGTGATCAGCATCAGGCCGACCAGCAGCGCATCCTCGAAATTGTAGACGTCCTCCAGCAGATGCAGCGCCGTGCCCCAGGGCTCGCGCTTGTACAGCGTCTGATCCTGCTGATTGGAGTGATACCAGACGTTCCACTCGTCCAGGGAGAGGTGCACGCTCTTCCTGGCATGCTTCTTGCCCTTGACGGTATCGCAGATGCAGGCGACGGTCTTGATGAAGTCGTCCAGATCCAGCGAGGAAGCCAGAAAGTCCGCCGTATCATTGTGGGGATTGCCGTAGTAGCGGTGGAGGGAGATGTAGTCCACATTGTCATAGCACTCGTTGAGCACCTCATACTCCCATGCGCCGAAGGTGGGCATGTTGGAGCCGGAGGAGCCGCAGGCCACCGTCTCGATGGAACTGTCCACCCACTTCATGACCTTGGAGGCTTCATTGGCAATGCGGCCATATTCATAGGCCGTCTTGGCACCGGTCTGCCAGGGGCCGTCCATCTCGTTGCCCAGGCACCAGAGCTTGATGTTGAAGGGCTCCGCCGCGCCGTTGGCAATGCGCTTGTCGGACCAGTAGGTGCCGGACTTATGGTTGCAGTAATCCACCACATCCTGCGCCTCCAGGATACCGCGGGTGCCCAGGTTGATGGCATACATGACCTCGGTATTGGCGGCCTTGGCCCAGTCAACAAACTCATGCAGGCCGAAGGTGTTGGGCTCCGTCGTCTTCCAGGCCAGATCCAGCCGGCGGGGACGCTCATGCTTGGGGCCGATGGAGTCCTCCCAGCGGAAGCCGGAGACGAAGTTGCCGCCGGGATAGCGCACCACCGGCACGTTCAGCTTGCGCACCAGCGCCAGCACGTCCCTGCGGAAGCCCTGCTCATCCGCCAGCTCATGGCCGGGCTCATAAATGCCGGTATAGACCGCACGGCCCAGATGCTCGATAAAGGAGCCGTAGAGGCGCTTGTCGATCCGGGAGATCACGTAGTCCTTGTCCAGAATCATTTTGGCATTCTTCATAGGGTTCCTCCATATATTCCGGGAGAGCCCGGTTCATTCACTTGGGAAAGACAAATACTACGCTCATTATAACACAGGAAACGCAAAAAGCAAGCAAATCCCCGGGAATACGCGCCCAACATATTCTCTCCTGCCGGCAGGAATCCCCGGGAACATCACGAATCATTATTCAGATTCATTCTTTCACTCACCATACACAAGGAGGTTGCTTCCCATGATCGCACGCACGCCCCCGATGGGCTGGAATTCCTGGAACACCTTTGGCTGGCGCATCAACGATGAGCTGATCCGTCAGATGGCGGATTTTATGGTTGCGGAAGGCTACCGGGACGCCGGCTATGAATACCTTGTCATCGACGACTGCTGGAGCCTGAAGCAGCGCGGCGCGGACGGCCGCATTGTCCCCGACCCGGAGAAGTTCCCCCACGGCATGAAGGCCCTGGCGGATTACGTCCACAGCAAGGGGTTGAAGTTCGGCATGTATTCCTGCGCCGGCGCGCGCACCTGCGCAGGCTATCCGGGCAGCTATGACCACGAATTTGTCGACGCCCAGACCTTTGCCGACTGGGGCGTGGACTTCCTCAAGTACGACTACTGCAACTTCCCCTCCTCCGGCAACTGCAAGGCCCGGTATCTGACCATGGCCATGGCGCTCAAGGCCACCGGCCGGGACATCCTCTTCTCCGCCTGCAACTGGGGCCAGCAGGAGCCCGGTACCTGGATGCGGCAGATCGGCGCGCATATGTACCGCTCCACCGGCGATATTTTCGACAACTACCGTTCCTTCACCGACATCGCCAAGTCCCAGCTGGACAAGCTGTGCATGAGCGCCCCCGGCTGCTTCAACGATATGGACATGCTGACCGTCGGCATGTGCGGCAACGGCAATGTGGGCATCGGCAAGGTCTGCACCTACGAGGAATACCGTCTGCAGTTCACCCTGTGGGCGCTGTGCGGCGTGCCGCTGATGATGGGCGCCGATCTGCGTACCCTCGCCCCCGAATACAAGGCGCTGATGCAGAACAAGGCGCTCCTTCGCATCAATCAGGATGAGGAATGCCGCGCGCCCTATGTGGTCCGCCGCGACAGCATTTGCGTGGACAACCCCAATCCCCAGCCCGGCGAGCCCCACTGGAAGCACATTCCCGACAGTGCCTATGTGCTCCTGCGCCACCTGTCCGACGGCGAGTTCGCGCTGTTCTTCGCCAACCTGGCGGACAAGGGCGCGGAGGTGCATGTCGAGCTGGCCGACCTGGGCCTGCCTGCCACCGGCGGCGTAGCCCTGCAGATGACCGACGTTTTCACCGGCGAAGCTCATGCAGCCGTGATGGACAGCTTCCACCCCCATGTGGAGCCTCATGACTGCAAGCTGTACCTCTGCAAGCTGGTGAAGCAGCATGGCTGATTTCTGCCGGCAGTGCGGCGCGTCCCTCACCCGGGATGAGGTTGGCCTGACGAAGAAGCTCATCAACCGGGGCGCGGTGGAGTATCTGTGCTACCGCTGCATGGCGGAGCGCTTTGAGGTCACGGTGGAGGAGCTGCGGCGCAAGGTCGAGGAGTTCCGGGAGATGGGCTGCACGCTGTTTGAGTAGCCCCAAGGGCTCTCCCCTGGGAGAGCTGTCGCCGCCAGGCGGCTGAGAGGGCCTGCTTTGCGGCTTACTCGCTTATGCAGGGGCTTATGCTGCGTATGCAAAAAATCAGGACGCTGTTCCGTGGTGGAGCAGCGTCCTTTCCTTATGCAGGTGTAGGGTTGCGGGGATAGGTCTTTTCCTTTTGGGGCTGGACGAGCTGTTTCTCGAATCCTGCGGATTCTCGAAAGGCGCGCGGGGATAGTGCCTGCGGGCACGGAGCAGGGGCGTTGCCCCTGTACCCCACCAGGGGCTAACGCCGCCCCTGGACCCGCGCAAGGGGCATCGCCCCTTGACCCTTTTTTTCCGCTTCCTTGTTAGTTGACTTTTGCCGCCATGGCGACCAGCAGCTGGCTGCGCTTCAGGAATGCCGTGATCTCCTCCGCCTCCAGGGGCTTGGCCGACATACGGGCCAGGTCATACAGCTGCTGGCAGAGCAGCTTCGTCGTCTCGTCCTCCGGATCGCGCTCGGCCAGGGCCTGCACGGTGCTGTTCCGCCGGTTCAGCACCAGCGTATACCGATCCGGCAGCATGAAGCTCTGCCCGTACATGCGGTACATCTCCTTCATGCGGCGCATCTGCTCGTCCTCGGTGACGATGGCAGGCAGCTCCGCATCTGCCAGCGCAGACAGCTCCACCGGCAGCTCCGCCTGATCCACCGCCTTGCGGAACATCTCCGCCAGCTTTGCCTGATCCAGCGCCGCCCCCTCGTCGGATTCCTCCGTCAGGCCGGACACATCCGCATCCACGCGGGCGAAGGTCACTGTCTCCTCCCCGCCGGAAGCCTCCATGAAGGACTGGAAATTGCCGTCGATGAGATGCTCCATCACCGCCACGTCGATGCCGCGGCTGGTATACATCGCCACGCTGGCCGCCTGACGCTTGGGATCATTGGTGTAGTAGATCTTCTTGTCGGCCTTTTCGCCGTTGCGCTCCTGGTACTCCTTGAGCGTCAGATACTTGTCGTCCGTCGTTTTGAGCAGCAGTGCCTTCTTCACCGCCTCAAAGAACTTGGCGTCCTTCATGCAGCCAAATTTGACGAAGGGGCTGATATCGTCCCAGTACTTTTCGTAGGTTTCGCGCTCGGTGTTGTACAGACCGACCAGCTTGTCCGCCACCTTCTTGGTGATGTGGGCGGAGAGCTTTTTGACCGTGCCGTCGTTCTGCAGGAAGGAACGGCTGACGTTCAGCGGTAGGTCGGGGCAGTCAATCACGCCCTTGAGGAGCATCAGGAATTCCGGGATAACCTCCTTGACGTTATCCGCCACGAACACCTGCCCGGAGAAGAGCTTCACCTGGCCCTCGTTGGCCCCGAATTCGTTCTTCAGCTTGGGGAAATACAGGATGCCCTTGAGGTTGAAGGGATAATCCACATTCAGATGCACCCAGAACAGCGGGTCCTCAAAGCCAAACATCTTGTGATAGAGGTCGATATATTCCTGCTCCTCGCAGTCGGAGGGCTTCTTCAGCCACAGGGGCGCGGTCTCGTTGATGAGGCTGGGCTTGGGATCGACCGTCACCTTGCGCTTGAGGGGCTTGCCCTCCGCATCGGTCTGACCTTCAACCGTCTCCTCCCGCTCAAAGGGCTTGGCGTTGGCGTCGAAGATATACACGGGATAGGCCATATAGCCGCAGTAGCGGTTCAGCACCTCGCGCACGCGGTACATCTCCAGGAATTCCTTCGCATCCTCGCTGATGTGCAGGATGATATCCGTGCCGTGCGCCGCCCGCTCGCCTGCGCCCATTTCAAAGGACATGCCGTCCTCGGAAACCCAATGCACCGCCTCCGCGCCTTCCTCTGCGGACAGGGTGACGATCTCCACCTTGTCGCTGACCATAAACACAGAGTAAAAGCCCAGGCCGAAGTGGCCAATAATGTCACCCTTTTTCTCGTCGCCCTCAAACTGCTTCATAAACTCCGTCGCACCGGAGAAGGCCACCTGATTGATATAGCGGCGCACCTCATCGGCGGTCATGCCGATGCCGGTATCGGAGATCGTGACGGTCTTTTCTTCCTTGTTGACGGTGACAAGCACCTGCATGTCCTCATCCGCGCCGTGCTTCATACGGAACTTGGTGATCGCGTCGCAGGCATTGGACACGACCTCCCGCAGGAAGATATCCTGATCGGAGTACAGCCAGCGCTTGATCACCGGCATGATATTCTGCGCATCGATGGATACGCTGCCCTTTTCCATATTGATTGCCATAAATAAGTACCTCCTGTAAAGAAAGCTTGCATGCTTCAAGACCATATCAGGTCTGAAGGGTATTATAGCACCCTCATTTCCAAAAAGCAAGAGATTTTTAGCACTCACCGAGTGAGAGTGCTAACAAAATCCTTTTTTCGCACAAAAAAGCAGACCTGTCTGCACAAGTCTGCCCTTCTGCTTATTTACAAACCGCCAGCCTGGGGATGAACACCGCCTTATGCAGCACGGTCTTCTTCCCATCCTCCAGGCGGATGATGCGCCGCCCGTCCGTGTAGATCAGGGCCTCGCCGTCGAAATCGTAATCCGCAGCGCCGCGCAGCACCTCCTCGAAGTGCCCGTCCGGCGCCTGGCGCAGCAGCACCCAGTCCTGGGGGATGCAGCCCTCCCCTTCATCCGTCCCGCTGCTGCTGCGGGTGATATCCAGCAGCATGCCCTCGAACATGCGCTGCTGGGCAGCTTCGGTTGTCTGTCCGGCGGTACGGGGCGTACGCTTGGCCGCCCCCTCCGGATCACCGATGAACCGCAGCAGCCTGCCCAGGCCCTTGAATACGGAGCCGATGCTCTTTACCCGATCCACGATGCCAACCCGCCTGGGTGCATCCATTTTGTAGGGGCGGCGGATCACATACAGCGTGCCGTCCGGTGCAATCCGGGGCCGCAAATAATCGTAATTGTCATCCGCCGCGATCTCCTCCAGCCTGCCGGTGTGCAGATCCTGCCGCAGCAGCTCGCTGGGGCCCTTGGCAATGGCACGACCGTCCTCGCTTCTGGCCCAGCCGGCAGACACATAATACAGCGTCCTGCCGTCCTCACACAGGAAGGGGGCGCTGTCCTGGGTATCTCCCTGGGTCACAAACTCGTAGCGGGCGGAACCCGCCTTCATCAGGGCAATATGCCGCTCGCCCAGGGCAGTGTCCAGGGCCAGCACCGCCTGCTCTCCCCGGGCGTGGAGATCCATGGGGCAGAATCCCCGCTCGCTGAGCCAGTGGGACTCTGCCGAATCCCCCTCCTCCAGGGGCTTGATATACAATCCGCCCATCTCCGGCGTCGTGAGTGCATAGAGCAGCTTCCCCTGCCACGGCACCGCCGCACGGATCTGGCAGACAGCATCCAGCATCCCGCTGCGCAGCTCGTAGGGATTCACCTGATGCTGAAACTTCGCGCCCGCGCCCTCATACTTCCAGGCATTGCGCTCCTGCAGATCATGAACTGTGCGGGCATACTGCGCCTTGCGCTCACTGTCCAGTCGGCGGGGTCTGCCGCCGTCCAGCACCATCATCTCGCCGTCGGAGAGGAAAATCAGTTTGCTTGCCATCTTTCGTCACCGTCCTGTGCCTTCATGATAGCAAATCTTCCCCTGCAAGTCAATGTGCCGCTCCATATTTTACATCTTTGCTTTTCAACCGTCCATTCCCATGGTATAATGAAGCCGGATGAGAAAAACCGGGAACAAAATCCAATTCTGATTCGTCCTATCAGATGAATACCCATGCGAAAGCGAGGGAAGCCCATGACCGATGAATTCACCCTGCGCCGGGCGCAGAAGGGAGACGCCCAGGCCTTTGAGCAGCTGGTCACGCCCCACGAGCAAATGCTCTGGCGCGTTTGCTGGCACTATACCCGCCATCAGGAGGATGCGGCAGACTGCCTGCAGGAGGCCATGCTCAAGGCCTGGCGGGCCATCAAGTCCTACCGGGGGGACTGCAGCCTGAAGAGCTGGCTGTACCGCATCGCCGCTTCGGTTTGCCTTGATTTCCTGCGGCGGCAGAAGCGCCTGCCTGAAACTGAATCCACCGATGAGCTGGCCGAAGAGGGCTTTGCCCCTGCCGACGGCTCCCCCACCCCGGACGAAGCCGTCCTCCGCGCCGAATCCGCCGACCAGCTCCGCGCCGCCATCGATGATCTCCCCGGCGACATGCGGACAGCCATCATCCTCTACGCCCTGCAGGGCCTGGGCTATGAGGAGATCGCTGCCGCCATGCAGACCTCCGTCGGCACGGTCAAGAGCCGGATCAACCGGGCCCGACAGAAAATCGCGAAATTCCTTGCAGACGGGAACAAATCCCCGATTCCAGCGTCTGAGAAAGTGAAAGGAGGACAGACCTATGCTGAGTATTGATGAAAACGAAGTCCTCCGGGACGCGCTGTCCGGGCTGAACGAGGACGTTCCCCCCATGCCGGAGGGGCTCCATGCCGCCTGGATGCAGAAGGTGGAGGATGATATGGAAAACACCCGTACAGACAAGCTTCGCACCCGCAGAACAATCACCCGCTGGCTGAGCGTCGCGGCGGCCATGGTCTTTGTGGTTGGCGGTACGCTGCTGACCAGAGACGATCTGCAGCTGGACACTGCCCCTGCCGTCGCGCAGAGCAACGCAAAGACCCGCTCCATGCCAATGATGGGCGCAGCCCCTGCCAACAGCACCGCTGAATATGCAGATGAAGCCTATGACACCGCCTCTGTCACGGAAGAGAGCGGCGTCATGCTGACCGCCATGGCCCGCGGCGCAGACAACGGCGCAGCCTTCACTGCCGCTGTGCCGGAGGAGAAGAAGATCATCCGCACCGCCAGCATGACCATCGCCACCCAGACCTACGAGGACAGCCTGGATGCCCTGAAGGCAGCCTGCGAGGGCTGCAGCGGGTGGATCGAGTCCGCATCGGAGAACACCAACAGCTACTCCGGGCTCCGCACCGCTTATCTGACGCTCCGGGTGCCGCAGGCTTCCCTGGACGCTTACCTGGAGGGCACGGCGGCGCTGGGCCGGATCACCTCCCGCTCCGAATCCGCCACCGACGTCACCGAGTCCTATCAGGACACCCGGACCCGGCTCAATACGCAGCTGGCCCTGATGGATCGTCTGCAGGCGCTCATCACCGAATCCGGAGATCTTTCCGATCTGCTGGCGCTGGAAAGCCAGATCGCTGACACCCAGTATGAGATCGACCGGCTGCAATCCTCCCTCAACCGGACCGATCGCCAGGTCTCCTACGCCACCGTAAACATCACCCTGCGCGAGGAGCAGACCGCTCCCCTGACCGATACCCGCGTTACCTTCGGGGACCGGCTGATCTCCGCCGTTGAGGTGGGCTTCCAGTCCTTTGTGGAATTCCTCGGCGACATGGTGATCTTCCTGGTGGCCGCCGCGCCCTTCCTGTTGATCGTAGCGCTGGTGCTCCTCGTCGTCCGCCTGATCAGAAAAGCAAGGAGGAAGAAGTAATATGAAGAAGCTGCTCTCCATCGCCCTTGCGCTGCTCCTGTGCCTGCCCCTGCTGGCCACTGCAGCGGAAGCCCCCCTCGCCGCCGCAGACGGCGCAGTCATCACCGTCACCGGCAGTGCCTCGGTCTCCCTGAAGGCGGATTACGCCAGGGTTTCCGTGGGCGTATCCACCAAGGCAGACACCGTTGAGGAGGCTGCCCGGAAGAACAACGAAACCATCGCCGGCGTGATCGCTGCACTGAAGGATTTCGGCGTAGCGGAGGAGGACATCGTCACCAGCAGCTATTCCGTGCACGCCGAGTACGACTATTCCTCCCTCGGCGGACAGAAGCTGACCGGCTACAACGTCACCAACCAGCTCAATGTCATCATCCGGGACATGGCGCATGTCGGCGCCACGCTGGATCAGGCCACCGCCGCCGGCGCGAACAATATCTACAACATCGAATTCCTGTCCACCAAAGCCCCGGAGGCCCAGGATGAAGCCATGGGCTATGCCGTGCGGGACGCCTGCCGCAAGGCAGAGCTGCTCGCGGGCGCTGCCGGGCTGAAGCTGGGCGGCGTCAAATCCATCAGCGACAGCAACACCGGCTGGAGCCAGACTGCCCGTACCTATGCCTCCTCGCTGGACGCTGCTGCCGCCAAGAACAGCATCCTGCCGGATGACGCAGTTGTTTCCGCCAGCGTCACGGTGGTGTTCGAGCTGGTGCCTTAATCCATTGCAACCACATCAAAGCAGGGTCTGCACACAAGTGCAGACCCTGCTTTGTTTTCATCTGTTGCGCAATGATATCCCCTGCGCGCCTTACAGCACCTTCTTCAGGAAATCCTGCGTACGGGGCTGCTGGGGGTGGTTGAAGATCTCCTCCGGCGTGCCTTCTTCGATGATGTGGCCCTCGTCCATGAAGATGACGCGGTCTGCCACCTCGCGGGCAAAGCCCATCTCATGGGTGACGACCACCATCGTCATGCCCTCCTCTGCCAGCTGCTTCATGACGTCCAGCACCTCGCCGACCATCTCTGGGTCCAGGGCGGAGGTGGGCTCGTCAAAGAGCATGACCTGGGGCTCCATGCACAGCGCGCGCACGATGGCGATGCGCTGCTTCTGGCCGCCGGAGAGCTGGCTGGGATAGGCATTGGCACGGTCGGCCAGGCCCACGCGCTTGAGCAGCGCCATGGCCTTCTCCTCCGCCTCCTGCTTGCTCTTCTTCAGCAGCTTGCAGGGCGCAAGGGTCATGTTCTTCAGGATGGTCATGTGGGGGAAGAGGTTGAAGTGCTGGAACACCATGCCCATCTTTTCCCGATGCTTGTTGATGTTCACCTTGGGGTCGGTGATATTCACGCCCTCCACGGTGACGGTACCGGCAGTGGGCTCCTCCAGCAGGTTCAGGCAGCGCAGGAAGGTGGATTTGCCGGAGCCGGAGGGGCCGATCACCACGACCACTTCGCCGCGCCTGATGTCCGTATCGACGCCCCGGAGCGCCTTCAGCTTACCTTCGTCAAAGTGCTTCTCCAGCCCCTTGACGGAAATGATGATATCAGTGGTCACTGTTGCGCAGCCTCCTTTCCAGCTTGCCGATCAGCCAGGTGAGCGTCAGCACCACCAGCAGGTACAAAAGACCGGACACAATATAGGGCGTGAAGGCCGAGAAGGTACGGGAGCGGATGTAGTCGCCCGCCTTGGTCAGCTCCGTCAGCGCAATGTAGGAGAGGATGGAAGTCTCCTTGATCAGGGAAATGAACTCGTTGCACATCGCCGGCAGAGCGGACTTTGCCGCCTGGGGCAGGATGATGTAGATCATCGTCCGGATGCCGCCCAGGCCCAGGGAACGGCCCGCCTCAGTCTGGCCCTTCTCCACGCTCATGATGCCGCCGCGGACGATCTCCGCCACATAGGCCGCACTGTTCAGGCCGCAGGCGATCACGCCCACGATGACCTTGTCAATGCGGACAGAGCCGAAGATGCCGAAGTTGATGATCAGCACCTGCAGCAGCAGCGGCGTGCCGCGCATGATGTTGATGTACAGCCCGGCAAACTTGGACAGCGCCCTGACCACCACCGCGCCGACGGCAGGCAGGAAGCCCTTGCCGCGGGCATTCATGTGCTGGATCTGCGGCAGGCGCAGGATGGCCAGCACCGTGCCCAGCACCAGACCCACGAGGATCGCGTAGAAGGACACCTCCAGCGTCACGCCCAGGCCCTTGAGGTACTGCAGCCACCGGTCGTCCTTGATGACATTGAGGTAGATTTCCTTGTAGATGAATTGCCAGAAATTGAGCGTATTGGCCTGTACGGCAGGCTCAATGGCCAGCCACCACTGCTCGAAGATCGAAATGTTCAAGGGGATTCCTCCGCACTAATCTGAATCGCACAAATGCCGTAGAGAGGTTCCCCTCCCTACGGCGGTGTATGAACAGGGTCAATTACTCAGCGCTGAAGTACTTCACAGCCAGCTCGTCGAAGAAGCCTTCCTTCTCCAGGGCAGCCAGCGCGTCGTTGATCTTCTTGAGCAGCTCGGGGTTCTTCTTGTTGACCTCGATGCCGTACCAGTCAGCCTGCAGGCCCATGTCGACGATCTTCAGGGTATCGTCCTTCAGGGAAGCCAGGATGGCCTGACCGACGGGCTTGTCGATGATGACAGCGTCCACCTTGTTGCCCTGCAGATCCATCACAGCGTTCAGGAAGGTCTTGTACTGGGCCACATTCTCCTTGCCGGTGATCTCCTCGGCGGAGAAGTCACTGGTGGTGCCCAGCTGCACGCCGATCTTCTTGCCCTTGAGCTGATCCGCAGTGGTGTAGCCGCTGCCGTCCTTCACGATCACCACCAGGCCGGCGTTGATGTAGCCGTTGGAGAAATCAACGGTCAGCTTGCGCTCGTCGGTGATGGAGATGCCGGACAGGCCGATGGTGTTGGGGTTGGCAGCAACCGCGCTGATGACGGCGTCAAAGTCCATCGCTTCGATGGTGTACTCGATGCCGGCCTTCTTGGCGATGGCGTCCCACATGTCGATATCGTAGCCCACGGTCTTGTCGCCCTCGACATACTCAAAGGGCGGATACTCGGGGTTGGTCGCCACGGTGATCACGGTGGCCTCTTCCTTCTTGGAGCAGCTGGACAGGCTCAGCGCCAGCGCCAGCACCAGCATCAGTGCAAACAGCTTCTTCATAACTTTTTCCTCCATTTCAAATTGAAAGGTACGAGTGGCATTATACGCCTGTTTTGATGAATTGTCAACGGGTTTTTATGAATATTTATGCGCTTTTCAAAATTTATTTATCATCATTTCGCCCGATTTTACCGGGTTTTCGCTTTGTCAGCCCGTCTTTTCATGCTGCTTCATGCGTACTTTTATGCACGATGCATAAGCAAGCCGGAACTTCTGTCCCTTCCGGTATCCGGACGGCCAGATTGGACAAACAAAACGTTTTCGGATGCATATTCAGCCTTTTGTTTGTTTATCCCATGTTTTTCGCTCGATCCGGAAAACCCTGAGCGCGCCGTGGTGCGGATCGGTATAGGCGTCAACCTGCGTCATGCCGTTTTTCATCGCCGTGCGCCAGGAGGGCTCGTTCTCCGCGTTCATATAGGAGTAGACCGCAGGAAATCCAAACCGTTCAAAGGCCAGGCGGATACAGGCTGCCGCTGCCTCAGAGGCATAGCCCTGCCGCCAGTGCGCCTTGTGGATGTGGTAGCCGATCTCCGGCAGCCACTCGCCGTGAATGGGCTGCAGGGAAATGCCGCAGTCGCCGATGAAGTCGCCGGTATCCTTCAGCGTCACCGCCCACAGGCCAAAGCCATGCTCGGCATAGCTGGCCTTGCACCAGTCGATCCACCGGCGCACACCGGCTTCGTCATAGGGCTGGGGATAAAAGCGCATGGTTTCCGAGTCGGAGAGTATCGCATGGAGATCGCTGAAATCTTCATCCGTCATTTCTCGCAGGATCAGCCTCGGTGTTTCGATGGTCATGATTTTCCTCCTTTCAGCCTGTACGGCACGTCAGGTGCCCGTGGATCTGTAATGCCGCACGCCGATGTACCAGATGCGCACCATGAGCGCAAAGAACGCAGCGCCCGCCAGGGGCGTCAGGAAATACGCCCACATGGGCAGCGCCATCATCGGCTGGCCGATCACAGCGCTCACCGGCCAGTGCATGCACATTGCAAAGGGCGCGACATAGGTGAACAGCACCCGCAGCACGCCGGGATATACATCCACCGGATACTGGCAGGCCGTCCTGCCGCCATAGGTCAGCACATTCACCATCTCGATGGACTTGACGGAAAAGAAGCTCACCGTCGCCTCGATCATGAACAGCCCCGTCAGCAGCAGCATGCTGCCCAGCACGACCTCCGCCAGCAGCAGTCCCTTCAGCAGCGTCCATTGGAGCTCCAGCTGCGCAGCTGCCGTCAGCACCGCGATCATCCCCACCAGGAACGATCCCAGCCGCCTTGGGTCCAGCTGGGAAAACATCACCTGTACAAGCAGGGGCCTTGGCCGGAGGATCAGCGCGTCAAACTCCCCGCGCTGCACAAACCAGGGGAAGGAGGTGATCCCCCGCCCAAACAGCTCCGTCAGCGCAAAGGTGGATTGCATCACCCCGAAGAAAAACAGGATCTCCGCCGCCCCCCAGTGCCCTACGGCCTTGAAGCGGGTCAGCAGCACCGTCACCGCCAGCAGCTCGCCGCCGGTCATCACGAATTGAGCGATCACCTGCATCAGCAGGGAAGCCCGGTATTGCATTGCGGATTTGAAGAGCATCTTCACCGCATGTGTCATGTATTTCATTCCTTACCCTCCCTGCACGGTCATGTTGTCCAGCCGCCTTTGCCACATGCTGCGCCCGATCCAGCGCAGGATCACGATCCACACCAGCTGCACCGCCACGGTCAGCGCCCATTCAGGCAGTGCCGCACAGCTTTGATACATGCGGATGGGCGCATCCAGCGCCTGGGCAAAGGGCTGATACCGGATCAGCGTCTGCAGCCCGTCGGGAAACAGGGTCAGCGGGATCACATTGCCGGAGAAGGTCATCATCGTCAGGTTCAGGATGGCAGAGACGCCCCGCTTGTCCAGCGTTTTCATGTTGATCGCATCCAGGATGGACATCAATTCGCACAGACAGACGCAGCCGATCAGCAGCGAAAGACCAAACTGCGCCAGGCTGAGCCAGCCGTCCGGCAGCCCGATACGCAGCTCCCGGGGCAAAATGAACTGCACCGCCAGCATGGGAATCAGGCGCATCATCGCCCCCACCAGCCGTCCGCCCACATCCCGGCACACCCAGAACCGGTGCTGATCCACCGGGCGCACCAGCATATAAGCCACACCGCCGCTCATGATGAGGTTCGTCAGCTCTCCGTCCGATGAGAACATCATGCGGAAGAACATCTGCTGCAGCCAGACATAGGTGATGGTATCCCGCAGCATCTCCGGGCTGTTCCCGGCATAGAGTGCGGTGTACAGGAAGATGTACACCAGCCCGAAAAACACCTGCGTCACCAGCCCGCCCAGGGCTGCCGCCCGGTATTGAGTTTCCATCAGCGCCCGGAGGCGGAACACCGTCATGTACGGCCTCAGGGAGCGGAGCCTTGCATTCATATTCACAGCGCCATCTCCTTATACATGCGGGCGATGAGCTCATCCACGTTCTGCTCCTTGAGGGTCATTTCACGCACCCGGCCGGCGGAAAGCACCTGCGGCAGCAGCTCGCTGGTGGGCATTTTTGCAGGCTCGTAGGTCAGGACATAGGCGTCGCCGTCCCGGGTGACATGGGCAGGCAGCGCCGCGATCTCCGGGGCTTCCTCAAAGACCACCCGGAGCGTATGCACCGTATCGTACTGCCGCAGCAGCGCATCCAGCGCGCCGTCGTACAGGAGCCTTCCGCGCCCCAGCACCATCACGCGGCTGCACAGGGCCAGCATATCCTCCATATCATGGGTCGTCAGCAGGATCGTCGTACCGTTTCGCCGGTTCTCCTCCTTCAGGAAGGCCCGCAGCTTCAGCTTGCTCACTGCATCCAGGCCAATGGTGGGCTCATCCAGGAAGAGCAGCTCCGGGGCATGCAGGAGGCTTCCGCAGAGCTCCGCCCGCATCCTTTGGCCCAGGGACAGCTGGCGCAGCGGCGCATTCAGGAATTCCCCCAGCTCCAGCGCCTCCACCAGCGCATCCAGGCGCTTTTGCCACACCGCATGGTCAATATCGTAGATATCCCGCAGCAGCAGGAAGGAATCGCGGATCGGCACGTCCCACCACAGCTGCGTCCGCTGGCCGAACACCGCGCCCAGGTGGCGCACATGCTCCCGGCGGTTCTCCCACGGGGTTCGTCCGTTCACCCGGCACTCGCCGCCGGTGGGCGTCAGAATGCCGGTCAGCAGCTTGACTGTTGTGCTTTTTCCGGCGCCGTTGGGGCCGATCAGCCCGACCAGCTCTCCCCGCTCAATGGAGAAGCTGGCGTCGGTCAGCGCCTGGATCTGCTGGATCTCCCGCCGCCACAGCCGGGAGATGCCGCCGCTTTTGGGGGCGTTGTGCCGTGTATAGGTCTTGCTGAGCGACTGTGCTTCGATGAATGCCATAGAGTACATTCCTCCTCGTATTCTGCGAACATGCCGAACGACGGAACGAAAAAACAGCGCCATCTGAAGCGCGGATGGCTTTCCCGCAGTTCAGACAGCGCTGCACAGTTCCTCTGGAGAACCTTTTCTTTTGCAGATGTCGCAATATCGCTATGTGTTTTGGAGCGTCAGTATACACCTGATGGAAGCGTCTGTCAATGTCCAATCTGGGAAAACCAGAAAAGTTCCTTGCATCCACCGCCAAAATGCAGTACAATAGCATCATCATGATGAAAGAAAGAGGTCGAAGACCTTGAGCCGACTCGGAGATTTGATCCGCACGGAGCGCATCCGTGCCAAGCTGACCCCCAAGCAGGTTGCCAAGAAATGCGGCGTGGCGGAGAGCTACCTCGTCGCTGTGGAAAAGGGCACCAAGATTATTGCGGACGATCAGGCCCGCCGTATCCTCAAGGCCATCGGCCTGCGGGAGCAGACGGAGGCTGATTTCTCCCTGGACGATATTGCCGCCACGGTCGATCTGGCCACTGTTGCCTCCCCGACGGCAAAGACCGTCACGGCCCCCCGTCCCCGGCCCGTTGAGCCGGAAGCGGAGCTGGTCGCCTCCACCGGCGGCAGAGCGCCCTCCGGCAGCAAGAATGTCTCCACCGACACGGAGGAAAAGGGCGTAGGCGGCTCCATCTGGCTGGACGCCCTCACCAGCGTGCTCAAGCATGTGCCGGTGATGAACGCCATCATGAAGCCCATTGATCACCGCCTGCTGCCCATTGTCTCGGGCAAGATCGAGGGGGCAAACCCGGACAAGGTCTTCTACTACCTCGTGCCGGATGACAGCATGCGGGGATTCCGCATCCATCAGGGCGATCTGGCCCTGATCGTCCCCGCCCACTCCCCCATCGACGGCGCGATCATGCTGGTGGAATACAACAGCCATCGCTTCCTGCGCAAGGTCAAGAAGCTGGCGGACTTCACCGTGATCCTCCAGTCCTTTGACAAGGAGTACGACGCCGAAACCGCGCAGGTCAACGAATGCACCTTCATCGGCCGCGCCGCGAAACTCGAAGTCACCCTGTAACCTCAAGCGGAATAAGGAATGACGAATGAGGAATCAGGAATTGAATATGTGAAATCTGCCCTGAGCCCCCGCCGGTTCAGCAACCAAATTCCTAATTCCTAATTCATAATTCATAATTAAAATATTCAAGGAGGCTGACCCATCATCTACGTCAGGGTAATGCCCTGAACCCGCGCCATCGCGCACCGAAAGGATGACCCTCGTCTCGGCGTCAAGCCGTTCCCGTTTCCTCTCGACCCATAGAAAGGAAAATGTGTTACATGTTGAATAAGAAAGAGGCAGCCGTGTAAACCGGGAGGTTTGCACCCCGCAATCCTCCCGCATTCATTCATATCTGTATACTGAATGACTATGGAGAGGAATAACACACCCATGAATCGCGAAAACAAGCGCAAACAGTACGACAAGCATTATTACAAGCATCATCCCTGCAACGAGCCCTTTACCTGCAAGTGCTGCGGCCGTCTCTGCGTGCCGGAAGGCGCGGGAAGCGATCACCGCAACCACTGCCCCAACTGCCTCACCAGCCTGCATCTGGACATTGAGCCCGGCGATCGGGAGGCAGACTGCGGCGGACAGATGGAGCCCATTGCCGTATGGGTCCGCAAGGGCGGCGAATGGGCCATCGTACACCGCTGCCGCATCTGCGGATGGATCTCCTCCAACCGCGTCGCAGCAGACGACAATCCGATGAAGCTCATGTCCATCGCCATGAAGCCCCTGACCCATCCGCCCTTCCCGCTGGAAAAGCTTCAGGAAATGACGGAAATGATGGGCTATGCAGGATTTTGAATCACGGATTCTTCATTCGTAATTCTTCTTGCTTCATAGCGTTTGCTGCACCTTTGCGCCGCTATACCTGAAACAGACACAAAAACGCCCCGGAGGAACGCATTTCCTTCGGGGCTCATTGTTTGCTGTACACACTATATTACAAATTGAGAATTACTTTTTCTCGCAGGGCCAGAGTTCCTCCAGCGGCTTGAGATTCTGCTGCTTGCCGCCCAGATCGATCCACCGGTCATACCGATCAGCCGCCGCTTCTCCGGGCAGCACCACCTGTCCGGCAAACACGGTTTCTCCAAGACACTGCAGCTCCACCGGGATCGGGTTGTCCTTCTTCTGCTGGGCAATGGCTTTGAGCATGTTTAGCCCCTCGCCCACCAGCAGGGTGGTGTAGTCCTCCATGTACACGCCGTCGTATTCCGATTCCACATGGGTGACAACGAAGGTGTAGGTCTTGCCGCCAACGGTCATCCGCAGGCGGTCCGCATTGAGCGCCTGGTCATAGGCCACGGTGGAAACCATCAGCCGCGGCACGGTTGCCTCCGCATCCACCAGCGTCATATAGTCCATATAAACAACCAGCTCGCCGTCATAGCCTTCATTCAGTTCTCCCTGATAGGGCGGATTCATAGAGCAATACAGCGTATCCACCGAGCCGGGGATATCCCGCATATAAAAATCCGGGTCCTCCCTGAGCGCAGCGATATTGAACTCTGCCAGAGCAGCAGATGCAATCATCAGCAAGCCCAGCAGGAACACAAGCAGCTTCTTCATATGAGCCCTCCTTTACTTCTTGTTTTCATTATAGCACAGCCGGCAGGCGGTTTTCAACAGGACAGGGCCGTCAGTATGTTACGCATTGTAAATCTTTCCTGACGGCGCAGTTTTTTCCTCCCGGATGTCGTCTATGTAGGTGAAGGGTTTGTCTGACGCCCTTCCCGGAAAGGAGGAATCTCTATGAAACAAATGCTGGCCCTGCTCACTGCACTGATGATGCTGCTGGTTCCCGCCTTTGCTGCAACCGCCGAAGTCCCCGTTTACCCGCCGGAGCTGACTGCCCTGAAGGCCGCGCTCGCCCTGCTTCGGGAAACCTACGGCTTCAGCATCACCACCGTGGGCGTCTTCTGCCCGGAGATCACCCTGACGGAGGACAGCGCCCGTGTGGTGTTCAAGCCCTACGACTTCCTGCCCATGGATCGTCTGGGAGAATACACCGTTACCCTCAGCGGCGAAACCGCGGAGATTTCCTGGAGCCATGACGACAAGGACGCTGCCCTGAAACAATCCGGCGATCCAGCTTCCCCGGTCTGGGGCCATGCGCAGCTGCAAACCTATTTCAACCAGGGCGTCCTTCGCCGGGACTACTGGGTCGAGCCCTACATTGATCCCCTCCAGGAGGACTTCGCTTCGCCCAAGTATCACGAAGGCCTGACCTACACCTGGAAGCCGCTGGAATGGGCGGACATCCCCGCAGAGCAGCTGCATAAGACCGCCAATGCGGCACTGAGGGACATTTACGCCCTGACCGACGAAGAGCTGGCCATTTACCGCATCATCATCGAAAAAGGCGTCCTCCAATGCGAAGATGGGCAGGAATACTGGCATCTGTGCTTCTCCGGCACGGACAGCATCTTTGATCTGCTGATCGACGCCCATACCGGCAATGTCCTGCGGATCAAATACCTCAGCGGAGGCCGGGGCTGACCCTGTCACCTTCCGAAATTGCAAGGCCCGGCACGCCGTTTCTGGCATGCCGGGCCGTTTGTTTTGGGGATACTCCGCGATTACCGCAGCGCCTTTGATTTTCTTTCCGCATCGCAGAACATGCAGCGGTAAATGCCGCGCGCACGATCCTTGAGGATGAAATGCTGATCCAGCGCGTTTTCCACAGTGGTGATGCACCGGGGATTCTTGCAGGTGATCACATTGACCAGCTTTTCCGGCAGAGAGAGCTTCTTCTTCTCCACCAGCTTGCCGTCCTTGATGATGTTGACCGTAATGCCGGGATCAATATAGCCCAGCACATCCAGATCCACCTGGATCTCGGAATCGATCTTGATGATGTCCTTGCGGCCCAGCGCATTGCTGCGCACATTGCGGATGTAGGCCACCGGGCAGTCCACCTCGTCCAGCTTCAGGAAACGGTAGACGTCCATGCCGCGGCCCGCCTTGATATGATCCAGCACGATGCCGGAGTGGATGGCGTCGATATTCATGCGTTCTCCCTCCAGTTCAGCAGCGTCGTGATCAGCGCCATGCGGACAAAGCGGCCGTTGCGCACCTGATCGAAGTAGACCGCGCGGGGATCGTCATCCACCCTGGTGGAGATCTCATTCACGCGGGGCAGCGGATGCAGGATGGACATGTCCGCCTTGGCCGTGCGCAGCTTCTCCGGATCGAGGATATAGGTATCCTTCAGGCGGATATAGTCCGCCTCATTGAAGAAGCGCTCCTTCTGCACGCGGGTCATGTACAGCACGTCCAGCTCCGGCATGACCTCCTCCATCGTCTCCACCTCGCGGAAGGGAATCCCCTTGACCTTCAGCTCCTCCGTGATATAGGAGGGCACCTTCAGCTCCGGCGGAGAGATCAGCACGAACTCCACGCCCTCATACCGGCTCATCGCGCCGATCAGGGAATGCACCGTGCGGCCAAACTTCAGATCACCGCACAGGCCCACCACCATATTGGACAGCCGGCCCTTGCAGCGGCGGATGGTCATCAGGTCGGTCAGGGTCTGGGTGGGATGATTATGTCCGCCGTCACCTGCGTTGATGATCGGCACATAGGACTTGAGGCTGCCCGCCATGGGCGCGCCCTCCTTGGGATGGCGCATGGCGATGATATCCGAATAGCAGCTGACCGTACGGATGGTATCCATCAGGGATTCGCCCTTCGCGGTGGAGGAGGAATCTGCCGAGGAGAAGCCCAGCACGCTGCCGCCCAGGGAAAGCATGGCGCTTTCAAAGCTCAGACGGGTCCGGGTGCTCGGCTCAAAGAACAGCGTCGCCAGAATACGGCCCCGCAGGCTCTCGCGGTACGCTGCCGGATCGGCAATCATCTGATCGCCCAGATCAAGGATACCCTCGATCTCCTCAACCGTAAAGTCCGTAATATCAATCAAATGACGCATGGGTGGCTCCTTTCAGTCGCCAAATTCGGAATGCGGAATTCGGAATGCGGAATTGAAAGTGTATACTTTGCTCCGACCACCGTATTCCGTTCCAGTAGCTTAATTCCTAATTCCGAATTCATAATTCCGAATTCGGTGCAAAAGCTTACGCTTTTGCACCGTTCACGGCCAGGTAGTTCTTGATGCGCTGCACATTCTCGGCGTTCTTCTCGTCCACCTCGAGGTACTCGATGATGTCGTACACATCGACGACGGAGTACACCGGGAAGCCGAACTCATCCTGCACCTCGGCCATGGCAGACTTCTCGGTCTTACCCTTTTCCTTGCGGTCGACCATGATGAAGGTCGCGGCAACCTTCACGCCCTCCAGATTGCCCAGGATAGCCATGCTCTCACGGATGGCGGTACCGGCGGTAATCACGTCCTCCACGATGACGACCTCTTCACCAGCCTTGGGCACATAGCCCACGAACACGCCGCCCTCGCCGTGATCCTTCACTTCCTTGCGGTTGAAGAAGAAGGGCACGTCCAGGCCCTGCTTGCTCAGCGCCACGGCAGAGGACACAGCGATGGAGATGCCCTTGTAGGCGGGGCCGTACAGCACGGTGCGCTTGTTGCCGATCTTCTCCATGTAGGCACGGGCGTAGAACTCGCCCAGCTTGGCGATCTGGTCGCCGGTCTTGATATCACCGGCATTGATGAAGTAAGGGATCTTGCGGCCGGACTTGGCGGTGAAATCACCAAACTTCAGCACGCCGGCAGACTCGAGGAACTCGATAAACTCATGCTTGTAAGCTTCCATTGTTATGATCTCCTTTTCTATCACAAAATCTTTCAGCTAACATTTATTGGGGCCGAAGGGGTGGCGGGGGCGATCGGAAAGCCCCCGCCTCGCCTCCGCAGAGGCGAAACGCCCTGCAGTCCATGCCCTCTCAGTCAGTTCCGCTGACAGTTCTCCCGGAAGGAGAGCCTTTGGGCTCAGCACTCTTCGCCCAGGAACTCGCGGACACAGCGCTTATACGCCGCCACGGGATCTGCCGCCGCAGTGATGGGACGGCCCACGACGATGTAGTCGCTGGCAGCCTTGGCCTTTTCGGGGGTCATAATGCGCACCTGATCGCCCACGTCGCCGTCAGCGAAGCGGATGCCGGGGGTGACGGTCATGAAGTCCGCGCCGCAGGCTTCCTTGACCAGCGCAGCCTCCAGGGGGGAGCACACCACGCCGGAGAGGCCAGCGGCCTTGGCGTTCTGGGCGTACTTCTTCACGGTGTCAGGCATGGAGGCGTTGATGAGCAGCTCATTCTGCATGCGCTCCTCGGAGGTGGAGGTCAGCTGGGTCACAGCCAGCAGCACGCCGCAGGTGCCGTCTTCCCTGGTCAGACCTTCCTTGGCGGCCTCCATCATGGCGATGGTGCCGGAGGCATGCAGGTTGGTCATGTCCACGTCCAGGTGACGCAGCACGGCCATGGCCTTCTTGACGGTGTTGGGGATGTCGTGCAGCTTCAGATCCAGGAAGATCTTGTGGCCGCGGGCCTTGATCTCCTTGACAATGGAGGGGCCTTCGGCGTAGAAGAGCTCCATGCCGATCTTCACGAAAGGCTTGCGTCCGGTGAACTGATCCAGGAACGCAAGGGTCTTTTCCTTATTCTCAAAGTCGAGGGCAATGATGACGTCCTTTGCCATTGTTGTGATCCTCCTGTATTCACATTGTTGTTCTGTATTTCAACATGCGCAAGGCATGTGAAAATCATTTTTTGATACAGCGCCGCCTGACGCCGACATACAGACAGCAACCGAGCGCCGTCAACGGCATTGCTGCCGCGCTGAGCATGCGCGAAATCCGGAACATAAGCTCCGCATCCACCCAGGCCTGCGATTCATTGATCCGGCTCATGATGCCCAGTGCAATGCTCACAACAGCCATGACCGGAATTCCCAGCAAGGTGCCCGGCAGCCATGCGCCGGAAAAGCGCTGCGCCATCCATTCGCCGCGCAGCATCCACAGGATCATGCTGCATACCGCACAAACCACGGTGATGACCAGCACAGCGCGGCTGATCATCCCGGCTTGCGGAAGGCCCAGCCAGTCTCCGAGGATCATCTGCGCTGCATCGGACAGCGTAAATCCTGTCGTGACGGCAAGAATGCATGCAAGTACAGCGGCTGCCTCGTGGGCTTCCTTGTCGGTCAGGGTTTTGGGCATGGTTTGCTCCTTTGCGGCAAGTCGGATTGTGCTGCTTGGGTTTGCTGCGTTGCGGCTGGGCAAGCTGTTTCGGCGGAATCGGAGATTCCGCGAAAGGCGCGTGGGGCATTTTCACGCTGCGGCGTGAGGGCCTCCGGCGGGGAGGGGCCTCCGCGGCCCCTTCCATCCCCCGTAAGGGCCATCGGCCCTTAACCCATTTTCCGCGCTTCGTGTCAGATGCGAGTAATGTCGCTCAGACGTTCAATCCCCAGCTTCTCCATCTCGATGGGCAGCTGCTCGATGATCTCCTTGCAGGCATAGGGGTTGACCAGGTTCGCCGCGCCGACCTGCACGGCCTTGGCGCCGGCCATCATCATCTCGATGACGTCGCGGGCCGTGGAGATGCCGCCCATGCCGATGACTGGAATCTTCACCGCGCCGGTCACCTGATAGACCATGCGCACCGCCACGGGGAAGATGCCGGGACCGGAGTAGCCGCCCATGACGTTGGCCAGGATGGGCTTGCGGCGGTTCAGGTCGATGCGCATGCCCAGCAGGGTATTGATCAGGCTCAGGCCGTCCGCGCCGGCTTCCTCGCAGGCCTTGGCGATGGACACGATATCCGTCACATTGGGGCTCAGCTTGATGTACACAGGCTTGGTAGCCACCTGCTTCACCGCGCGGGTGACGCTCGCCGCCGCCTCGGGGCTGGTACCGAAGGCCATGCCGCCGCCGTGGACGTTCGGACAGGAGATGTTGACCTCCAGGATCTCCACCTGATCTTCCTTGGTGAGCTTCTCCACGCAGCTGACGTACTCGTCGATGGAGAAGCCGCTGATGTTGGCCACGATGGGCTTGTGGAACACCTTGCGCAGCTCCGGCAGCTCATGAGCGATAACGTGATCCACACCGGGATTCTGCAATCCAACAGAGTTCAACATGCCGTTGGGGCACTCTGCAATGCGGGGGGTAGGGTTGCCAAAGCGGCTCTCGGCGGTCGTGCCCTTGAAGGACAGGGAGCCGAGGATGTTGATGTCATAGAACGGCAGGAACTCCTGGCCGAAGCCGTAGGTGCCGCTGGCGGGGATGATGGGGTTATCCAGCTTCACGCCGGAGAGAACGACAGACAAGTCCTTCATATTACCAAATTACCTCCTCGCGGTCGAGAATCGGGCCGTCCTTGCAGATGCGCTTGTAGCCGCCCTTGACCTTCACCGTGCAGCCCATGCAGGCGCCGAAGCCGCAGCCCATCCGCTCCTCAAAGGAGAGCTGGGCAGGCTTGTCCGTGGCGTTCATGATGGCCTTGAGCATGGGCAGCGGGCCGCAGGCGCAGATATCCGTGAAGTCCAGATCGGCCATCGCGTCGGTGACCAGGCCCTTCACGCCGGCAGAACCGTCCATCGTGGCCAGCACGAAAGCCGCACCCATCGCTTCCACTGCATCCTGCAGGAAGACCTCGCTGGCCTTATTGAAGCCAGCCAGCACCGTGGGCTGCTTGCCCTCGGCGATCAGCTGACGGCACAGGCCGATCATGGGCGGCAGACCCACGCCGCCGCCGATGAGCAGCGGCTTGTCGCCGCAGCGGGAAGTGTCAAAGCCGTTGCCCAGGCCGTTGAGCACATCCAGCTCCATGCCGATCTTCATGGCGGACATGGCTTCGGTGCCCTGACCGACCACCTTGTACACCAGGGTGATGGTTTCTTCGTCCCAGTCGCAGATGGAGATGGGGCGGCGCAGGTAGAAGCCGGGAACAGTCAGCTGCACGAACTGGCCGGGAGCCTTGATCGCGCTGGTATCGCCCGCCAGCTTCATGCGCCAGACAGTTTCAGTCAGTTGGGTATTTTCGATCAGTTGATACTGCATAGCAATCTCCTTATTAAATTCGGAATTATGAATTCGGAATTCGGAATTTAGTTTGTTTGGACGGACTGCGGTATCTCGGATATGGCGTACCCTATCAATTCCGCATTCCGAATTTCGAATTCCGAATTTGGTGATTACAGCGCGTCATACGCGATGGAATCACCGCAGATGGTCAGCTTGCACTCCGCGTGCACCTTCCAGCCCTCAAAGGGGGTGGCTTTGCCCTTGGAGAGGAACTCAGCCGGGTCGATCACCTTGTCCGCATTCAGGTCGAACACGGTGATCTCCGCACGGTCGCCGAGCTCCATGCCGCCGTCCAGGCGGAAGCGCCTGCGGGGCGAGTAGACCATGCGGTTCATCAGCGTTTCCAAAGACATCTTCCCGGGTTCCACAAAGTAGGTGTACATCAGCGGGAAGGCACTTTCGATGCCGACCACGCCCATTGCGGACTTGGCCAGTCCCCTGCCCTTCTCCTCGGCGGAGTGGGGGGCATGGTCAGTCGCAATCATGTCAATGGTGCCGTCCAGCAAACCCTCGATCAGTGCGGCCTGATCTTCCTTGTCCCGCAGGGGCGGGTTCATCTTGAAGCGGCCCAGATCCTGCAGGTCATCCTGACTCATCAGCAGGTAGTGGGGGCCGGTCTCGCAGGTGATATCAAGGCCCTCCGCCTTGGCCCTGCGGATGATGTCCACACTCTCCTTCGCGCTGACATGGCAGACGTGATAGCGGCAGCCGGTCTCGCGGATGAGCTCCACGTCACGGGCAATCGGGCCCCACTCGCTCTCCGATGGGATGCCGGGAATGCCGTGTTCCTTCGCAAAAGCGCCGTCGTGAATCGCGCCGCCGGCGGGAATCAGGCTCATGTCCTCGCAGTGGGCTGCAATGATGGAATCCGCCGCCTTGCAGCGCAGCATGGCCTCCTTCATGGTTTCCGCTTCCTTCACGCCGCGCCCGTCATCGGAGAAGCCGATCACGCGGGCTGCAAGGCCGGTGATATCCGTCAACTCGCCCTCGCCCTTCTGGCCCAGGGTGATGGAGGCATAGGGCAGCACCCGGATCACCGCCTGTTCAGCGATCATCTCCTCCTGCACCTTCAGGTGCTCATCAGAATCCGGCGCGGGGTTCAGATTCGGCATCGCGCCGACCACCGTATAACCGCCCCGGGCGCAGGCCTTTGTGCCGGTTTCGATGGTCTCCTTATAAGAAAAGCCCGGCTCACGAAGATGCACATGCACATCCGCAAAACCGGGAAAAACCGCGAGCCCGCGGCAATCAAACACCTGATCTGCATTGGAAGAAATAACCTGTCCGCGGCCGGTGACAATACCGTCCGTGATCTCCACGTCCATGGGAACAAGGTGACCCTTTTCGTACACCAGACCGCCCTTGAGCAGCATCCGCACGTGACGTCCCTCCTTCTGCTTTTTGCTTATCCGATTTATTATATCAGGCTTCACAGCACATTGCAAGGCCTCTTTGATATTTTTTATGACATTTCCTGACCTTGAACACAAACCTGTAATCTTTGTGAAATTTTACGGTTTTCATCCTGCATTTTGGCAAACGCCTTTGCATTTTTCCCAGAACTATGCTACAATACACTTTACAACAATCTGCCCGCAGCATGAAGGAGGCCGCAGCAATATGAGAAAGCATTACTCCCCTGTGTTTTCCGCGTTTTTCATTGCCGTGCTCCTGCTTTGCAGCATCACAGTAGCCGTCTCCGTCTTTCATCAGGCTTCCCTCTCCCGGCAGATCAATGAGGCTCAGCGCAACCTGCGGACCATGCAGGGCCGTCTGCTGAAGCAGGAGATGGAATTTGCAGAAGTGCTTGAAGCGATTCCCGCTGCTCAGGCAGAGCTGGCAGTCCTTCAGCCGCAGGCACAGGCCGCCTACGATCAGGAGCAGGCGCTCCGTCAGCAGCGCAAGGAGCTGCGGGCGGAAAATGCCAGCCTGGCCGCGGCGCTGGAGGTCCTGCAGGCGCAGACGTTTGAGAGCAATTCTGAAGCCGCTGCCACGGCGGAAGCCATTCTCCGGCTGGAGCAGGCGCTCACCGAGCTTCGCGCCCTGGATGCACAGCTTGATTAAGTCTCCTGCGTACCGACGTACGTTTGCAACACTTCATATGATTTAAGGAGGATTCCCCATGTCTGAAACCGCCAAGACCGTACAAAAGAAAAACCCGTCCCTCATCGCACTGATCGTTGTGCTGGTGGTGGCGCTCATCCTGATCGTTGTGCTGTTCACCCGTTCCAACGCCCTGAACTCCCAGCTGGACAGCCTGAACACCGAGCTGACCGAAACCAACGCCACGCTGCAGCAGACGGTGACCGATAAGGAAGCCGTCGAAGCCGAGCTGAACCTGGCCAAAGAGGATCTCCGCGAGGCCCAGCTGACCCTGGAGGAATCCACGAAGAAGGTTTCCGATCTGGAAGTCCAGCTCACCTCCCTGACTGAGGAAAACAACGCCAACAAGGCGCAGATCGCCGTGCTGACCGCCGATCTGGAAACCGCCAAAGCCAACAAGGCTGCTGCGGAGGTTTATCTGGCCAATGTGGAAAACAGCATCCAGATGGCCCTGAACGCGCTGAACGGCATCACCCCCGCTCCCACCGTCGAGCCGACGCCCGCGCCCGTTGAAGAGACCGCCGAGGTTGTCGAAGAGATCGCCGAAGAAGTCGTGACGGAGACCGCCGAGCCGACCCCCATGCCTGTTGAGGAGACCACCGAGGTTGTCGAAGAGGCTGTCGAAGAGGCCGTGACGGAGACCGCCGAGCCGACCCCCATGCCTGTTGAGGAGACCACCGAGGTTGCTGAAGAGGCTGTCGAAGAAGCCGTGATCGAGACCGTCGAGCCGACCCCCATGCCCGTTGAAGAGACCGTCGAAGCCGAGACTGAAGCGGTCGAAGAGGCTGTGACTGAGGCCGTCGAAGAGACCACTGAAGCGGTCGAAGAAACCGTCGAGGAAGCTCCGGCTGCCTGATTCCGCACGTTCAAAGCCTCCCCTGTCGCAAGCGATACACCCAAAGCCAAGCTGCAAAGCGCAGTTTGGCTTTTTCATTTTCACAATGAATGGCAAGCGTGACAAACTGGGATTGGCACACCAAATGGCTCCCTCACGAGAGAGCTGGCAGCTGACTGAGGGAGCTCTTCTGTAATATGAACGTCCGATTTCTTTTCTTCAGAAGCAATACTGCACCGCAGCTTGAGAGCCACTTTCGCGCGTCGAAAGTGGCGCAATGCCGCCGGGGGGAAGCTAAAGTAGCTCCCCCCCGGTCCCCCTCTGTTCTCCTGAGTAGGCGTAGTGGCGGCTGCATCCGGGGCGGCTCGATTGCAGAGGGTTTCTCTGAATTTCCGCTAAAGCGGAAGAAACCCTCTGCAAAATCGCCGCATTGTTCCTTTTGAGGTCTCGCTGCAGCCGATGCGGCTTGAATATACGGTAGTCTGGAATGATTGGGAATAACCAGGGCCGCGGGACTTCAAAACCTTCCCCCTCGGGGGAAGGTGGCACGGCGCAAGCCGTGACGGATGAGGCCGTTACCGGCAATCCTACATCTCCCTGCCAATTCCAGTTTGTCGGAATGCCAAATCCCAATTTGTCGAACTGCCAGCCCCAACGCAGCAGTTTCCATACACCCGCGCGAATTTCTCCCCTTTCGATCCATTGCATTTGAACAATAGCATAAGAAAATGAGCATCCGGCATGAATACCAGATGCTCGTCTTTTCTCATTGTCAGACAAGTCTATTCCGAAGCGTTCTCTTCCCCAGGCGTTGTTTACTTATTCTCCTGCCCGTCCAGCGCTTCGTCCACCAGCCGCATCATCATATCGGGATTCGCCTTGCCGGCAGCCAGCCGCATGGCAGCACCCATGATCGCCCGCTTGACGGAGGCTTTGCCCCCATAGTACTGAGCGACCATCTTCGGATTCTCCTCAATCGTCTGCCGGACAAGCGGAGAGAGCACCGCTGCGTCGCTGATCTGCCGAAGCCCCAGGCGGTTCACATAATCTTCCGGCGTTTCATCCGTCTGCCAGACCCCGGCGATGGCCGCTTTGGCGGTGTTGTTGTTGATCTCGCCGTCCTCTGTCATGTCCGCCAGCCGAGCCAGGTCTTCAGGAGAGATGCAGATGACCGCATCCTCCCCGTCCAATAGCCGGAACACCTCCGTAATCAGCAGATTCGCCACCGTTTTGGGGGCATGCGACAGCGCTGCCGCCTGCTCAAAGTATTCCGCAATGGCGCGCTCCGATACGATCTGCTCTGCAGCATAGGCACTCAGCCCGTATTGTGCCATATAGGCAGCTTTCCTTGCATCCGGTAGTACGGGCAGCTCGCCTTGCCATGCTGCAAGCTGCGTTTCCGTCACGATGACAGGCCCAAGGTCAGGCTCGGGAAAATAGCGGTAATCGTTGGCATTCTCCTTGCGGCGCATGGCATAGGTCTGACCGCTGCGCTGATCGAAGCGGCGGGTCTCCTGCAGGATGGTTTCTCCCGCTTCGATCGCCGACACCTGCCTGTCATACTCCGCTTCAATCGCCTTGACGACGGACACGAAGGAATTCAGATTCTTCATCTCCGTACGGGTGCCAAAGGCCTCGCCGGGCTTGCGGATGCTCAGGTTCACGTCACAGCGCAGGCTGCCCTCCTGCATGCGGCAGTCGCTGACGCCGGTGTAGCGCAGCACCGTACGAAGCTTGCGCAGATAGGCATCCGCCTCCTCCGGGGTACGGATATCCGGCTCGGAGACAATCTCGATCAGCGGCACGCCGCAGCGGTTCATGTCCAGCAGCGTGCCCCGCTCATCATGGATCAGCTTGCCCGCGTCCTCCTCTATATGGATGCGGGTGATCCCGATCCGCTTCTCCCCTGCAGCTGTGCTGATGAGCAGCTCGCCGCCCTCGCACAGGGGCTGATCGAACTGGCTGATCTGATACGCCTTGGGCAGATCAGGATAGAAATAATTCTTGCGGTCATGCTTGGAGAACCGGGCGATCCTGCAGCCCAGCGCAAGTCCCGCCTTGGCGGCGAAATGAACCACTTCCGCATTCAGCACCGGCAGCGCCCCCGGATAGCCCAGGCACACCGGACAGCACTGGGTATTCGGCACAGCGCCGAAGGTCGTCGGGCAGCTGCAGAATATCTTGGTGCGGGTCGCAAGCTCCGCATGTACCTCCAGGCCGACAACCAGCTCATACCCCTGCTTCATCTTCCAGGCCATCACAGATGCACCTCCCCTGTCACAGGGCCGAGCGCAGCCTCCAGCGCATGGCCGATACGGTACAGCAGCGGCTCGGAAAACGCAGGTCCCATGAGCTGCAGCCCGATCGGCAGCCCCTTCTCATCCCTGCCGCAGGGCATGGAAAGCGCAGGTATCCCCGCAATATTGGCTGTCACCGTATACAGATCCCCCTGATAGGTCTGCACCGGGTCAGCCAGCTCGCCCAGCTTCGGCGCAGTCTGTGGCGTAACGGGCGACAGCAGGCAATCCACCTGAGTAAAGGCTTGCCGGAAATCCCGGATGACCAGCGTCCGCACCTGCAGGGCGCGCTTATAATACGCATCGTAGTAACCGGCGGACAATGCATAGGTACCCAGCAAAATCCGTCGCTTGACCTCTTCGCCAAAGCCTTCGGTGCGGCTTTTTACATACATCTCGTCCAGATCTGCATAGTCCGCCGCCCGGCTTCCGTAGCGGACGCCGTCAAAGCGGGCCAGATTGCTGCTGGCCTCGGCGGAGGAAATGATATAGTACGCCGGAAGCGCCGTTTTGACGGTAGGCATGCTGATTTCCACCACCGCCGCGCCAAGGGCTTCCAGCGTTTTAGCCGCCTCCAGCACCGCCGTCCGAATTTCCGGCGCGACGTCCCCTGCCAGCATTTCCTTTGGCAAACCGATCCGCAGCCCTTTCACATCCATGCCCAGCTGTGCGCTGAAATGACCGGGATGCGCTACGGAGGTGCCGTCTCTTGGATCACATCCGGCCATCACGGACAGCGCCAGGGCATTGTCCGCCACCGTCCGGGTGATGGGGCCGATCTGCTCCAGGGAGGAGGCAAACGCCGTCAGGCCATACCGGCTGACTGTGCCATAGGTAGGCTTCATCCCTACCACGCCGCAGTGGGCTGCAGGCTGACGGATGGAGCCGCCGGTATCGCTGCCCAGCGCAAAGGCCGCCTCCCCTGCCGCCACTGCTGCTGCGCTGCCGCCGGAGGAGCCGCCGGGCACACGGGTCAGATCATGCGGATTGTGCGTCTCATGAAAGGCACTGTGCTCCGTGGTGCTGCCCATGCCGAACTCATCCATATTGGTTTTGCCCAACAGGATGCACCCAGCCCTTTCCAGCCGCTGCCACGCCGTTGCCGAATAGGGGGCCACAAAATGCTCCAGCATGCGGGATGCGCAGGTCATGCGCCGGTTTTCAATGCAGATATTGTCCTTGACCGCCACGGGAATCCCCTGCAGCGGAAGCCGGTCCATGCTTTCCTCCGCCTTCAGCAGCGCATTTTCCCCTTCCAGGGAGATATATGCCCCAATGTGGCCTTCCACCTGATGGATGCGGTCAAGATAGCTGCGGACGACCTCCAACGGTGTGAGCTCCTTGCGTTTCAGCGCATCGCAAAGCGCTGTCAGCGTCATGCTCGTGATTGACATGCCAGCGCCTCCTTACTCCACCGTGCGCGGTACGGCAATGTATTCGTCCAGTCTGGCAGGCGCTGCCTCCAGCACTGCACAGGAGGGTAAGCCGGGCTGCACAGCATCCGTCCGCAGCACCGCATGCTGATCCAATATATGCTGCGTCTGGGGAACGCCTTCCAGCGGGAGCTCCTGCAGCTGCCGGCCGAACGCGAGGATCGCCTCCATTTCCCGGGACAGCCGTTCCTCCTCGTCCGGGGCAACAGACAGCTTCGCCAATGCTGCAATCTGTCGGATATTGATCGTTTCGGACATGCCGGTTCCTCCTGCGTGATGATTCATTCCATTTTATCATGTTTTGCCTGTCTTCACAAGCATGAAAAACCCTCCGGCCTTGATGACCGGAGGGCTGACTGGTTCAAATGGGATTACTCAGCGGGCTTCTCAGGCACCGCCACGATGCGGCCCTGTCCGTAGGGATCAGCATATTCCTCGCCAACCACGCCGCCCAGGGTGCCGGTGATGTAGTCCATCAGCACCTGGTTGTCCAGCTTCACCTCGTCCTGCAGGATCTTGCAGCCGTCAAACATGGTGTAGCCGTCGCCGTTGCCCTTGAGCTTGTAGTTGTGGGAAGCCAGGGTGTAGGTCTTGGTCACGTCCAGGGGCTCGCCGCCAACCAGGATGTTCTTGACGCGGTACTCGCCCTCCACGCCCACGAACATCTTCGCTTCATCCATCTTCACGGAGGAAGGAATGTAGGTGTGGATCTCGTAGGTCATGCCGGAAACCTGCAGGAAGCCGCCGAACTCGCTGGGCACGTCCTTCGCACCGAACTCCAGGGCGTCCTGGATCTGCTGACCTGTCACCTCGATCACGCACATGGCGTTGCCGAAGGGATGCACCTTCAGAATGTCGTTCAGGGTGATCTCGCCGGCCTTGATGATGTCGCGGACGCCGCCGCCGTTGACGATGGCCACATCAGCGCCGGACTGGTCGCGGTAGGCATCGGCGCACAGGTCGCCCAGGTTGGTTTCAGCAGTGCGGACGATGCGCACGCCGGTGGCGGGGTCCTTGATGACCAGGTCGACCTGGGTAGAGGCCACAACCTCGCCCAGCTTCTCATTCAGGGCAGCCGTCGCATTTTCGACCGCAATGCTCACATCATTCTTGAACAGCTCGGAGGCAGCGAAGTCGATCGTCCACTCATACAGGCCGTTCTCCATCGTGCCGTCCTTGGCAATGCGCAGATAGCCGATGCCCTCCAGCTTGGTGCCGCAGCCGGAGCGCAGCACATCCTCGCCGGCCTTGTTCTTCATGGTCACCTGATCCTTGTCATGGCTGTGGCCGTCCAGCAGGGCGTCGATGCCGGTGGTATTGGCGATCACATCCGCGTAGGTCCAGGGAGCGCACTCAGCTTCGTTGCCCAGGTGGCCCATCGCCACAACGTAGTCAGCACCTTCGGCGATTGCAGCGTCAACCGCCGTCTGTACGGCATTGTACAGCTTTTCGCCGCTCTCGTCCTGGAAGAAGCCGTAAATGAAATTGCCGGCGTCGTCCATGAAGTAGGCGGGGGTGGAAGAGGTCAGGGTCTTGGGGGTGGTGATGCCCACAAAGGCAATCTTCACACCGTCGAACTCCTTGATGATGTAAGGCTTGAACACCAGCTCGCCTTCCTTGTTGAAGTTGGCGCTGATGTAGGGGAAGCTTGCCTTGCCGGTCAGCTCCAGGAAACGATCCATGCCGTAGTCGAACTCATGGTTGCCGGGGATGGCCACATCGTAGCCCACGGTGTTCATCAGGTCGATCAGCGCTTCGCCCTTGGTCATGGTACCAACAGGCTCGCCCTGGATGGCGTCGCCGTTGTCAGCCAGCACCACATGGTTGCCCTGGGCAACCAGCGCATCGCGCAGGGCAGCCAGGCCCACATAGCCCCAGCCCTGGTCAATGCCGCAGTGCACGTCGCTGGTGAACAGGACGACCACATCCTTGGTCAGCGCAGGCGCAGCTTCTTCTGCCATGGCGGCACAGCCAAGCAGCAGCATAGCCGCCAGAATCAGTGCAAGGAACTTCTTCATGGGGAATTCCTCCTTTGAATTGTAGTAACGCATTTGGGCTGCATGCCCATGGCCTTATTATATCAGCAAACGGATGGTTTTTCAAGCTTGTCAACACCGCATGAAAACATTTTGTCCAGCTTGCCCTTTTGCGCCTTCTCAGGTGCATATCGCGGACAACCATGTGCATACATTGCTTCCACACGGAGGTGAAGCGCTTTGTGCGGATGGCGTGCATTGCTTGCGGGCGTGCTGCTTGTCAGCTTCTGTCTGTCAGCAGCTGCGCAGACAGGCGACGCATATATCATCCATGTGGATGTGGAGCAGAAAAGGCTGACGCTGTTCCAGGGCGCCCGGACTGTCAAAACCTATCCCATTGCCACCGGCGCCCGGGATACGCCGACTCCGGTAGGCGTCTTTACCATCACCCACCGGTTTTCCGGGGAAATGTGCGGCTTCGGCACCTGTTTTCTCGGGCTGAACGTCCCCTGGGGAAACTACGGAATCCACGGCACCAACAAACCGGAGTCCATCGGCTATGCAGCCTCCCACGGCTGCATCCGCATGAGTGTCCGCGATGCGGAGGAGCTCTATGCCCTTGTCCCCAACGGCACCATCGTCGTCATGGAATGCGGCCCCTACGGGGAGCTGGGCCCTTTCCTCAGCACACTGAAAAACGGTGATCGGAGCGCCGCCGTGTGTGCCGTACAGCGCAAGCTGAAGGCGCTTGGTTTCTACCACGGCTGGCCGGACGGAATCTTTGGCAGCGCGACCCAGCAAGCCGTGGACAAGGCTCGTCAGGCATACGGGCTTTCACCGAACGGACTGGTGGACTGGGCGCTTTATCAGGCGATCGGACTGACAATATTTGAGTGAGGCTTTGCATGGACTGGCATGAAACAAGAGCTTTTCTGTCCCCTTGCTTACCCGAAGCGCTCCGCAGCGAGCTGGAACTCCTCCTGCCCGGTGAATTGCGGGAAATCCGCCTCCGGGCCGACCGTCCGACGGTTTTTATCACCGCAACACGGACCGCTTTGCTGGACTGGACGCCCAGCCGGCATCAGCTGGAGCACCTGGTTGAAGCCCTTTCCGAGCACAGCCTGTACGCCCGGACAGAAGAAACCGGCCATGGCTATCTGACATTGCGCGGCGGCCATCGGGCCGGTCTGTGCGGCACTGTGCAATTTTCCGGAAAGCAGTCTGTTTTAACCGGCATCGGGTCTGTATGCATCCGTATTGCCGCACAATGGCCCGGCTGCGCGGACAAGCTGCTGCAGCACATGGACGGTTCGCAGCGCCTGCTGCTGATCGGCCCGCCCGGCTCCGGAAAAACCACCATGCTCCGGGATCTTGCCCGCCAGCTGGCTTCAGGCAGGAAGCCGCTGCAGGTTTGCATTGTGGATGAACGCAGCGAGCTGGCCGCCTGCTGGCACGGGGTGCCGCAGCTGGACACGGGGCATACCAGCGACGTACTGGATGGCCTGCCCAAATCGGAGGCGATCCCCTGGCTGATCCGCAGCATGTCGCCCCAGGTCATCATCACCGACGAGCTGGGCAGTCAAGAGGATGCAGCTGCAATCAAAGAGGCTGTCCGCTGCGGCGTAAGCATCTGTGCGTCCGCCCACGGCAGTTCTCTGGAGGACATTCTTCAGCGTCCGGCCCTGGCTGCATTGGCTGACAGTCAATTATTTGACCGGTATGCTTTGCTTTCGCCCGAGGGCGGCGGTATGCTGACCGCCGTTTATGACCGGACAGGCCATCCGGTCTCCCCTGTATGACCCGCGCTGCACTTGCCCTGATGGCAGGGCTTCTGTGCGCATTTGCCGGGTTCCGGCATGCTGCTCAGCTGAAAGCAACAGCGGCACGCCTTTCCCGATGGGTGCAGCTGCTGGAGCATCTCTCGCTGCTCCTTCAGCAGGGCACGCTGTCCATTCCGGAGCTGCTGTGTACTACTGCCTGCAGTCAGCAGCCTCCCGATCTCCTGCTGCATCAGGCCGCAGATTTGATCCGTAACGATCCCCTGCTGTCGCCAGCAGAAGCATTTCGTCGATGTGCACTGGAAGGCCCGGAGTGCGACGTCCTCAGTCGCTTTTTTCAGCGGCTTGGCCACGGCACCAAGGAGAGCAGAAGCCTTGCCGCTGCCCAGGCCGCGCAGGAGCTTCAGCTGCTGCAGGCGCAGGCCAGCGCAGCCGCGGAAAAGGATGTGAAGCTCTGGCAGACGCTCGGTCTGATCGGCGGGCTTTGCCTGACGATTCTATTACTCTGATCCGGAGGAAGGACAGATGCAGCTTGATCTGCTATTCCAAATTGCAGGCGTGGGCGTACTGACCACTGTGGTCTCCGCAGTGCTTGCCAGCTCAGGGCGCAGTGAGCTGGCAAACCTGGCCGCCGTCGCCGGGCTGGCCATCGTACTGCTGATGGTAGCCGGGCTCCTGGAGGATCTGTTCACCAGCGTGCGGACGATCTTCCAGCTTTACTGATGCAGCTTGAACGCCTTTCAGATCGCAGGCTTTGCGGTGTGCGCCGCCGTCCTGTCCCTCCTCCTGCGCAAGCTGCGGCCGGAAGCCTCCGTCGTCCTGACGATCGCCGCAGGAGCAATGGCAGTCCTGATGGTCCTGCCGCAGCTGCAGCAGATTGTTTCTGCGCTGACAGCACTGATCCAGACAGGCGGCGTGCAGGAGCGCTACATGACCCAGCTGCTCAAGATCGGCGGAATCAGCCTGCTGATGGATTTCGCCGCCCAGACCTGCCGGGATGCTTCCGAAGCGGGGCTGGCCCTAAAGGTGGAGTTCGCCGGGCGGGTCATGCTGATTGCGCTGGCGTTTCCTGTCATGCAGGCACTGCTTTCACAAATCATCTCCCTTTCGCCCTGATCGCCCTGCAATTATTTCTTCTGCTGCTCCCCTGCCCGGCCGTTGCAGAATCCCTTTCCGAAGGGATTGCGCAGGTTGTGGACGGGCTGGATCTGTCCGCCCTGGAGGCCGCTTCGCCGGAGCTTGATCCCTTTGCGGCAACAGGCGGATTTGCAAAAACGCTGCTGGCCATTGCCCGGGGCGAGATCAGCATCGACTTTGAGCAGACCCTTCAGCTGCTGCTCTCCAAGCTGCTGTCTGCGGTCAAAACCAGTCTGTGGCGGCTGACCCGACTGGCGGGACCTGCGCTCATCTGGTCGCTCCTTCGCCGGCTGACAGGCAGAAACACGGAGACCGGCCGGGTCGTGATCCAGCTGCTGGTCTGCGTATTTCTCACCCAGGATCTGACGGATCACATTGCCCTTTGCACCCAGGCCGTCCGCCGCATGTCCGAGGGCATGCAGGGGCTTTTTCCGCTGCTGCTGACACTGATGGCAGCTGTGGGCGGCTCTGGCGGCTCAGCGCTGATGCAGCCCGCCGTGGTCGCATCTGCCAGCGCCATGACCGGCCTCATCCAGCAGCTGACCGTTCCGCTGGCAACCGCTGCCGCCATCCTCACCATGCTCTGTCAGCTCGGCGAAGGCATCCGGCTGCAACGACTGGCTGCCTTCCTCCATCAGTGCGCAGCCTGGACGCTGGGTGTCTGCTTCACCGTGTTCATCGGGGTGCTGACCACCCGGGCCGTGACCGCCGCCGCCATTGACGGCGTGACCCTCCGCACTGCCAAATACGCCATGAGCCATCTCATCCCCGTGGTCGGCGGACTTTTTGCCGATACGGTGGATACGCTGGTGGGCTCCAGCCTGCTGGTGCAGGGGGCGCTTGGCGTGACCGGGCTGATGCTGATCGCCGCCTGGGCCATGGCGCCCATGTGTCAGACGCTGGCTGCCGCCCTGCTCTACCAGCTGGCTGCCGCCCTGATGCAGCCGGTTTCCGACGGCCCGCTGTCAAAGTGCCTCCACGAGTTCGGGCGGGTGCTGATGCTGCTGTTTGTCATCCAGCTGTGTGCCGCCGCCATGTTCCTGATGCTGATTGCACAGCTGATTGCCGTCAGCGGGTTGACTTTCATGATGAGGTAATGCCATGATGAAGCTGCTTGTCGCCTTTGCCGCCCTGTCCCTGGCAGGATCCGCCCTGCTGTCCCTATTGCCCGAGGGCGGGATCAAGCAGACCGCCGGCATGGTCATCGGCCTGCTGACGCTGATGTGCTGGGTCGAGGGACTGGCCTCCCTGCTGGGATTTCAATTGCATGTTTCTCCGCCGGAATCCGTCCTGACCCCCACCGCCCTGAGCGTTGACTCCGTTCAGGAGCAATTTGTCAGCAGGATGGTCAGTCAGCAGGAGGAAATGCCATGAACCGCTTGTCCGCCTATCTGAAAAAGGACGGCTGGATTCTGGCGGCACTTCTGTTTTGCGCAGCGCTGTGCTTGCTCCTGGGCAGCCGGGAAGCAATCTCTGACAGTGAGGAAAGCCGTCTCAGCCGGGTACTCAGCGCCATCAGCGGCGCGGGCGACGTCGATGTCGCCTTTCATTATGACCAAAGCGTCCCCTGCAGCGCAGTGATCGTCGCCGAAGGGGCAGATGATATCTCTGTCCGGCTGAAGCTTGTTTCCGCCGTCACTACGCTCCTGGGGATCGGACAGGATCGGATCGCAGTCTATGAAAGGGAGGGGTCAAAATGAAAGGGACTGATTTTCTGCTCCGCCATCGGAATACGCTGCTGCTGGTTCTTTTGGTTACGACACTGCTGATCAGCGGCCTGGCCAGCCATCGGCAGCTGCAATCGGCACCGGCCTCCGTCACCATCCCCGTGATGGAGACGCCCCGGGAAAGTCTTTCCGCCCTGGAAGCCTTCCGCGCGGAGCGGGCCGCTCAGGTCAAAGCAGATATCGCTGCGCTGGAAAAGCTCTGCGTCAATCCATCGCTGGAGGACAGCCTGCTGGAATCTGCCGCCCTGCAGCTGCAATCGATCATCGACGCCAGGCAAGCCGAATCCGCCCTGGAAGGCGCGCTGACAGGCAGCAGCTTGTCCCCCTGCACTGCGGTTCTCTCCGGCGGCAGCCTGACCATTGTGACAGAAAAGGAGCAAATCACGGACAAGGAGTCAGCGCTGGTCCTGACGCTGGCTGCAGCCCACGCGGGCCTTGCCCCGGAAAATGTGCGGATCATCACCGCAAATTCCCAATGATTGTTTCAGCCCGGAGAAACCTGGGTATCATATCATTGCAAGGGGCTTTCCTTCGGCAGGAAAGTATGGTATAATACTTCCGAATCGAAACAAAGGAGCGATCAAAGATGGAAAGACTCGGCGAAGTCACTGCGGTGGACGGCAAGTGGCTGGAGATCACCTTCTGCCGCCCGTCGGACTGCGATAAATGCCATGCCTGCATGGGCGGCGCCAAAACGACCACGCTCAGGCTGGAGGGCTCCGCCGCCGTGGGCGACAAGGCCCTCGTCTCCATGCCGGACAGCACCATCACCCAGGCTTCTCTGCTGGCCTACGCACTGCCGCTGGCAGGCTTGATCGGCGGCATGCTGATCGGCGACGCCCTCATTCCCCTGAAGCATTCCCTGGGCGCGGTGGTCGGCGCAGTCATCGGTCTGGGCATCCCGCTGGTCTATCTGTTTGTCTCAGATAAAAAACGCCGCAGCAATCCCAAGTGGACCCCGCAGCTGGTGCGCATCATTCACCAGCGCAGCCAGGAAGCATCCAATACATCAATCTGAACAGGAGGATTACCATTATGTCAAAGGAAATCATGACGGAAGAATTCAGCAACTTCATCAATCAGGACAAGCCCGTTCTGGTGGACTTCTGGGCCCCCTGGTGCGGCCCCTGCCGCATGGTCGCCCCCGTTGTGGAAGAGCTCTCCGCCGAATATGCCAACGAGCTGGCAGTCGGCAAGGTGGACGTGGACAAGTGCCCTGAGCTGGCCCGCCAGTTCCGCGTGATGTCCATCCCCACGCTGATCCTGTTCAAGGACGGCAAGATCGTTGATCAGAAGCTGGGCTTCCAGCCTAAGGACGCGCTGGAAAGCATGATCAAAAAGGCGCTGTAAGCAAAAATGCGGGCAGTTCACTGAACTGCCTGCTTTTTTCATGCATTTTCCTCTTTTCTTTCGCCGAAAAGAGTGCTATAATAGTTTTGTTACGGAAAACAATGTTATTTGTAATATTTTCATCCAACTGCCGGGATGAAACCCCCGGGCTGTTCCGTTGATATTTCTGACAAACAATGGCTGACAAGGAGTGACCGATGATGAAACGCGTACTCGTTCTTCTGCTGACCCTGATGCTGCTCGCAGCGAGTCTGCCCGCTATGGCAGGCACCCCCACCCCGATCGAGAAGATTCCCTATGACCAGCTGCCCGAAAACAGAGAGGGCATCCACCATTACCTGCTGCTGTGCATGGATCAGTGGAACGGCGGACTTCGGGACAATAACGACGGTATCGTCCTGCTGACCTTTGACACTGAAGGTAAGCGGATCATGCTGACCTCGCTCCTGCGCGATTCTCTCGTTGAGCGCCCTGACAAGGTGATCGGCCGCATCAACTACATCGTCAAGGACTGGGGCCCGGATGCACTGTGCAAGATCGTCAGTACCCACCTGGGCATCAAGGTGGATAAGTACATCATCTTCAACTTCCAGCAGATCGCCAATATCGTCGATTACATGGGCGGTGTGGAGATCGAGATCACCGGCAACGAGGCTGCTTACCTCAAGCGCTATCCCCTCTACTCCTGGCAGACCTCTCCGGCAATCAACGGAAAGGGCTCCTACCTCTTTACAGGCCGTGCCGCTGTTATCTATATGCGCATCCGCAAAGGCAACAACGGCGATGACTTCATGCGCACAGCCCGCGTGCGCAATGTCCTCTCTATCCTGGCCGACAAGTGCCGCACCATGACCTACGATCAGGCCAAAGCGCTTTTGGACAGCGTTCAGGAGAACTCCACCACCACCAATATGTCTCTGGAGGATCTGACCAAGGCGCTGGATCAGGCCTATGGTCTGCGCACCTGCGTGATCGAAGAGCTGCGTCTGCCTCAGGAGGGCGCCTTCAAGCCTATTAAATATGCAGGCATGTCCGTCCAGGATATCAACTGGGCCATGTGCCGTGAAGCCATGAAAGAATACCTGCACACCGATAAGCTGGTGATTGATCCGCTGGGTGAAGAAGGGTATGACTAATCCGACAAGGAGCCTGTCTGAATGAGATGCCCGAAATGTAATCAATGGAACCGCGCTTCCCTGCCGCGCTGCGTGCGCTGCGGCACGGAGCTGATCACCGACGCCCCCGTCACCCCCTCCTGGCGCAGCCAGCTCAAGGACGGCAAGTCCAAGGAGTATATCCGGGTTGACGAGGACGGCGATATCAGCGTTTCTCCGGATGACCGGGAGGTGCTGGCGGCCGAAATGGCGGAGCTGAAGGCCCGCAAGGAAGCCGGCGAAGCCATCAAGCGCCGATTGCGCACCGAAGCCGAAAGCAGAACCATCCCCCATACCCATATCAGCACGCCCGCAGCCCCCGAGGAAGAGGAAGAACCCTTCGGCCTGACCGAGGAAGGCGTCACCCGTATGGAGGATGCGCCCGCAGCCCCGGAGGAGCCCGCATCCGAATCCCCGTCCGCAGAGGGACAGACGCCCTTCCGCAAGAGCCGGAACCCCCGCGGTACCCGCGTGGTGCTTGCCTCCGCCCCCGCCCAGTGGGAGGACAGCCGCGCCTACGACCCGGTCGTGGACGCCATGCAGCAGAACAACGTCTTCCAGCAGCCGCCCAACCTCAAGGAGCTGGGCCCGCTGCCCTCCCGCCGCGTTTCCCACCGCCGGGTCGTGCAGATGATTACGCTGGCGCTGGTGATTGGCGTCATTGCGCTGGTGGGCTATTTCGGCTACACAATCGTGCAGGCACAGCGCGCCGCGGATGCGGAAAAGAACCGCGCCCTGGTGACTGCCTCCATCGTCAACGATCAGGCAGCCCATACCATCCTGATCCCCGGCGAGGACGGCAGGCAGATCTTCATCAGCAACGATGAGATCCGCGCCAGCTATACCGTCGTGGGCGGCTTTGCCACCATTGAGATCCCCGACTATGTCTGGTATGAAAACCTGGAGGCCATCACGGAGGAAAACATGAGCGTCACCCTGACACCCTTTGTCAAGAACGCCTCCGGACGGCAGGTGCCGCTTGATCCCATCACCTATGACATCACGATCCCGCTCAGCCCCATCAAGCTGGTCACGCCGGACAATCTGCGTACGGAAGTCACCACCGCCATGTATTCCATGCTCTTCAACGTGCGTCCGGAATCCCGGGTCACCATCAACGGCGTGGACGTTTCCGACACAGTGAACGAGAACGGCGAGCTGACCTACAACGCAACCGTTCAGCCCATCGGCGACAATGTGTACCATGTTTCCGTCCGCAGCCCCTACTGCCGCGACAATTCCATGACCGTCACGCTTTACCGCGAGGTGCAGGAGATCCCGCTGGATCTTTCCGCAACGACCTACACCTCCACCAACAGCAAGGTCATCCTCATCAACTGCACCACCATCCCCGGCGCAGAGATCGACATCCTCTCCCCCTACACGGATCTGAAGATCACCGATCTGGACACCACAGGCGAATTCTCCTTCAACGCAGTTTTCGATCATGTGGGCTACAATACCATTTCCATCACCGCGTCCTATCCGGGCAAAAAAATGTCCAAGGTGGATTACACCATCTACTATGTCCCCAGCCCGGACGACTACACCACCGTTGCCTGGCCGCTGAATGCAGATGCGGAATATGCTGAGCTGCTCAGCAACATCGAAGCCCGCGCAGCCAGAACCCAGGTATATCTGGGCGTTGGCACCATCGCCTACTTCGTCAGCGAGGAAAAGCCCCAGCTGGCGGTCATGTACTGCTCGGATGACGGCAAGACCCGTCCCGTGCTGCTGGAAAACCAGAGCAAGACCACCTGGAAGCTCGGCCAGTACTACAACATCTACTGCGACGCCTACAGCACCTACAACGGCATGCCCTGGCTGATCGCACGCTATACCTATTAAGCGAGGTACGATTCATGAAGCGGATTTTCTTCCTGCTCCTGGCCCTGAAGCTGCTCCCGCTTTGCGGCATGGCTGAAGCGCCCCTCACCTTTGCAGACGACCTGAACGGCGTGTACCTGTGGCCCGAGGGCGCTTCAGAAGCGGATGCAACCTATGTCTACCGCTATGCCTACCCCCAGATGACGGAGGATAACGCTGCGGCGCAGGCCTTCAACCTGATCTACCAGTACGAGGTCAGCGACGCGCTGGGCTATGAGTGCCCGATGATTGCCTCGGATCGTCCGGCGGACCTCGGTCAGATGCAGGTGGATATCACCTACAGCATCACCCACCAAAGCGCTGAAACCCTGTCCATCCGCATTGACAAGAAATCCACCGAGGGCGGCGAGGTCACCCATCACGACGTCAAGGGCCATACCTTTTCCCTGACAGGCGCCTTTTCCGGGATGATTACTTCACTCCCCTACCTGCTCGACCAGCTTGAGCCGGGAGAGACGGATGAATGGCTGATCAACCGCCAGACCGACAAGGCGGATGCCTGCGTCCGGGAGCTGGTCTGGATGCTGATTGAGCAGGATATGAAGGCGCCCGATTCCCCGATCTATCCGGAGTTCACCGAGGAGGATCTGGCATGGAGCTTCTATCCGGAGGAGGATTTCTTTCTGGATAAAGCAGGAAACTTTGTTTTCTTCCTGCAGCCCGGCGTGATCGCCCCGGCAGAGCACGGCCCCTTCTGCTACACCCTGACGCTGGAGGAGCTGCTGGACGAGATCTGATCTATGAAGGAGGATGCATGTGCATCCTCCGCAGACTGTCCAAAAACCTCCGGGAGGTGTCGGAGGGCCCGCAGGCCCTCTGACTGTCATCGTATCCGGGGGCTTTGCCGCCGGGGCGGGGCGTTTTCCCCCTCGACCATCCCACAGCCAATGCTGTGTGATGGCTACGCTCGGTCAACGGAACCGTTGACCGAGCTAGTCGGACTGAAGTCCTCCCTCGAACTGCCGAAAACATTCCTTACACGGAGGAGCGGCCGGGAGGGCCTTTCAGGCCCGACCAGCG